>CANQUI010000047.1 GCA_947626995.1 uncultured Eisenbergiella sp. | reverse complement strand
CTTTGCGTCTGCATTATACCGACCCACCGGGTTGCTGGTAATGGCGCCAAGGCTTCCGGTTCCGGTAAAGGTATCTTCCACCTTCAGGCCCTTAAGTTCTGTGTTGCCGGTGTTGGTCACCGTGACGGTGTAGTTGAGGACCGTTCCCACTTTCACATCCGTCAGGTGGTCTTTTCCGTTTACCTTCTTTTCTACCGTATACGAAGTCTTTGACTCTACTGTTGTGGTGGTCTTATCTTTCTTGGGATTGTCTCGGTCGTCCGGATTGGTCACCGTCACCGCATTGACCAGCTCCGTGTCCTGCGCCTGCACCTTATAGGTGTAGGTCAGGGTTACCGTACTGTCTGCCGCAAGGCTCGGAATTACGCCGCTGCCGTTTTCCATTTGGACGCTTCCGGTTCCGCCGGAATATTGCAGGCTCCCGTTCCCGCCGGTAAAGACATCCTCTACCTGCAGGTTCTGTAAGGTCACGTTCCCCGTGTTGTGCACCGTGATCGTGTAGTGCAACAGATCTCCGACAGACGCCTCGGTCTTGTCTACGGTTTTTTCCACGGTGTAATCCGCTTTTGCCAGTATGTATGCAATGGTCAGCACCGTGCTGCCGTCCGCCTGGACGACCTTGCTGTACTCATTGTCCGGGCTTAACATATACCGATTCTGCCAGTCTGCAGGCAGCGTTCCTCCGGTGATCTTGCCGCTTACACGCGCGGCTTCTGCGTGCTTTGCGATCTTATCCCGGCTTACAAATACTTTTCGGTTGGCCGCTCCGTTCTCGGTGACCGCCGGCACGATATATTCCTCGTCGCCGTTCTCATCCAGGAACACGATCCGGATCTGATACGGCGCGGTCTTGACCTCCTCCGCTTTCAGCCATTTGGCCGTAAACGTATAGGTATAGGCTTTGCCGGTCTTGCCGGCGTTTTTGCCCTGCCAGCTGCTAAGCGGCGCGCGGCTGTCGTTCTCCTTTACCGCCACGGCGCTTCCGGAAGCAAAGGTCTCCGCCCCCAGCTCCCAGCCGCCGAAAATATAGCCCTCCCGCACCGGCACGTCAGCCAGTGTGGAAAATACGCCCTTGTTGGCGGCGTCCGAAACGTCTTCCACCACATTCCGGGTATTCCCGTTTAAGTTCCCGCCCGCTAATTGGTAAACCGCCTGATAGTTCTTTTTCGTTGCGCGCACCACAAGACGGAGATCCTTGGTGTCGTCGACGGTGGCCGCTACCACCGTCATCCGGTTCGCCGCATCCCTTCCGTCATGCCAGATGCAATCTTTTAACTTGTCTGTGTTATCCCCATAGGAATTATTCAGCAAGCCCTCCAGGGGCTCCCCCCAGCGGCCGTCCCGGACCCAGTAGGCCTCCAGATCCGCAGGATCCCAGCTGTATCCATCCATGAGATCCACTTTGATCCAGATATTATCGTTCCGCCACCGCTCGATATAGCTCTTCGTCTTCGGGTTCAGAGCGCAATCCCCGCCGCCGTCCAGGCCTTTCCATTCGCCGGCGTTGTTGCCCAGATATTTTTTACCGTCGCTCCCGTTGTACGGTTCCGGATAGATGTAGGCTGTCTGGTTGTCTTTCACCCCTGTCAGCTCCAGCGCCCATACCTCATATTTGTTCACGCTCTTAAAGTTCGTGGCAACCTTGATATCTCCAAAAATTTTCGCGCCTTCGTGCGCCTTTAACGTAACCCTGTACTTGGGATTCGTTTTCAAGCCGCGATAACCGTTCCCGGTTCCCGCTTCCAGGCACTCCACGGTCGCCGTGATCTCCACTCCCGGCAGCACCGTATCCGCCTTCGCTCCCTTCTGCTGCGACGGCAGCTTCAGCGTCTCTGACTGAGATCCGTTTACGCTTACCGAAATCTTATTCAGCGCCTTGTCGATGTTCCACTCATACTGCTGATAGGCGGACACCTCAAAGATGAGCTCATTCGACGGGCTGTATTCATAACTCCATGCCGGATCGCCTTCATTGTCGTCGCCGCCCGAATGTCTGTTCCACTGGCACCATTTCATCCACCAGTATGAATTGGCCCCGTTAAAGGTAAACGCATACTTGTTATTTAAGTTTTCCTTCAGGGTGAGCACGATGCGGATCGAACCCGTCAGACCCGCTGTATCCAGCGTCCCTTTTTTATTTCCGTTGCTTTCGTTTGACGTCCTTAGGATCTGCGTCGTAAGATCCGTACCCTTGTCGTCATACACTTTTATGCTTTCGATCCCTACATAGGAAAAGCCCGTGTTTTTTACAACATAAAAAGTAAGATCCGTATCCGTATCCAGGTTCTTCTCGCTTCCCAGGCTGTCCTCAATGCGCACGGGAGCGCCCGTCCCCTTCAGATCGATGGTTCCCCCCGTCGTCCATTTCGCTTCATAGGTTACGCTGTACTCCTGGGGCGTCTGCCGGTAGTAGACACAGATCGTGTCGTCTTCTTCTACCAGGCTCCCTGCCAGCTGATCCGGCGCCGTGGTCACATAGATGCTCCCCGTATCCGGATCCTGGGCCATCTCGTAGATTTCATAACTCTCGTCCCGGCTGCCGCCTACCCGGATCACCGCCTGCACAAATTCCTGGCCGTCTTCAAGCAGCGTGCCCGCGTTCTCCGAAAGGACACCCACCTTCACGGACTTTTGCGTCGCCGTCTCTTCCTTGAGTACGCCGCGCGCCATCTCGTAGAACGTCACCTCCACCTGCGCGTCCGGCGAAAGATTCAGCAGCATAGGCATCGACATTGTGCGCGCTATGCCTGTTTCCTCCGTGGTGGTCTCCTCGGTGGTGGTTTCCTCCGTGGTGGTCTCCTCCGTGGTGGTCTCCTCCGTGGTGGTCTCCTCGATGGTGGTTTCCTCCGGAGTGGTCTCCTCTATGGTCGGCTCCGCCTCGGATCCCGGTTCAAAGGATTCTTCCGGAACGGACGGATCGGATTCCTCCGATTCTAAAACCTCCGGCTCAGAAATCTGGGATTCCGTGACTTCCGGCTCTGTACTTCCCGCGTCCGCGTTTTCTGTCGTCGGGGCGCTCTCCTGCGCCAGGCTGGTCAGGCCGCTGGTATTGGTGAATACCATGCTCAGACAGAGCAGGATTGCAAGCCATCTCGACCTTGACTGACCCATCTTCCTTGTCCGCTTCATAACCTTTCTCCTCCTGATAAAATCTCCTGGATACTGCTTTTATGTATTCTGTGGTATTATTGATACTATTGTATTCTTTTTTTTCGGGAAAATCAATATATTTTTATCGCGAATAACTCAATTTCTACCATATTTTTGGGGCGGTTTTCGTCTCTTTCGCGCTCATAACTCTTATGCCAAAAAAGCCCTTTCAGAAGCCATAAGACAGACTTCTGAAAGGGCTTTTGCCTTCTTTTGGAAATTTTTTAGGATCCGAAAAAGGATTCCGACGCGTTTCTTTTGCGGCCGGCGTTTTATTTTCCGCTCTTGCGATTGGAGACCACGTCAAAGATGACCGCCACCAAAAGCACACCGCCTTTTACCACGTACTGCCAGGAATCGCCGATACCCATAATGGACATTCCCATGTTGATCACGCCCAGCAAAAGCGCGCCGATGATGACGCCGGGCACCGTGCCGACCCCGCCGTATGCGGAGGCGCCGCCGATGAAGCAGGAGCCGATGGCGTCCATCTCAAAGGAAGTACCGGTGGCCCCGTTTACGGAACCGATACGGGCCAGGCAAAGCAGGCCGCAAAGGCCGGCCAGAAAGCCCATGTTGGCATAGGCGATAAAATACACTTTATTGGTATTGATACCGGAAAGCTGCGTGGCCTTCTCGTTGCCGCCCACCGCATAAAAATAACGGCCGAACGCGGTCTTGGAGGTGATGAAATGGTAGATCAGGCAGATGACCACAACCCATACCAGCATGACCGAAATTCCCTTGTACTGGCAAAGCAGGTAGCAGTATGCCAGAAGCGCCGCGCTGATTAGGGCGGCGCGTCCGAAATCGGCGACCGCGCTGTTTTGACGATATCCCTTTTTGGCTTTGTTGGCCCTTGTGGAAACGGTGCTGTATAAAATGAAGGCCACGGCCAGAATCCCCACCACAAAGGGAGAGAGGATCCGGGTATCCGTATCCAGTCCGGGGATTTTAATATAAGCCGTAAAAATGTTCAGGAACGAAGCGTCCTGGACGGAAACGGTTTTGCTGTTTAAGACCAGACGGCCGATGCCGCGGAAGATAAACATGCCGCCCAGCGTAGTGATAAAGGGAGGAATCCGCATATACCCGATCCAGAATCCCTGCCAGATGCCGGCCGCAATGCCCAGCGCCAGACAGATGACGATGGCCAGATAAATATTGCAGCCCTTGTTGGTAATCAGAACGGCCGCTACGCCGCCCACCATACAGATGACCGAGCCCACCGAAAGATCGATGTTGCCGCCGGTCAGGATACATAGCAGCATGCCGCAGGCCATAACCAGAACGTAGCCGTTTTGTAAAAGCAGGTTGGACATGTTCTGCGCATACAAAAGACGTCCGCCGGTGAGGAAATAAAACAGAATAAATACCGCAACAAGGGCGATGACCATACTGTATTTGGTCAGAAAAGCGCCCAGGTTAAACTGCGCTTCTCCCTGTTTTCCTTTTTGTTTTGACATGATGTGCCACTCCTTTCGCTTTAATTTTCCGCACTGATGATATAGCTCATGATCTTCTCCTGGGTCGCCTCTTTCGCGTCCAGTTCCCCGCGGAGCACGCCTTCGTTCATGACATAGATACGGTCGCACATACCGATCAGCTCCGGCATTTCGGAAGAGATCATGATCACGGACTTGCCGTCTCCCACCATCTTGTTGATCAGACAGTAAATGTCGTATTTGGCGCCGACGTCGATGCCGCGGGTGGGTTCATCCAGGATCAGGACGTCCGGTTCCGTGAACATCCATTTGCCCAGCAGCGCTTTCTGCTGGTTGCCGCCGGACAGATTCCCGATCCGCTGTTCCACGGAAGGCGTCTTGGTCCCCATGGCTTCCGTCATTTCTTCCGCCACGTTCTTTTCTGCGGTGGTATCGATCACGCCCCTGGAACAAACCTTGTCCAGGCGCGCCAGCGTCGTGTTAAAGCGAATGGATTCTCCCAGGATCAATCCGTTCGTCTTCCGGTCTTCCGTCACATACGCAAGTCCGTGCGCGATGGCCTGCTCGGGATTCTTCAGATCGACCTTTTCTCCGTTCAGATACAGCTCGCCGCTGATATTGGTGCCGTAGCTCTTTCCGAAGATCGACATCGCCAGCTCCGTTCGTCCCGCGCCCTGCAGGCCGGAGAATCCGATTACTTCTCCTTTGTTTACATGGAAAGAGACGTCGTTATCCACAATCTTTTCATGGTACAGCGGATGGTAAACGGTCCAGTTTTTCACTTCCAGGCCCACCTCCGGCAGAACGCGGTGTTCTCTGGCCGGGAACCGGTCGTCCATGGGCCGCCCCACCATTCCCTTAATGATGCGGTCTTCGCTGAAATCATCCACGCCCTTGACCAGCGTTTCAATGGTGGAACCGTCCCGGATGATGGTGGCCTTATCCGCGCAGTAAATGATCTCGTTCAATTTATGTGTGATGATGATGGATGTCAGCCCGTTCTTCTTAAACTCCATGAGCAGATCCAGAAGCATCTTTGCGTCCTCGTCGTTTAAGGAAGATGTAGGCTCATCCAGAATAAGCAATTTTACATTTTTGGAAAACGCCTTGGCGATCTCGACAAGCTGCTGTTTTCCGGTCCCGATATCCTTGATCAGCGTCTGCGCCGATTCGTTGAGTCCCACCTGCTTCATGTGCTTTTCCGCTTCATTGTTGGTGAGATCCCAATCGATATATCCGAATTTATTCTTTTTTTCATTGCCCAGGAACATATTTTCGCCGATCGTAAGCAGCGGAATCAGCGCCAGCTCCTGATGAATAATGACAATGCCCTTTTCCTCGCTGTCTTTGAGCGTTTTGAACTGGCAGATCTCGCCGTTATAATAGATATCTCCCGTATAAGTGCCAAAGGGATAGGTCCCCGACAATACATTCATCAGTGTGGATTTCCCCGCGCCGTTCTCGCCGATCAGCGCATGAATCTCGCCGCGTTCCACCACCAGATTTACATTGTCCAGCGCTTTCACCCCCGGGAACTCCTTGGTAATGGATTTCATCTCCAAAATAATGTCAGCCAAAGGTTCCTCCTCCTTTCCCTCTCTTTTATGAAAAAGGACGGGACAGATGCCCCGCCCTTTTAAGGTCCTTGAACGTTTTAACTGTTATTGCACGGCATGCAGATAGCCGTCGTCGTCCATCGTATAAAGTCCGGTGTCAACCAGCTCCTGAAGGTTATCCTTGGTGATTACGCTGGGTACCAGCAGGAAGGACGGGCACTTATGGCCTGCGGAAGTCTCGTAGGACTCGGTGTCAAACGCGCAGTCAATGCCGAAGGAAGGAATCAGGCTCTCGCCGATTTCCTCGCCGTTTAACATCGCCTGTGCCAGAGCCAGGGTAACGATAGATTCGTTGCTCACGTTCTTGTAAACGGTCATGGTCTGGATGCCGTCCACGACGTTCTTTAAGTTGGCTTCGTCGCCGTCCTGACCGGTGATCAGTACGGTGTTGCTGCCCGCATAGTCGGAGGTGATCGCCTGCGCTACGCCCAGAGCGGTGGAGTCATTGGAGCATACCCAAACATCCAGCTGGGTGCCGTCCGCATAGTAGGAAGACAGAATGTTCTGCGCTCTCTCCAGAGCCGTGTCGGTACTCCACTGTGCCGTCGCAACGCTGTCGAAATCGGTCTGTCCGGACACCACGTTCAGCGTGCCTGCGTCGATGTAAGGCTGCAGAACGTCAACCGCGCCCTGATAGAAGTATCCGGCGTTGTTGTCGGCGGGATCGCCTGCGGTGAACTCGATGTTGTAAACCTTGTCGCCCGCATTGTCCAGATCCAGCTGATCTACCACGAACTGTCCCTGAAGGGTACCCACGGTGTAGTTATCAAAGGATACATAGTAGGAAACCGCGTCGTTCATGATCAGACGGTCATAAGCGATAACCGGAACGCCTGCTTCTGCGGCTTCATCCATAACGGTATTGAGCGCCTCGCCGTCGATTGCGGCAACCACAAGAAGGTTCACGCCGTCCGCCAGCATGTTCTGAATGTCGTTTACCTGTTTTCCGGCGTCGTTGTCGGAGTAGGTCAGAACCGTCTCATAACCGGCCGCCCTGAACTGCTCATCCAGGTAAGCGCCGTCACGATTCCAGCGCTCCAGAGACTGCGTCGGCATGGAGATTCCGATCTTGCTGCCATCCGCCGCGGGAGCGGGCGCTTCCGCTTCTGCACTGTCGCTCACAGGAGCTTCCGCCTGCGTGGCGTTCGCATCGTCCGCCGCGGGAGCGGATCCGCTGCAGCCTGCCAGAAGGGAGGCTACCATGGCAACGCTCAACAGCGCGCCGAGTAATTTCTTTTTCATTTTTCACATCCTCCTTTTGATGTACTTTTTGGTAGTTCCAATATACCATAAAGTCGACAGGACAAACTTGTGTCTTTCTGTAAATTTTTATAATTCCATCCGCGCCGGGAAAATAAAGAACCGGACAAATTTGTTCTGCGCAAATTTGTCCGGTGCAAAATTGTGCTACTCTGTCCGGGGGATGCTCACCGGTTTACATTCAGATAAATATCGCTCTCTTCATGATATTTGCCGGTAATGATTTCATCCATGTTTTCCTTTGTGACGGCCACGGGAGCCAGCCGCTCGTAGGGTACGTCGTGGCTGCCGTCGTTCATGGTCTCTACGGTGTTTACGGTCTCTCCCTTTGCCATGTTCACCGACATTTCCGCCGCCCTACGGGCCAGCTTTTCCACCGGCTTATAGACGGTCATGCACTGGGTCCCTTCCACGATTCTCTGGCAGGCGTCCAGATCGGCGTCCTGTCCCACCACGCACACCCGTCCGGCCAGCCGCCGCTCGGACAGCGCCCGGATCGCCTGCCCGGCGATGCTGTCGTTGCCGCACATGATCCCGTCGGGCGTCTGGTTTTCGGAAAGATAGCTGCTGGTGACAAGAAACCCGGTCTCCGGCAGCCATCCCGCCGCATGCTCGGTCTTTGCCACGTCGAGCTGTCCCCCTCTTAAAACCTCGTCAAAGCCCCGCATGACCTGGGGAACATTATAATCCTCCATCGGCCCGCAGATTTGCAGGATCGTCCCCTGGTCCTGCAAATGCTCCCGCATGTGGCGCGCCATCAGACGTCCCACCTCCTCGTTGTCGAAGGAGATATACAAATCCACGTCCGCGTCCAGGATCAGCCTGTCGTAAGCCACCACCGGGATCCCCGCCCGATGCGCGCGGCTGACGGCGTCTTTAAGCCCGCGGACGTTTTCGTCGCTGGCCACCTGCACGATCACGATCACATCCATCTTTTTTTCGATAAAATAGTCGATCTGGGCGATCTGCTCGTTCATATCCCCGTTGGCGTTCTGCACGTTGACCTCGGCGCCCAGCTCCTGCGCCGCGGACACGAAAACGTCCCGGTCCCTCTGCCATCTTTCGATGATAAAGGAATCGAAGGTGATCCCGATGCGGATGCCGGGATCCTGATCCTCCGAAGCGTCCTCCTGCTGCCCGCCGCCGGAAACGCAGCCCGCCAGCAAAAGCGCGCACAGCATGGCGGACAGCAGCCTTATTGCTCTTTTCATGATCTGACTCCTTCCCGGTATTCCGTGGGCGTCACGCCGGTGCTTTTCTTGAAGATCCGGCTGAAATAGTTGGGGTCGCTGTATCCGATCTCGGCGCAGATTTCCTTCATGCTGCACCCTTCCTTTAAAAGCAGCTCCTTTGCCCGGCCGATTCGAAGGCCGGTCACATATTCCACAAAATTGCTCCCCGTCTCCTGCTTGAAAAGCTTGCTGAAATAGTAGGGGCTCAGATCCAGCTGCCGGCTCACCTCATCCAGCGACAGGTCCCGCTGATAATTTTCCCGGATGTATTCCTGGGCCCGGACCACCACCTGGTTTTCGTGCTCCTGCTTGCGGCCTTTCATATTCCGGCAGGCCTCTCCGAACTTGTTGACAAACCAGCCCTTAAGCCCGCTGTTGCCCGCCGCGCTCATGACCAGGGGCAGATAATTCTCCCGTTCGCTGAAATGGTAGGTCATCCCGCCGTTTAAGTAGGCCTCATGCTCGGCGAACAGGACGAATTCCAGTGTTTTTAGGCGTACGCTCATATCGGTTTCTTCATAATTTTCCAGCATCCAGTCGTAATAGCGGCCGGCGGCCCGTTCGCACTCTTCCCGGTTCCCGTTTCGGAGGGTGTCGAACAGTTCTCTTTCAAGATCAATGGGATATTCCGCGTCATACCGGCACTGGATCGGAAGATCGTCCACGTGGGCCACGCTGCCCACGGAATTGACCAGCGCCTTTAACGCCTCCTCGTAGGAATCCATGCTTTCGTTGAGCTTGCGGACGGACCCGATCCCGATCCGGAAGGAAATATCCGTGTTTTTTTTCAGTCTCCTGGCCAGGTCCCGGCAAATATCGATCATGCCGATCCGCTCTTCATAATCCATTTTCATGTTTTCCATCGGCAGAAATACCGGTATTTTGTTGGAGATCACGGAGCCCACCACGCAGTTTAAAGTCTCCTTGATCAGCTCCCGGATCCGCCCGTAATTCCTCTGGGTGCGCACGCTTGCGCCCACCGCATTGGTCATCTGATTGCCGTTCTGATCGTCCCCCATCGTCAGCGCCAGCATACAGCCAAAATCCGCGTCGATGCCCAATAGCTGCTTATAGTTCTCCACATCCTCCGAAAAGGAATCCTGAAACATGATGGAATACACGAATCCGTTTTCGATGATGGGCATGACGGTTTCCATTTTTTCGCGGATCTTCAGATCGTCGCTGCGTTTTTTCCGTTTGGAATCCACCGTCCTGGCGGCCCGTCCCAGCACCTGCGTGATGCTGTCGGCGCTGAAGGGTTTGTTCACATAGTCCAGGACGCCCAGGCTCAGCGCCTCCTTGGCATAATCAAACTTGTCGTATGCGGACAGAATGATAAATTCCACGGACGGATTGCTTTTCTTGATCTCCCGGATGGCGTCGATCCCGTTGATTCCCGGCATCTGAATGTCCATAAACACGATGTCCGGCCGGTAGCTTTCCGCCAGTTCGATCACATCCCGTCCCGTTTTGGCCGTCTCGATCCGGTATTCTCCCGGAAAATTTTTCTCGATGATCATTTTCAGAGAATCCAGAACAATTCCCTCGTCATCCGCCAACATTAACCGGTACATCCTGTTCCTCCTTTTTTGCGGGGATCGTGATCAGCACCTCCGTGCCCGTGTTCTTCCCCTCGCTGAAAATCTCCAGCTTCGCCCTGTCATGAAAATACAGCGAAAGCCGTTCCATTACGTTCTTCATCCCCACGCCGTTGGAATTGGATTTCAGATCCGTCTCCTTGATCTCGCCGGAAAGCACCTGACGGATCCGCTCCTTTTCCATTCCCGCGCCGTTATCCCAGATACTGACGCAGATGGCGTCTCCTTTGCGGTAAACGGAAAGCTCGATGCGGCCGGCCCAGTCGATTCCCCGTATGCCGTAATTTACGGCGTTTTCCACCAGGGGCTGCAGAATCATGCTGGGGACGCGCACCTCTGTCAGGGACTCGTCCACGTCCTTGGAAAAAAGGATCTCGCCGGAAAACCGCACGTTCAGGATATAAATATAGTTGTCTACCAGATGGATCTCTTCTCTAAGCGTGGCATCCTGATCGTTTTTGCGCACGTTGTAGCGGAAAAACTCCGCCATGTTTTCCAGAAACCGCCCGGTGCGCTTTGCATCCTCCATCATGGCCAGCTGCATCCCCGCGTTTAGCGTGTTGAACAGAAAGTGCGGATTGATCTGGGCCTGCAGGTATTTCAGCTGCGCGTCCTTTAAATGGCTCTGCATCATCAGTTCCCGTTCCTTAAGCTCGTTTTCGCGTTCCAGCGTCAGCCGCAGCTCCTCAATCCTGCTGCGGATATTTTCCACCATCTGATTGAACGCGTCCGTTACAATCCCCACCTCGTCCATGCTCTGAACGGGCATTTTTTCGATCTCAAAGTTCCCGTTGGCCACCTCATCCGCCGCCCGGGCCAGGCTGTGAAGGGGCCCCGTGACGTTCCGGGTGCTGACGATGATCAGGAGGATATTTCCCAAAAGCACCAGAAAAAGCACGCTGACGCTGACGATTTCCATGGTTTTTAGGGAATCCAGAAGCATCTGATAATTGCGGGAGTTGTTCTGGAACTGCCGGTTGTTCAGGCTGTAGAGAAACGTATGGATCTCGTCGTAAAGGACGCTGGCCTCTTCATACAGGAGGGCATACCGTTCCACGTTGCGCCCTCTTTTGGCCTGGATGATCTCGCCGGCCAGCTCCAGATAACTTTCCGACAGCCCGTAAATATTTTTTTCCGTCAAAAGCACCGGATTGTCAGTCGGCTGCTCGTTCAGCCCTTCCATCAGCTCCCGATATTCCTGTTCGCTGCGGTAATATCGTTCCATGGAATCGGAGCTTTTGGTGGAGAGATATTCTTCCATGCTTCCCTGCACACGATCCAGCGCCGCGCCCAGGTCGTTCAGCCGGACGTTACTGGCGTAAACCTTTTCCACCTTCCCGTTCATCGTGTTGATGGCGGCGTACATGTACAGATTGACCGCCAGGATAATCAGGGAGGTAAACAAAAACAGCGCCGTGAGCTTCTGCTGCAGCGTCCTGTGATTCCATTTTTCCAAAGCTCTGGTCATGAAAGATGGCATGTCATTCCTCCGCCCCTTCCCGGTCCTGCCCCATCAGGCGGACCGCATCCTTTGCCGTAATCAATCGCGTATCCACCGCCATATAGTTATTGGTATAGCCGGTTTCCATATATTCGTCCAGGGCCTGGACGCAAAGCCGCCCCATCTGATCCGTATCCAGCGCCACCGTGGCGGAAATGATGTTTTTGGACACCGCGTCCAGGATCGTCTCGGAATCGTAATAGCCCAGAAGCTGTACGGTGCCCACTTTATTATAGTCCACTGCCGCCTGGCAGGCGCAGGTGGTATACACCTCATTCAAACAGACCAGGATGTCCGGCAGCTTTTCCTGATCCAGAAAAATATCCCGGATAAATTCCTCGGAGCGGAAACTCCGGTTGTTATCCACCGCCGCCGTTTCCACCGTCACCGCATGCTTTTCTCCCAGCTCGCGCTCCAGCGTCTCGCGGATCCCCAAAAGCACCAGATTCTGGCTGGTGTCCGCGCGGTTCCCGTCCGTTAAGACCAAAACCCGCGCCGGCACGTTTTCCGCCGAAAGCCCGCTCACATTCCCTTCTCCGTCCGTCACGGTCATCCGGGCGCCTTTCTGATTCAGGATCTTGATGATCTGGCCGGCGTAATCCCTGCCCAGGTTATAGTTGTTCGCTCCCACATAACACTGCCGCAGGCTCCCGCTGCTGTCCTGCATCACGGTCACCACGGGGATCTGGGCGTTGACCGCCCGATCCAGAAGGGCGATGGTTTCCTCCTCCTCATCTCCCGCTACGATAATGCCGTCCACGCCGGCGCGGATGGCCAGCTCGATCAGTTCGTTGCGGTCGTATTTTACCGCCAGCTCTTCCCCGAAGCGTTCCACGTAAGCGCCTTTTTTCTGTCCCTCCTGCCGCGCGCTTTCGTATACCTTATCCCAGAAATCGCTGTCCTCCTTCTCCGTGATCATCACATAATGCCGTTGGTACGTCTCGTAGGTTCCGTCATCCATCTCTCCGATGCGTTTTGTCATCCATCCGAAAAAGAGCATACCCGCGGACAGAATGAGCAAAAACGTAAAGAGCGTCACCGTCGTCCCTTTTTTCATCCGTCCCCTCCCGCTTTCATGCCGCCCAGGACAGCGCTTCCTGCAGACTGTCCGCTTTCAGGATATTGAGCATGGAATCCAGATACGCGTCCGCCTGATCCGTATCGATCTTGCAAAAGACGTCCTTGATATATTTCTCGGTGTGGTCGTACTCATAAATTCCAAACGCCAGCCCCTGCATCACCTCTTCCGGCGCGTCGGTCTGCCGGTTTAAGAAAAACGCCTCGATATACGGATTGGCGTCCACGATGAGGTATCCGTAAGCAAACGCCGCGGCCTGCAGCTTTTCTCCCGACTCGGACGAAAAGCCCAGTTCCGTCACGGTGATGCTCCTGACCTCCCCCCTGGTATCCCGATAGGATTCCTGTTTCAAAAGATCCGTCACCACGCAAAGGTTCATAATGGACAAAACCGGCGCGTCCTGCGTTTTGTCGTAGGTCTGGGACCAGTAATTCACCCTGGAGAGCGGATCCGGATAAGGATGGATGGCAAGCCCCCAGTCATAATTTCCGTGCCGGACCGCCCGTTCGTTAAACGCCTCCACCAGATCCCTGGCGTTAAAATATTTGCTGTTGTCCCCCTGGTTGCAGTTCCAGGCATGATCCACGCTGAAATATACGCCGGCGTTTTGATACGCGCTTTTGGCCGCCTGATAGAAGATGCGGAACGCCTTTTCAAACTCGCCCACATAGTAGGAAAGATCTTCCGTGTCCATGTAATTCCACACCTTCTGGTTGATCTCATTGGCGATCACCCAGTTATATACCATTCCGTGCTCCCCGCCGGAATAGCGCTGCGTCAGAAAACTGGCCACGGCCTCCAGCTCCCTGACCCCCTTGGGCTGGGCGGTATTGAACATAAAGTAGTACGCTTTGCCCTCGCCGTCTGCCGCGTCCGGATGGATCATCTCCGGAAAGGTTTCGTTCCAGTCGTTGAGAACGATGGCGGTGGCGCAGGTCCCCAGGTCCGTCAGATACCGAAACAGGTTGTCATAGGCGGTCACCGTCTTGCCGTTGAAGGCGTAGCGCGTTCCTTTATAAGTATAGTAGACCGTAGGATAGTCCGGATCGGTGGTCTCGCCCATCAGCGACGACAGGGGAATGTTGTAAATGGAATGTTTCACGCCCAATTCCGTCAGCTCCGTCGTCCCCAGCATGGTGGGGTCCAGCAGAAGTCCCTTTTTTGAGCCCGGCTCCGGATACGGCCGGGTATTTTTGGCAAGTGCTTCCGGGTTGGACAGATAGACGCCCCGTCCTGCCGGTACGTACGCGCCGTCGATCAAAAGGGCGGGAACAAAACACCCAAACAAATCCCCCTCCCGATAGGCAAGCTCGATCCTGCAGCTTCGTCCTTTCAGACAGGAGGCTGCGGGCCGTCCGGACAGCGGGGTTTTCTCTTCATAGCTTTCCCGCAAAAACAGATAGAGCTTCTCATCGTCGCTCTGCGGGATTTGGGGCAGATTCACGGTATAGACCATCTGCTTTGATCCGTCGTCGTACAAAAGAAGCGGATCGACGGCGTAATCTTCCAGCGCGCTCTTTTCAAGCCGTACTTCCCCCCGGGCCAGTTCTTTGGGATCCGGCTTCGATTCCGGTTCCGTCTCCTGTTTGGTCTCCTCCGGCGCCGTTGCCGGATCGGCCGCCGCCGGCGCGCTCTTAGAACAGGAAATCAGCAGGCCCGCAGACAGGAACAGTCCCATCGTCCAAAACAGAATATGTTTTCGCATCCACACCCTCACTTTTCCGCAGGCTTTTGTTCCACCTGATACGATACCTCAGGCATCCGTCCGGTTTCGTCCGATACGACTGCCTCCCCCTTTTTCAGCCGCTGATACACGTCGTAATAATCCTGTTTCGTAACGTTTGCAAACCGCCACGCGCCGTCCTGGATCGGAAGCTCTGCGCAGTTTTCCTCTATGCCGTACCGCGTCTGTTTGCCGGCAAACGCGTCGGACCACTGCGCGCCGGTGGCGTAATAGTCGTCCAGAGAAATCACCACCGCATGGCTGATGTCCTTCATGGCGCTGGTCAGAACCCGTTTCGACAGCCTGCTCTGATCCACGTCCACGCCGATCAGAAGTCCGTCCGTTTCCTCTGCCGCCTCCAATACCGATTCATACAGGGAACCGCCGCAGGAAAAGATCACTTCCGTTCCCGCCGCGTACCAGTCTGCGGCCGTCTCTTGTATTTCCCTGGAAGGCTCATAGGAACCGGCATACCAGTACCGGACGGAGACGTCCTCGATCCCATGCTCCTGCACGGCCGCCTCGATCCCCTGCAAATATCCGTACCCGTACCGGACAACCGACGGGTCCTCTTTCCCGCCGATAAACCCGAGACGGCGGTACCCCTCCAGGACCGTGAGATAGCCGGCCAGATAGCCGGACTGTTCCTCATGAAAACAGATGCTGTGCACGTTGGGATTCATATCCTTTAACGCGCCGGTTTCATCCACCGGCGTACCGTCCACCATCAGAAAGCTCACATCCGGATAAACCTCCTGCAGGCTCCCCACCGCCTCTCCGAACTGCCAGCCGGCGCAGACGATGATCTTTGCGTCCTTTTCCGCCGCCAGCGCCACCGCGTCCCGATAGCCCTGCGGATCGCGCGCCCCGACCCCGTAATGGGAAAAGGAAACGCCCGCCCCCATGGCGTATAGCTGGATCCCGTCGTAAATGGCCTCGTTAAATGCCTCATCCTCTAAAATCCCGTCGGTCAGAAAGGCGATCTCGCCGCCTTCCTCCTGATAATCCCCGTAAAAATCCTCAAACAGCGCCTCTTTCTGATTCTCAATCAAAACGTCTCCCACAGAGGTCCTGGGCTGCCAATCCTGCATATCCCCGGCGGAATCCTCTTTGGCCGCCGATGCCGTGGCAGTTGCCGTGGCAGATGCCATGGCTGCCGTCTCCGGCTGATCCGGCGCGCCGCATCCTGCCAGAAGACACAAAAGAACCAGCCCGGCCAGGTTGCGCCAACGTTTCCTTTTCATATCGGTTCCCTTTCCTTTACAAAAGACCGCGTCCGGCGGCCGATCTCCTTTTTCCTCTAGTATAAGCGAGTTTTTTCCCGTCCGCAATCCAAAAATAAAAATCGGTATTGACAGCGTTTTTTTTTCATATTATGATTTTTTTAAATCAGGAATGATTCTTATTTTATGAATTTACAAAGGAGGGTCCAACGATGTCCAAATACGCCGGGACGAAGACGGAGAAAAACTTATGGAAGGCCTTTGCGGGGGAATCCCAGGCGCGGAACAAATACACCTATTTTGCTTCCGTCGCCAAAAAGGCCGGTTACGAGCAGATTGCGGAGCTGTTTTTAAAGACCGCGGACAATGAAAAAGAACATGCCAAGCTTTGGTTTAAGGAGCTGGGGCAGCTGGGAGACACCGCGCAGAATCTCCTTGCCGCGGCGGAAGGGGAAAACGCCGAATGGACGGATATGTATGAACGGATGGCCAAAGACGCCGAGGAAGAGGGCTTTTTGGAGCTGGCCGCGCGGTTTCGCGGCGTAGCCGCCATCGAAAAGGCCCATGAAGAACGCTACCGCGCCCTCCTGCATAACGTGGAGGCCGGACAGGTCTTTGAAAAAAGCGGCGTGCAGATCTGGGAATGTCGCAACTGCGGACATATCGTGGTGGGCACCAAGGCGCCCGATGTCTGCCCCGTCTGCAACCACCCCCAGAGTTATTTCGAAGTGAAAAAGGAAAATTACTAAAACGGCGCGGCGGGATTTGCTCCCGCCGCGTTTTCGTTTCATAACCGGATCTTTCCGCTTCCTGTCCGCCGCGTCGTTTCAGCCCAGCGCCACATCCAGCACCATCATCACCAGAAATCCCACCATGACGCCCAGCGTCCCGGAGCGGTCGTTTCCGCCTGTCTTCTGGCCGGCCGCCTCCGGAATCAGTTCTTCCGCGATGACATAAAGCATGGCGCCCGCCGCAAACGACAAAAGCCAGGGCATCCAGGCGCCCATTCCGCTGCCCAGCGCCGCGGCGCCGATCCCAAAGACCGGTTCCAAAATCCCGGCGCCGGCGCTGATCAAAAAAGCGCGGCGCTTTCCCACGCCGTCCCGGCGGATGGGGATGGCTACGGCGCTCCCTTCCGGAAAATTCTGGATTCCGATGCCCAGCACCAGCACGATGGCCGCGGCAAACACCTGACGGCCGTTTTCGCGCTGGGCCATCAGAAACGAAAGCCCCGTGGCCATTCCCTGCGGAATATTATGGAACGCAACGGCGGCCAGCAGCAGCGTGGTGCCCTTGCGCATCCCCAAAAACCGTTCCTCTTTCCCGACTCTGCCAAACCATCTCAGGATGATCCGGTCCGTGCCGAATAAAAACATCCCGCCCGCCGCAAAACCGCCTGCCACCGGCACCCAGTCCGGCCCCGGAAATGCGGCGGCGTCCTCCATGGCCGGGATCAGCAGCGACCAGATCAGCGCAGCCAGCATCACGCCCGCCGCCAGTCCCATCATGGACCGCTCGATCCTTGGATTCATATCCTTTTTCAGGATAAACACAACGCAGGCCCCCAGCGCCGTCATCAAAAAAGTACAGCCGGTACCGCAGGCCGCATAAAAAACCGCGTTTTCCATACTTACTTCCGTCTTTGGCTTTAATTTACCATATACACAAAAGCCTGTATGGGAGACAAAGAATCGCGGCGTTCGATCTTTTTCCTGTCAAATCCCCTTTTCTTTCAAAAAGGTCTCGATCTTTTCCCGGGTGGCGCAAACCCTGCCCTGGATCATCGGCGGCCGGCCTCCACCCCGGCCGTGTAACGCCTCGTTGAATTCCTTTCCCAGCGCCTGCACATCCCTTTCTTTCGCAATGATCACATACTGATACCCCTGCCGGTCGTCGCCGCTAAAAACCGCCGCAACCCCGTCCTTTTCCTGAAGCCTGTCCGCCAGCCTGCGCACGTCCTCCGGCAAAAGGTCCTGCGCAAACAATACCCGGGACGCCTGCTGCCCGGAAACGGCGTTTGCCATCTGCTCCAGCAGGCGCAGCTTCAGCGCGCCGGATTCATAACGCAGCGCCTCCATGTCGCGCCGCAGCTTTTCCACCGCCTCTGCGGCCTGTTCGGGTTTGACCGAAAGGAGGGCGCAGATTTGCTCCACGTTCTCCCATCGGCTTTCGTAATCCGAAAGCGCTTTTTCCCCGATCAGAAGCCGCAGCCGGCTCCCGCCCCGGAAGTGTTCCGCTCCGACGACTTTAATCGGCCCGATTTCCCCGGTGCGTTTCACATGGGTGCCGCAGCAGGCGCAGCAGTCCGCGCCCGGCACCGTCACGATGCGCACCTGCCCGGTCAGTTCCTTTTTGCTGCGCCAGTGCATGACCGCAAGTCTCTCCGGCGTGGGATATTCCGCCGTAATCTCCACGTTCTCCAGCACCTTCTGATTGGCGAGACGCTCCGCCTCCCGGATCTGTTCGTCCGTCAGCGGGCCGGAAAAATCCACGGTCACACAGTCCTTCCCCATGTGAAAGCCCACATTGGAATATGAAAAAAGCCGACAGACAATGCCGGAAAAAATGTGCTCCCCGGAATGTTCCCGCATGTGGGTCAGCCGGCGCTTTCCGTCGATTTTGCAGCGCACGCTTTTCCCCTCCGCCAGGGCGGCGTCGGTAAAATGCACGACCTCCCCCTCCTGTTCCTGCACGTCCCAAACCCTGACCGCCACGTTTTCCGATCCGCCTGAAAGGCTTTCCAGCACGCCCAGGTCACAGGGCTGCCCGCCTCCCTCAGGATAAAAAACGGTGGCGTCTAAAATCACGGCGTAGCCCGCCTTTACCGCCCGGCAGCTTTTCACCCGGGCGATACATTCTCTTTGATCCGCATCTTCATAGTATAACCGTCTGGTCATGGTCTCCTCCCGCGCAGCCTTTGGCCCGTCAGTATTCTTTCTTCAGCTCCTCCGGCCTTATCCCGTACGTCCCCAAAAATTTTCTCCGATCCTCCGGCGTACGGATCAGCAGGATTTCTTTGAACTGTCCCGTCCGCTTGTCCTTAAATCCGGCCACCTGCTCCCCGGTGCAGATGCTGGCCCGGATGACGGGCGTTTCCGTTTCCCGGTCAAAGGATTTTGTCTCTTTTTTATGGAAAAACATCCCTGCGCCTCCTTTTTTGAAGAAAATTTTGAGAATGAAAAACCGCGTGAACGAACGTCGCCCGCGCGGTTTTCTTCGTGGAGATAGTGGGATTCGAACCCATGACCTCTTGCATGCCATGCAAGCGCTCTCCCAACTGAGCTATACCCCCATAAGGAATCTGTCTTTTCTTACTTTATCACAAAAATGGGCGATAGGCAAATACTTTTTTAAATTTTATTGAAACC
>CANQUI010000046.1 GCA_947626995.1 uncultured Eisenbergiella sp. | reverse complement strand
ACACGGGGGATTACTTTAATCTAAAGATCTTCCCTCCACCTGCAGAGCAGGTGGTTTATTTTTACTGTGACACAACAAAAAAGTCCCCGGATTTTCTTGCATCCGGGGACATCACACAGTCATTTTCCTCAAAAATCAATATCTGACGCCTTCTTCTATCTTCTTGATTTCTTCATTTAGGCTCTGCATCCGATTGTCCAGATCCGAGACCATTCGGGCGCACTCCACCAGCTCGTTTTTGACATGGTCCGGCGCTTTGCCTTCCAGCTTATAGTTGATCTTATGCTCCAGGCTCGCCCAGAAATCCATGGCTACCGTCCTGATCTGAATCTCCACCTTCACATCCACCGTCTTGTCGGACAAAAAGACCGGCACCGACACCAGCATGTGATAGCTCTTATATCCGCTGGGCTTGGGCGAACGGATATAGTCCTTGACCGCCATCACCCGGATATCGTTCTGCAGGCGGATCATCTCTGCGATCCGATAGATATCCGACGTAAAGGAACAGATGATCCGGACCCCGGCGATATCGTTGATATAATTCACCATATTTTCAATGGTGGATTCATAGCCGTGGCTTTTGAGCTTCTTTACGATGCTCTCCGGCGTCTTGATCCGGGACTTGATATGCTCGATGGGATTATACTGATGTACGTGCTGAAACTCGTCGTTTAAGATCTCCAGCTTCGTATTGATCTGTTTTAATGCGGCGTTATAAACCAACGTAACCTCTTGCCATGTTTCAATCTGATTGTCCGCATCCAAAATTGCTTCCATAAAAAACGCCTCGCTTTGCTTGATAGTCTGATTATAGCATACAATCGCATAAAATGTGTATCTTTTACATAAATTTTATGATTTTTTCTCTTTTTTTGTGAAAATGCCCAAAGGGCAGCTCTCCTGCTTTATTCCGTTCTTATGATAATCCTTATGCCGGGCGGCAGAAAAATATGCTTCCATTTCCTTTGCCCTTTCCACACGCCCTTTGGAAAATCCGGACTTGGCAAAGAGGCAGAAGTGCCTGGGAAGCCTCTCTTGCCCCTTCTTTCATTTTTGTGTATAATCGAAAAAAAGCGGGGAGGAACGTTATGTTTCGTTTATGGGCCAGAATCTTTCAGGACAACCGTATACAAAAGGATCTTGTGGTCTGCCGTCCGGGAACGGAAAACCGGACGCGCAAGATATTTGACGCGCTGCAGGAGGTCTGCCTTTCTTTCGATCTGCCGGAGCCGATCTGGCTGGACGGCAACATCCGGGATTTCAAACGACATTCCCATACCCGATTTGGCCAGGATTCCTTCCTGGAAACGATTGATTTCGATTATCTGGAAATCCGGATCATCGAGGAGGACTGACCGGCGCCGGCTTCCGGCCTGCGCCGGTTCTTTTTCTTTTCTGATAAAAAAGAATTGCAAAATCCCGCATCATGTTGTAGTATATGAATATACTATACATAGTTTTCAATACTACGTTATGAAAGGTTGGGATTTTATGAATATCAAAATCAGAGAACCGGGAAGCGCGTTTACCCATTTTATCGGCATGCTGCTGGCGATTTTTGCCACGGTGCCGCTTCTGATCAAAGCCGCGCTGGACTCGGGCGCGATCTGTTTTTACGCGATGGGGATTTTTATGGCGAGTATGGTGATGCTCTACGCGGCCAGCGCCACCTATCATTCCGTGGATGTGCCGGCGCGGATCCTGAAGATCTTCCGCAAGGTGGATCACATCATGATCTTTTATCTGATCGCCGGCACCTATACGCCGGTCTGTCTCATCACCCTGCGCGGCCGGCAGGGATTCCTTTTGCTGGCGGCGGTGTGGGGCATCGCTCTGACGGGGACTTTGATCAAATCCCTCTGGATTACCTGTCCCAAGTGGTTTTCTTCGATCCTTTATATCGCGATGGGATGGGCGTGCCTGTCGGTTTTGGGAACGCTTTGGAATGTGCTGCCCCGCAGCGCCTTTTTCTGGCTTTTGGCGGGCGGTCTTTTCTATACGGCAGGAGGCGTTATTTACGCGCTGAAGCTGCCGCTGTTTAACGCAAGGCATAAAAATTTCGGCTCCCATGAAATCTTCCATCTCTTTGTCATGGCGGGGAGCTTCTGTCATTTTATCTTTATGTTTCAATATGTGGCCTGACAAAACAGCCGGACGGGAACGCTTCAAAAAGCGCTGCCGCCCGGCTGTAAGCTGATGTTAGGAAATCATTTCCGACGTTTGGATCCTTCCGTAAGCGCTGTGCGCCCTCCGCCGGATCACGCCTCGTCGTATCCGTTGGGATTGGAGGACTGCCATCTCCAGGAATCCTCGCACATCTCCCGGATGCCATACTCGGCCTCCCAGCCCAGCTCCTTCTTCGCCTTGGAGGCGTCCGCATAACAGACGGCGATATCGCCCGCCCGCCGCGGTTTGATGACATAGGGAATCTTCACACCGGTGGCCGCTTCAAAATTCTTTACGATATCCAGCACGCTGTATCCCTTTCCGGTTCCCAGATTGTAAATGCTCAGTCCCGACTTGTCCTCGATCTTTTTCAGCGCTTTCACATGTCCCCTGGCCAGATCCACCACGTGAATATAATCCCTGACGCCGGTGCCGTCCGGGGTATCGTAATCGTTTCCGAAAACGCCCAGTTCCTTCAGCCTTCCCACAGCCACCTGCGTCACATAAGGCATGAGATTGTTGGGGATCCCGTTGGGATTTTCCCCAATGGTACCGCTCTTGTGCGCGCCGATGGGATTGAAATACCGCAGCAGCACCACGTTCCACTCCGGATCCGCTTTCTGAAGATCGGTCAAAATCTGCTCCAGCATGGATTTGGTCCAGCCGTAGGGATTGGTGCACTGTCCCTTGGGGCACTCCTCCGTGATGGGGATCATGGCCGGATCGCCGTACACCGTGGCGGAGGAGGAAAAGATGATATTTTTCACGCCGTGCTTTCGCATCACATCCACCAGCGTCAACGTACCGGAAATATTGTTCTCGTAATACTCCCAGGGCTTTTGCACCGACTCGCCCACGGCCTTTAATCCCGCAAAATGAATACAGGAATCAATCTGTTCTTTCCGGAAGATGTCGTCCAGCGCCTGCCGGTCCAGAATATCCGCCTGATAGAACGGAATCTTCTTTCCGGTGATCTTTTCCACCCTTTCCAGAGACTTTCTGCTGGAATTGCACAGGTTATCCACAACCACCACATCATAGCCTGCGTTTTGCAGCTCCACAACCGTATGGCTGCCGATATAACCGGCGCCGCCCGTTACCAAAATTGCCATTTCTGTTTCCTCCGATTGATTGGATTTCTACCATAAAAGATCCGGATATACGCCCTGAGCTTTCAGCGCCGCGATGGATTCCACCACGAAAGGTTTATCTTCCTTATATGTGACGCCGAACCATTTGTCTGCGGAATGTAAGACCTCTACCGTTGCCCTGCCGGATCTGACCAGCTTTCCTACCTCAATGGGCAGATAACATTCCGACTTTAACGGATTGTTTTTTACTTCCTCTGCAAAGAAGAGCTCCACCGCCTGCTCCAGCGCTCCGATGATGCTGGGAGAAAACGCCCACATGTTCATGGAAACCGGCGTGTCCGGCGCAAGGCTGACCCAGGTCTTGCCGTCGTCCTCTGTAAAGGCAGCGCCGTCCTGCGTTTTGATGATCTTGGTACGTTCCTCGATCTGCTCCAGATACCCCTCCGGGTCGGTCACGCAGACGCCGCGGGCCACGGAACCGTTCTCCGTCAGGGTATTGCCCAGCTGATATCCCACCATAGCGTACCGCAGCTTCTCGTCATCCGTATGGGTGGTCAAAAACCGGTACAGCTCCGTATAAGCGCTCCTGCCGTAATAATCGTCTGCGTTGATGACCGCGAAGGGCTCGTTCACCACACCCTTGCAGCACAGGATCGCGTGGGCGGTCCCCCAGGGCTTCACGCGGCCCTCCGGGATCTGAAATCCCTCCGGTACCCGGTCCAGTTCCTGAAAAACGTATTCCACCGGAACATGTCTGCTCACCGCGTCTCCCACACATTCGCGGAAATCCTTTTCATTTTCCTTCTTAATAATAAATACAACTTTTCCGAATCCGGCCTGAATGGCATCATACATGGAAAAGTCAATGATTTTGTGCCCCCTGTCGTCCACAGAATCGATCTGCTTTAAGCCCCCGTAACGACTTCCCATACCGGCCGCCAGGATCACTAAGGTTGGTTTGTTCATCGGTATCCTCCTGTTCCCTGAAAATTTATGGTTTTATTATAGCATACCCTTCTTTTGCCTTCCAGTTCTTTCTTCCTTTTTCTCTTATTTTCAAAAAAAGAAAGATCCGCTTTTTTCGTATATTTTTTGCGGCGCCGGACAGACTATCAAAAACACCCGCAGAGGCAAAAGGGAGGCGCAAAATGGAACAAAAAGACACCGTTTATTTACTGAAGGAATGTGACGCGGGCACCAAGATGGCCATTTCGTCCATCGACGAGGTGATCGACCGCATCGGGGATTCTTCCATGAAACAGCTTTTATGCGAGAGCAAAAGCCACCACGAAAAACTGGAGGCCGAGATCCACGACCAGCTGGCCAAACACCAGAGCGAGGAAAAAGACCCCGCTCCCATGGCCAAGGGCATGTCCTGGATGAAGACCAACATGAAGATGACCATGAACGACAGCGACGCAACCGTGGCCGATCTGATCACCGACGGCTGCAACATGGGCATTAAAACCCTGCATCGGTATCTGAACCAGTACAAGGCGGCGGACGAGACCTCGAAAGAGCTGTGCAACCGACTGGTCTCCATTGAAGAAAAGCTGAGCCGCGAGCTGCGCAGTTATCTTTGATCTGCCGCACGGCCAAAAAAGGGAGCTTTTTCCGGGCGTCCGCCCGGGAAAAGCTCCCTTTTTGCACATATCCGACCCAGGAACGTTTAAACGGTCCCGGAGACCACCAGCGTGCTCACGCCGGGATTGACGGTCCATACACCGGTGGCGGCATCCTGGGCAAAAGCAGCGGCATCCACCGTCACCTGACCCGGCGCCGTAGAAAACAGGCCGGTGAGTTCATTATAATTATAGTTGACCCCTTCCGACCAGCTTACGCCGTTAAACGTGACGGACAGGCCGGTGAGGATCGGATTGAAGGTATCCGTGATCACCGCGGCCACCGCAGCGTCCGCCGCTGCGCTGCCGGTATTCTGGATCAGAAACGTATAGGTCAGGGTCCCGTTTTCCGTCACCGGAACGGGGCTGACGGATTTGGTAATGCTTAAGATCGGTTCGCTCTCTGCGGTAACCGTGGCGGTGACGGTGACGGGTGTCACGCCTGTGCCGCTGATCTGCGCCTGGTTGACGATCTGTCCGTCTGCGCCCAGCGGCGCATACTGATTGACCTGCGCTTCATAGATCAGGATCACGTTGCCGTTTGCCGGTACCGTAATGCCCGAAATTGCAAGCGGCGGCCCTGCCGTCACGGAAGGGGCTCTCTGTAAAACGCCGTTGGAATAATAACGGATCGTTCCCGCAAGATAGGTCAGCGGCGTGACCGACACGTTCCCGGTGTTGTACGCGCCCAGATTATCCGAAACGGATATGCCCGACAGCGCGGCCGCCCCGGCATTGACAATGCTGATCGTGTAGGTCACCGTATCGTTCTGTCCGTATTCGCTCCTTACGGCGGTCTTTGTGGCGGAGAGCACCTCCAGCACTTCGCCCACGGCGATATTGGAATTTGTCACCGAATTGTTGTACGCAAGCTGCGCCTGATTGGTAAATTGTGCCATGTAAAAACCTCTTTCTTTTCGTATTGTAGGAACCGTTTGGGTTCTCCCTATATCTTATGCCGTCGCCCGGCGGGCGTGACAGAAAGAGGCGCAAAACCTGCGTGGGCAAAACGCAGTCCTACTGTTCGTAATCCATGCACACTCTGATTTTCGTATAGGGACGCACCTTTTGCTCGGCCACCTTCACATGCTCCGGATGCACGGCGTAGCCTTTGAGCGCGTCTTTGTCCGTAAAGCTGGAATCCAGCATCAGATCCGCGTTGGAAGAGGCAAGTCCCTCCGTCTGCACCTGAAGGGATAACAGCCCCGGGATCTTTCCCAAAAGCCCCTCCAGGCCGGATTTGATCTCCGTCTTGATCGTCTCTTTTTCCGCTTCGGAATATTCTTCCTTCAGCTGCCAAAGTATCACATGTCTGACCATCGTTTTTTCCTCTTTTCTCCTGCGGTTTTCCAAATGCCTCCGCCGGCTTTCTTTTTTCCAAAAGTATACCATAAAAGCCCAAAATATCCACTCTTTTTTCGCGCTCAGTTCAGCAGCCAGATCCCCAGATTCAGATACCCCGCAAAGGTTACCCACAAAAGATACGGCACCAAAAGATAGGCCGCGGCGGCGGAAATGGGATAAAACCGCCGAATGGTCGCCACGATCAGCACCCACAGCAGCAACAGCCAGAAAAAGGAAAACAGATACCAGCCAAAATCAAAGAAAAAAATTGGCCAGAGGAAATTGACCACCAGCTGATAAAAATAAACCATAAGCGCGTCCCGGATCTGACCGCTGTCCGCGCCGGAAGAAAACACCAGCCAGGAGGCGATTCCCATCAGCGTATACAGAACCGTCCATACCACCGGAAACAGCCATCCGGGCGGCGACAAAGGGGGTTTTTCCAGCGTCGCAAACACTCCCATTCCGCCCCCGGACAGCAGCGCAGAAAGTCCTCCCACAAGCAGCGGTATGGCAATTCCGATCACCAGCGTTCCGATCTTTTTTTTCATGCTTCCCTCCATTTCAGAGCGTTTACGCGACGAGGCAAAAAGATTTGTGACGCTCCGGCACAAATTGCCGATTCAAAAATGAGCAATCATGCTCATTTTTCAATCTTTCCCCTCCTCTATAGAATATGACGGCTGAATTTTCAAATATTCCTGCGATTTTCTGTTGACTTTAGTTTGCTAACTTGCTAATATTGTGACGTAGCATGACTACGCATCTTTAGGAGGAGAAAAAAAATGAAAAAATTACTGTCAATTACCCTTACGCTGGCCATGATGCTTTCCCTGGCCGCGTGCCAGAGCACGGAAACGGTCGGCACCGTGTCCGACACCACGGCGGAAGCCGGGGCGGAAACCACGGCAGAAGCCGGGGCAGAAGCCGGGGCGGAAACCACGGCAGAGGCCACTGACGAGGCGGCTCCGGAAACGGCCGACGCTGCCGAGAGCGACCTGGCCTACGTACAGGACAAAGGAACGCTGGTGGTGGGGATCACCGAATTCGAGCCTATGGACTATCAGGATGAAAACGGCGAGTGGATCGGCTTTGACGCCGATATGGCCAAAGCCTTTGCCGAAAGCCTGGGCGTCGATGCGGAGTTTATCGTAATCGACTGGGACAACAAGGTGATGGAGCTCAACGGCAAGACCATCGACTGCGTATGGAACGGCATGACGCTCACCGATGAAGTGACCAGCTCCATGGAATGTTCCAACGCATACTGCAACAACGCGCAGGTCGTCATCGTTCCTTCCGACGTGGCGGATCAGTATCAGGATACGGACAGCCTTTCCGATCTCTCCTTTGCGGTAGAGGCGGGCAGCGCCGGTGAGGAGCAGGTAAAGGCGCTGGGCCTTGACTATACGCAGGTTACCGCGCAGGCTGACGCGCTGATGGAGGTTTCCGCGGGCACTTCCGACGCCGCCGTCATTGATTCCCTGATGGCCGCCGCTATGGTTGGCGAGGGCACCGGTTATGCGGACCTGACCTACACCATCGGATTAAACAGCGAAGAATACGGCGTAGGCTTCCGGAAAGGTTCCGATCTGGCCGCAGCGCTCAACGAGTTCTTCCAGACCAGCTACGCGGACGGCAGCATGGAGGCATGCGCGAAGACCTACGGCGTGCAGGCGGCTCTGATCGAGCAGTAACGCAGCCGGAAGATCCCTGAAAATTTTGATCTGCACAATAGAGGGCGGCGCTGTCCGCTCTCTATTTTTCACAACACAGAAAGGCCCTCTTTATGAAACTGATCCTGGAACAGATGCCGATTGTGGTCAATGCTTTAAATATCGGCTTTCTTCAAACCCTCAAACTCTTCATCGTGACGCTGGTGGGCGCATTTCCCCTGGGACTGATCATCGCGTTTGGTTCCATGTCCCGGTTCAAACCGCTCAGCTATGTGACCAAGCTGGTGGTCTGGGTGGTGCGCGGCACGCCGCTGATGATTCAGCTTCTGATCATCTATTACTTCCCCGGCCTGATCTTAAACAATCCCATCTGGGGCGGCGGGGAAACCGGACGGTTTCTGGCCGCATCCACGGCGTTTATTTTCAACTACGCCTGTTATTTTTCGGAAATCTACCGGGGCGGGATCCAGAGCGTTCCCGTCGGACAGCAGGAAGCGGGGCTGGTTTTGGGCATGAAAAAAAGCCAGATCTTTTTCCGCGTGACCCTGCTGCAAATGATCAAGCGCATCGTCCCTCCCATGTCCAATGAAATCATTACGCTGGTGAAGGATACCTCGCTGTCCAGGATCATCGCCCTGCAGGAAGTCATCTGGGCCGGCCAGTCCTTTATGAAGGGTTCCCACGGCATTTCGGGCGCCATCTGGCCCCTGTTTTTTACAGCGGTCTACTATCTCATCTTCAACGGCATCCTGACGCTGTTGCTGGGCCGGCTGGAGAAAAAACTGGATTATTTCAGATAAAAGGAGGAATACGGCAATGCCGATCTTAGAAGTCAACAATATCTGCAAGACCTTCGGCCACACCCAAGTGCTTCGCCATATCAATCTGTCTTTGGAAAAAGGGCAGGCGCTTTCCATTATCGGTTCCTCCGGCAGCGGCAAGACCACGCTCCTTCGCTGCCTGAACTTTCTGGAACGGCCGGATCAGGGAGTGATCCGGGTCAACGGCGAAACCCTGTTTGACGCCGACGACCCTTCCACCCAGAGCGAGGCCGCCATCCGCAGAAAACGGCTCCGCTTCGGCCTGGTTTTCCAGTCCTTTCATCTGTTCCCCCAATATACGGCCCTGGAGAACGTGATGCTGGCCAGAAAGCTTCTGGCCGCCGAACAGCCCGATTTCAAAGCAAGAAAACGGGAGATCCTGGAAGAGATTGAGGCGCAGGCGAACCTTCTGCTTTCCCAGATGGGCCTTTCCAACCGCGCCTCCAATTATCCCCACCAGTTGTCCGGCGGACAGTGTCAGAGAGTCGCCATCGCCCGGGCGCTGGCGCTGCATCCCGACATCCTCTGCTTTGACGAGCCCACCTCCGCCCTGGACCCGGAGCTGACCGGCGAGGTCCTGCGGGTCATCAGGGATCTGGCAAAACAAAATACCACGATGATCATCGTCACCCATGAGATGACTTTTGCCCGGGATGTGGCCGATCATGTGATCTTCATGGACGAAGGCGTGATCGTGGAGCAGGGCGATCCCGCCCAGGTATTTGAGCACCCAGAAGAAGAACGGACGAAACAGTTTTTATCCCATTATAAGCAGGGGTGAGTCCGTCTGCGCCTTTTTTCCATTCTCCCCTCCCGCCCGGTTTTCCACCGGGATCTGCAGCGCCTGACCGACCTGAATCACATCGCCGATCAGGCCGTTTTTCTGCTTGATGGCGTCCACCGTGGTTCCGTACTGCCGGGCGATCTTCCAAAGGCTGTCTCCCGCTTTCACCGTATAAGTAAATTCCGTCGTATCGGGCTGCGGCAGGGGAACGTTTTCCCCGATCCCCAGATACGTCTGATACAGGGATCCCCAGGTGCGCGCCCCCACGATCCCGTCGGGATTAAGTCCCATCTGCCTTTGATAGGCGATGACGGACTGGCGGGTATTGCTTCCGAAAATGCCGTCCTGGGTCGGCGCAGGCACGGCCGGGATATAGCGGGAGATCAGGTTCAAAAGATACTGCAGCGTCACCACATCCTGTCCCCTCGCGCCCTGCCGCAGGACAGAGGCGGGCGGAACCGTTCCGATCCCAAGGCTGGTCCCCTCGCTGTCCAGTTCCGCCAGCCGGGTCACGGAAGCATAAAGGTTGGATAAGGCATACCAGGTCGCCTTTCCCACCACCCCGTCGGCCGTCAGGTCAAACACACGCTGAAATTTTACCACCGCGGCCCGGGTGCTTTCCCCGAACGTCCCCGTCGGATCCGTAATGACCGGAATCGCCGGATAGTTTTGCCGGATCCGCTTCAGCCAGGTCTGGATGGTCTGAACGTCCAGCCCTGCGCTTCCGATACGCAGAGGGCTTCCCGGATAGGAGGACAGGGCGCCCGTCACAATATCGGTGCTTGCCAGTTCAATATCATTGGGATAATAGTACAATAGAATCTGCAGCGGCGAATAGCCCTGATTGGCCAAAGAAACCGTCCCCCACTGGGACAGGCCGCGGCAGGTGACGCTGGTCCCGTTGCAAAAAGAGGTAAAATAAGGCGCGTTTTGTCCCCGCCTGCGGACATACTCGCCAAACGCCTCATCCACCGCATCGCTGATGGAACCATAGATGGGATGCCCCGGCGCATAATACTGGTCATAAGCCGTACTGTTTGTGATGTCAAAAGAATATCCGCGGCTTTTATACCATTCCGTATAGACGCGGTTTAACGCGAACGTCATGATGGCGTCCACATTCGCCCGGATGGCCGCTTTGGGCCAGGTGGGATAAATCTCGCTGCTGGCCACATTTTTTACATAGTCCAAAAAAGGGACCGACACATTCGCTGCGGCCGCGTCGGGGGCCCCCAGATGCACCGTTATGGGGTTGGGGATCACCACCTGACGCAGAATCCGCGGATCCGCCTCCATCCCCTGCTGATTGCGGGCGTAGGACGCCGCCACAGCCGGGCGTTCCAAAACGATCGCCTCCTCCCGTTTGTCCTCCTGCCGCTCCTGCAGCGGGACAAAGGAAAGAGGCAGCATCGCGTTTTCTTCTGCAAAAATCGGAATCCCGGCGACCGAAATCGGTTCAAAGCCCTGCGCCTGTGTGGTCACGCCATACGCGCGGTAAGGCGTTCCCAGATAATCCGGATCCTGTGAAAAACTCTGGTCCAGCGTCTCCAGGGGAACCGTCCGCGTCTGCCCGCTCTCATCCGTGGTAAGTCGATAAAGCACGTTCCCTTCATCGTCCAAAACCTGAATCTGCACATTTTCAAGCGGAACGGCTCCCTGCGCCGTCTTCGCCTGCACATTTAAATATCCAATGGCCATATCATCTGATCCTTTTCTTCCTTATCCTATTGATATGGGAAAAGGATCAAATGGTTCCCGCCGCGTTCCCGTCAGCACAGCACCGCAGCGGACCACGGCCCCAGCTTCCCGTCAAAACGGCAGTTTGCAATCAGCTCCCGCCGTCTTGCGTACGCTTCGCACGCCGCCGGTTTGTCGCTGCAGTGCAGCAGCAGCGTCAGCGTCTCTTCTTCCGATTCCATGGTCATCTCGATCAGGCCCGTTTCATCCTCGGCCCTGCATGCCGTCACCGTCCCTTCGGTCAGACAGGGGTGGCTGTGCCGAATCTCAATCAGCCTTTGATACCAGGAAAACGTCTCCTCATCCTGATAGGCCCGGTCCCATACCATCCCGCGCCGGCAGTCCGGATCGGGGCCGCCGTCCATCCCGAACTCGTCGCCGTAATAAATCATCGGCATCCCGGGCAGCAGAAGCTGCAGGGCGGCCGCCAGCCTTTGCTTTTGCCGGTTCCCGTTGACGGAATGTAAAAACCGCGCCGTATCGTGGGAGTCGATGAGATTCCAGAGCACAAGGGAAACATCGGGATGCAGATTTCCCCGCAAAAATCCCAGACTGCCCAGAAAGGCAGAAACGGAGATGCTTTCCCTCGCCACCAGATCCGTCACGGCGTTGTAAAAAGGATAGTTCATGACGCTGTCCCATTCGTCGCCCTCCAGGAAATCACCGCCGTAATGCCATTCCTCCCCCACCAGAAGCGCATCCGGCTTTTCCGCCCGGATCGCCTCCCGAAAACGCCTCCAGAAACGGTGGCCCACCTCATCCGCCACATCCAGGCGCCAGCCGTCTATGTTGCACTCCCGGATCCAGTATTTTCCCACCCCGATAAAATACGCCTCCACCTGGGGATTTTTCAAATTCAGCTTCGGCATCCCGCCAAAATAGCTGAATGTCTTAAAATTCGGGAGCTCGCCCCATTTCATCCGCAGCGGGAACCCCTCGATAAAATACCAGTCCAGATAAGGGGACGCCTCCCCTTTTTCCATGATGTCGGCAAAGGCGAAAAACTTCTGGGAGGAATGGTTGAACACCCCGTCCAGAATCACGCGCATCCCCAAAGCGTGCGCCAAATCAACCAGCTCCCGCAGATCCTCCTTTGTCCCCAGCGCAGGATCCACGGAAAAATAGTCAATGGTATCATATTTATGCACGGTATCGGAACGAAAAACGGGCGTCAGATAGATCACGTCTATCCCCAGTTTCTGCAAATGTCCCAACCGGCCTATGATCCCCCGCAGATTTCCCTTCAGATCCTCCTGCCGGATCGGAGAGCGGTACCACAGCTTAGGATCCACCGGCCGATCGGAGGCGAAACGGGCGGGAAAAATCTGATACACCACCTTATTTTTCGCCCATTGGGGCACGCAGAACCTTTCCTCCTCCCGCAGATTCTGCGGACAGTCGAACATCCGCTCCACATCGGTAAAGGGCGTATCCCGGAATTCGTAATTTCCGTAATAACACCGTTCTCCGTCCGTCCCCACCAGTTCGAAATAATATCGCAGACATACCACATGAAAGTCCAGCACCACTTCATAATAATCGCTGACCTGATCCGAAGCGGCCAGCTTCATCTCTGCCGTCCGCCGGGTATCACGGATTCGAAGCGGAAGATATTTGTCCTGATAATGCAGGATGACCCGGCTCATATCGTTCTTTTTGACCCGGATCCGAAACAGAAACCGATCCTTTTGCAGCGCGAAACAATACCTTTTATCGGCGAAATGACAAACTGCGGAATATTCCATTTTTCCCTCCTCTTTTCTGTCAAAAAACCCATCCGGTTTCAGACGGCCGCCTTTGTCTGATCCAGAACCAGCCGTTTGTTCCTCCATTTGCCGCTCTGCCAGCGCAGGAACATACAGACGGCCCGCACACACTCATCCATGGCCAGGCCCACATAGGCCCCCACCGCCATCCATCCCAGATGAATCCCAAAAAACCAGGTGCCGCCCACCGCGCAAAGATACATAAAGACCGCGGCGATGCCGGTGGTAAACAGCGCGTCTCCGCTCACCTTCAGCGCGTTGCCAAAGACCAGATTGGTGGTCCGGCCCATCTCCAGGACAATATCCACCGCCAACAGCTTTCCTACCATTTTGATCATTTCCGGATCATCGGTAAAAAACCGCATCAGATACGGGGACGCCAACGTCAGGAGAGCCTCTATCGCCACCGCCGCCAAAGAGCCCAACAGCGCCGCCCGCTTCGTCCCTTTATCGCAGGCGTCATACCGGTGGGCGCCCACACGCCACCCCGTCTGGATGGCGTTGGCCTGCGCCAGCGCGGCGCCGATACAATAGGAGAAGTTGGTGATCTGCGCCGCATAGGAGCGCGCCGTCACATGAAATCCCGCCGCATCCATCTGATTTAAAAACCGGATCATCAGCGTCATCGCCAGATTGTACAGAGCGGTTTCCATGGCGGAGGGCAGGCCGATACGGAGCACCTGCCGGAAGATCTCCCCGTTTGAGATCCGTTCCGGATCCTTTCCTGCGTCTACCAGACGATGCGAGGCGTACATCACAATCGCCAGATTCAGGATCCGGGAAAGAACCGTCGCGATGGCAATGCCCGTTACGCCCATATGCAGGGCATACAAAAACAGGGCGTTTAGGACCAGGTTCGCAACGTTCCCTATCAAAGTGGCCGCCAGCGGCTGCCGGGTATGCCCAAAGGCCCGCAGATACCCGGAAAAGATCGGTATCAGAGCGGTGAGGATGCAGCCTCCTCCCACAATCCGAAAATATGTGACCGCATAATCCAGCAGGCTGTCCGCCACGCCCACCAGCAAAAGCACCTCCCGGGAAAAAAAGAACAGAAAAACCGACAAAAGCGTGCCCAGCGCCGCGTTGAATATGAGCCCGAACTGCCGCGCCTGATACGCCACGCCGTTTCTCCTGGCGCCGATATACTGGGTCATGACCGCCATCGCGCCGGTCGATATGATGGAAAACATGATGATAAAAATACCGATATAGGTATTGGCCGTTCCCACGGCTCCCACGGCCTGATCGCCCACAGAGGAAATCATAACGGTATCCGCCATCCCCGTCAGCATAAAGCACAGGGTTTCCAGGCATATCGGGACAAAAAGCTGTCCCAGCGTCTTTGATTCGCTATCCACTTTACAGCCTCCGCACACCGGTTTTCTTTCGGCGCGGTGCGGCAGATCTCAAAGGATACGCCGCGCCGGCCAATCACGCAACGCGAAAAGAATCGGGTTTTACAAAACTTTACACAGAATCCTGTTTACGATCCTTTCACTCCGGGGTAGGAAAAATCCCGCCACCGGCCCTACCAGGGCGGCGCATATCACGGTCCCGACTCCGAAGGAACCGCCCAGCAAAACTCCGATGAGAATAAAAGAAACATCCACGATGACCCGCACGATTCCGAATCGGGCGCCGCTCTTTTCACTGATCACCAGCGCCACCAGATCGTTGGGCCCGGTACCCGCGTCCGACTTGATCACAATGGTCATGCCAAACGCCAGGATCACGCACCCTGCCGCCAGCACGATCAGCTGAAATCCCATCGTCCTGTCTTGTGCAAACAAAAATCCCAGCAGCCCCGTAAAAAAATCAATGATGGGGCCGCCGCAGATCATGCACAAAAGCGTGCCGATCTTGATGTAGCTTCTGTCCACGAACAAAAGAATCAGAATGATCAGAAAACACACCGCCATATGGGTATACCCGTGGGTCAGCCCTGCAAAACCGGTCAGACTGCCGGTTTTGCGAAAGATGCCCTGCACCAGCACGTTAAAGGGATCCGCTCCCAGATCCGCCAGCAAAAACAGCGTAACGCCCAGATGCGCGATGGTAAGCCCCACCAGCAGAATGACGACCCGCAGCAAAATCTCCTTACCCGTCCGTTTCGGCTTTGATTCCATCGTATGTTCCCTCTTTCTTTCCCGCCATCCCGGTTTTTAATTGGATTATATCATATCAGGCGCCGGAATACATCCATATTCCGGAAAAAAACAGCCGATGAAAGTGTTCGCTCTTTCAGGTATCCCGTCCCCATATGCCGTCAAAGACAGCATCTATCTTACGTAATATGGGATCCGATATTCGCAGGACCGGTCTTTCAAAAATACCTATCCGTATCTTGTCGATCAGAATTCCCGCCGCGAATACCGCACACATGGCAAGCAGCATCTGCGGCAGCAACATAGGCGTGGCATAGGTCGTCGAATTGTCAAAAATATTCCAGAGGATATTTTTCGATTCTCCTTCTCCCTCATGCAGCAGATAGACCCCGAAAAGCGAGGAAGACAGAAATGTGCACAGTCCGGTATGGCGGACGCGGATCTCCTTAAAAAACAAAAACAGCGCGATACTGGTCACAACAGGCAGGATCTTATTCTGATTCCAGACCAGATAGGCAACATCATCCATACCGGTCAGATGATAAAAAAGCCGCATGGCAAACAGGGAAAGTATCTCAAGAAATATACAGAGGACGGCCATGACCGCCGATTTTTGTACGGGAACAGAGACCTCATACCTGTTAAAATATGCCCCGATAAAATAGAAAACGATAAAGATTGCAAGACTGTTCGTGCCTATGATCCATCTCGCACCTGTAAAAGTAGCAAATACGGGTACAAATACGATACCCATAACGATCGCCGCCCGATGCTGCCTCTGCGAGAGCCCGTCGATACACCTGTTCAAAAACGGAAAGATCAGGTACATCACGATATAGGTCGAAAAAAACCAGTATTGATTAAATGTGAAAGGAAAAAGCATTTTGATCAGGCTTTTTGCGGTAAAAGATCCCGCGCCCAAAAGACCGCAGACGACGCCGAGCCCCACAGAATAAAACCAGACCTCCAGCCACAACCGAAAAACCGTTCGGGCGCGAAAACGCTTCCGATACAAAAAATATCCGCTGGTCAGCATGAAACCGCCGTTGCATAACGCGCCAAAAATCCTGGCTATGGCAAGCACCGTCCAGTTAAAAGTCACTTCCTGCGCACAACTGACGGCTACATTCCCGTGAAAAGAAAAATGATAGGCTATCACAAAAAACATACAGAGTATTCTGTAAAGGTCAAGCCCGTAAACACGCTCCTGTCTGTCTGTCACTTGCATCATTTTTTGTCAACTCCTTTTGGGAAAAAAAGGCCGGCTTCTATGTACATTCCGCCACAGCCCGTTCCTGCTGAACCTGAAGTCATTGTATCATAATCATTGTTTTTTAGGTAGACCAAAGTTCTCACACCACGATCTCTATCCGATGCCCGTTTTTGAGGCCGCCATCGTCCCGCCGCGCGTCTCTTCGATCTGCCTGGCAATACGATGCCAAGCGGCTGCATATGACCTGCCGTCAAAGTCGAAGCCTTCTCCGGTCACATTTTTATGAAAGAAATGCAGATCGCTGATGTAATAATTCATGTAAGCTTACTACTTTCTGTTTCCGCCAGCTTTTCCATCAGACACAGCGCTCCTGTCTTCCATTCAATTTCCACAGCCGGATATCCGCATTAGCGCAATATCATGTTAACCCCGGGAGCGATACAAAGAACGGTCCGATCCATGTCACAACAGCCCTTTTTCAATTGCCGATGCCAGCGCCCGCAGCCGGTTCACACTGCGTATCCCTCCACGGAGCAGATAGGTTACGTTCTCCAGACAGGGAGCGGTCTCAACCTCTGTCAAAACCCCGATTTCTTCCTTTGAAAGGATTTCAAAAGTATGAATCAATTCGTCCAGCGAGGGCGATAAATTGGTTTGCCGTAAGAGGAAAAACAAATCACGGGCGGACAGACCGCTCATGACTTCCTGTTCCTGCATAAAGGTGGAAATTACAAGCGTTACAATTTCCATTTCACGCTTCTTTGCGGAGAGCAATTCCTCCAGCTGAGAAAGACCGTTTGGCACTTTAAAGAGTAGGGCAATTTCCGTTAAGGATAAGCCCAGCGTCCTGGAGCTCTTTGCAATGTCAATGATCTGCGAAACGGTAATCAGGGAGAACCCCTTCTTTCGCGCATGATTTTTAATGGTATCCCCACCAAATCCCGGGCCGATAATTGCGACGAAATCGGCGCTGTTTTTCTCCTTGTGCGTCTCAATCGCCACATCGCTGATGTCGCTGTGCGTCACTACGCCGCCGGTCTTGCTTTTTCCGTCAATAATCGCGACGGTCGTTTTACCTTCCTGATCTGTCCAGCGGACGACAACATCCGTATCGCCGGAACCGCCGACACGCTTTGCCTCAAATCCCATATACCGAAAGACCGCAGCGATCGCTTCCTCGAAGGCCACGCCGGAAGCATTTCCCGCCGCCATGGGATCTTTGGCGGCGGCGCATAATGCTCCGAACAGTTTCTCTTCGGCAGTTTGGGCATTTTTGTCAGGATCCGTCTTTTGTTCCTCTGTAAATTCCGCTTCCTCTCCTGCGGTTTTCTCTGGCGGAGTCTCCCACATCGGCAATTCATCCGCCAGCTGTAATCCCAACGGCGTTGTCTTAATGTGCAGGTACTGCGTTTCTTCCAAAAGACCCGCTTCCAATAAAAAGCCGATAATCCACCTTGTTTTTTCTGTATTAAGACCATATTTTCCGGCCTGCGCATAAATATCATTTCTTGCCAGCGCACGCCTGGCCGCGACAAGCAGCTCTCCGACAAAACGCTTATGCGCGTGAAGAATCCTGATGAAATCCAGATCGTTCCCGCTTTCGCACCACGCCTTTGCAGCCGGAGTCGCCGTATAAATATTTCTGCCCACTTCTTCCAGCAATCCATCCGCCTTCAAAGACGGCATCATGGATTCTACGCTGCTTGTCTTTACTCCAAACTCTTCCTCGATAAAACGAAACAGTTCTGCACGGGTCACTCTTTCAGAAGCATACTGCACAATAATACGGAGATTTTCGATCCGATTGGGACTGGGAACAAATGTATTGTAAGTATTTCTTTTTTTATGAAGCGACGGATTCTCCTTCAGCGCCTGCAGCAGTTCCTGCACTTCCGCAGGGGGCGGCGTAATGGAAACGGTTTCTTTCTCCGTGTCGTCGGATTCCAGGGCCTGAGGCGTCACCAGGATGATATGTGAAAGGAAATGCAGCCCCCGGTCTGTTAATCCCCATTTCCGATTCCCGATATAATGAATCAGATCCAGAACCTCCAGCCAGTCCATCCTCCGCCTGGTATTGCTCAAATTGACCCAATTTAGCCCATACTCCCTGCAAAGCTCCTGATCCACTTCCTCCACGGTCTTGGGACATGACTGTATCAATTTTAATATTTCTCCAAAAAGGCGATATCTGTCATGCAGGAAAAAGGCCAGATCGTTTTGGGAAGGATTCTGACAGAATTTTAATCCACTTTCCGTTAACTGTAAGGTGCCGGATCGGTTGCTGACCAACCCGACTCCTTTTAAAAACGGCGCATAGGTACGCCACGGATAATCCGCCTTCATACTTTTCAAATCCGGCGGAAAGCTCAAGTCTCTTATGGAGTCATTCCCGATCGACTGCACAAGTTCTACTACCAACCGGAACCACTCCTGCTTTTTTCCTCTTAATTCAGGAATAGACCATCCTTTTCTTTTCCATTCTGCCTTTTGCTGCAAAAAATCAGAACATGCCATATTTCATCCTCCGTTTCCGAATAGATCGCATCCGCCTACTCTTCCCCGTTTGCAAACCGATAAAAGTTCTCGAACCGGGTTTCATGAAACGACAGAACCATATCCACGCCGTTGCATTGTCCGCTGGCGATAAATCCGTCGCAGCGCGACAGCAGATAGATGGCGTAGATATAGTTGACGGTGGTGTCCATCACCCGGCTGTCGTACTCTTCCTTTTTGTATAGCTTCTTTTCCAGGTTGTAAAGCAGCTGTACGTCCGCTCTGCGGAGGCCATGCGGCGATCCCCTCCCATATTGGAAACCACATAGTCCGTGCCGCGGATCAGAACGCCCAGCGCCTTCCGTTTCCCAATTACGCTGTCATGATATTCTTCCAACTCTGCACGAAACTTTTCCGTAAGAATATCCGTCGTCAGAGCGGCCGGGGTGCTCATAAACAGCCAGGCGTTTTGAAGCGCCACCAGATTGTGTATTTGCAGCGTATTCTGCTCTGTCGCATCTTCTGCGGTCAGATTGAGCCGGAAATACTTTTCCAGTTCCTCCAGCGGGTATTTTCCAATCCACTTTCCCTGATAGATGACTCTCAGTC
>CANQUI010000045.1 GCA_947626995.1 uncultured Eisenbergiella sp. | reverse complement strand
AAAAAAAGCAAGGAAAACCTTGCAAAATAAGGAAAAATTTTAATTGAGATTAATTAGCAAGTGGCAAACTCGGGAGATACTCCTTTGAAATGTATTAGCAATCATGCGCGCCGGGGGCTGTCAGGCACTTTTAGGGCTTTTGGGATATTCCCTTATCCCGGAGTGACAGGCGGCGGAAAGCATGTTATAATATACGCGGCTGCGGACGTAAAAAGAGAAGGCACATCAGAAACGGAAAAGAGGGATTAGAATATGAAGAAGCTTTTAGTCGTTGTGGACATGCAAAACGATTTTATCGACGGGGTCCTCGGAACATCGGACGCCGTCGCCATAGTCCCGGGTGTGGTCCGCAAAATCGACACGTGGGACGGCGATCTGGCTTTCACGATGGACACGCACGGCGATGATTATCTGTTAACGAACGAGGGGAAGCATCTTCCTGTAATACACTGTGTGAAGAATACTCCCGGATGGGAAATGAACGGAGAAGTAAAGAGCGCCATTCAAAAAAGATTTCCACATGCGTCCTGTTACAGAAAACCGGCGTTCGGTTCTCTTGCTCTGGCAAAGGATATCGCGCGCGAAGCGTATTTGTATATTGAGTTTGTCGGGCTGTGTACGGATATTTGCGTTATTTCCAATGTCATGCTCGCAAAGGCAGCCGATCCTGAGGCGCAGATCGTCGTGGACGCTTCCTGCTGTGCGGGCGTGTCCCCGGCAAGTCACCACAATTCGCTTGAAGCGATGAAGGTATGTCATGTGGAGGTTATAAACGATTTCGATTAGGATGATGAGAAAGAAATGAATACAAAAACCGTATCCTGGAGCTGTTGGAAAGACAGCGGAGAGAAAGTATATCGGGCGAACGCCTTGCGGGGATATCGGACGTTTCCAGAAACGCCGTATGGAAGGCGATAAAGGAGCTTCAAAAGGAAGGCTATCATATCGGCTATTCCGGATCCCGGCGGCTTTCATACCGCCGAGATCCGAAATGCCCGTACGCCTCCTTGCGCCTTGTAATCGCCGGGCACCGTAACCTTTAAGCATTTCATATAACGCCCCTCCACGATCCGTTCCTGTCCGTTCCATAAATCCGTTACCCGGTACGCCCCACATTCTGAAAATTTCATTTGTCCTAAAGGAATCTGAACGATAAATTCACAGTCCGAAATTCTTTCATTCCCCACGATCAGAATCGCTGCCCGTCCCTCAAGATAGCGGATATACGGCACAGAACCGCTTTTGGGGATACATTTGACGGGGAGAATCGCAGTTTTCTCCCTGTTATAATGGAGAATATCGGCGTTTTCATTCCTGATCCGCAGAATTTTTCTGCAGTCCAAAAGCATTTCCCTGTGACCCTCCCGTTCCGTTTCCGTCCAGTCGAGCCGGTTGCCCAGAAGCCAGCCGCCGCCGGCGGTATCCGGATTTTCATCGTAGAAGTCGATCTCTCTGCTGTTTTCAAATCCGTCATAAATTTTTTTCTTCAGGTTCCCGACGCCATGAAAGTCCGCGTCAAATTCCTCTCCCGCCATGAACAGCGGAATATTATATCCGAAAACGGCGCTATACCCGAATTTGAACCTGCTGCCGCGCAGCGCGTAATAATTTCCGGGTCCCATATTGATTCCTTCGTCATGGCAGCTGATCTGCATCGTCGCAAACGTCGGTTCGGCGCTGAACTCTCCCGCCATATCGTGCGAAAAATACTCTCTGTCACACTGACGGATATGGTATCTGCTGTTTTCTCCCATCACCGCGATTTCGCGTCCCATTTCCAGACATCTGTGCGCGATATCATCCCATACCGCCAGCACGGTCTCAAAGGACGATACGCCGTTGGGCCCGTCCAGCCGGTACCCGTCAAATCCATACTTTAACGTGTGCCCCACCCACAGATCGATCCACCATTCCCTAAACTCCGGATTTTCGTAGTTAAAATCCGCCATTCCCCATTCGCTGCCGCGAAACCACGCCGGATGTTCCCGGACCAGCGGACTGTTGAAGGTTACGCCGTGGGTGACAGCTTCCGCCAGCACCCGGATGCCCAGTCGATGCGCTTTCCTGACAAATTCTTCCAGATCTTCCTCTGTCCCCAGCGTTTCCTCCACCCGCGAGGGATCTTCCATCGCATACGGTGTCCAGAAATCCGAAAAATGCCGGTTTCCCTTTGTAAAGCCGGCCAGCCAGATCGTATTTACGCCCAGTTCCTTCAAGTAAGGAAGCTTCCCGGCGGCGCTTTGGAAGGTGCCGCTGCCGGAGCCGTCCCCTTCTCCGCGGGGAGAGGTGAAGGTCTTGGGATTCAGTTCATATATAATGGCATCCGCAAGCCAAACGGGCGGTTCCGTGGGATTTTTCGTCCTGATCTCAATATGCGCCATCAGGTTCCTCCTCTACCTCGCGCCGTATGCGGCGTCGAATTCTTCCAGTATTTTAAGGGAACTGCTCGTACCGATCCGTTCCGCTCCGGCGTCGATCATGGCGGCGCAGCTTTTCCAATCGCGGATTCCTCCCGCTGCCTTCACTTTTACCTTTTCACCCGCGTTTTGCTTCATAGTACGAACCGCCTCTGCCGTGGCCCCATGGGGCCCCAGGCCGGTGCTGGTCTTGATATAATCCGGCCCGACCGTTTTTGCGATCTGCGCCAGCCGGACGATCTCCTCCTGCGTCAGGTAGCAGATCTCAAAGATTACTTTGGATATGACACCCTGCCTTCTGCACAGTAAGACCAGCTTTTCCATTTCCTCCTTCACCTGTTCCCATTTTCCGTTCTTCACGTTTCCCAGATCGACCACGTAGTCGATCTCGTCCGCGCCGTCTTGTATGGCCTGGTTTGCGGAAAACAGCTTCACGGGCAGACTCTCCTGACCCAGCGGAAAGCTGATCGCAGCCCCCACATGCACGCCGCTGCCCTCCAGCAGCCGTTTGCACAGCGGCACCGGAGCCGGATTGACGGCTACCATGGCAAAGCGGTTTCTTTTTGCCTCCTCACAGAGTTTCTCAAAATCTTCCTGTTTGGCGCAGGCCCTCAGATTAGTATGATCGAACATACTGCAAAGCTCCTGCCTCGTTATCGTCTTGCTTCTCATATCTGCCTCCTTAAACCCAGTCCTGATCCTCTGTCCTTATCGTTATACCCTGCGCCACGGCCTGCTCCGTTACAAAGGACAGGTATGTGTCCTGCAACGCATCCCGCAGGGAGGAAAACGCCTTCCCGGAATCAAGATATTCTCCCATCCCGATCAGACACTGCGCCACGGCCAGTTCATCGTCGTTCTGTCTGACGGGTGCCAGCGGATTTTTATACACGAACCGGTCCTGAAACTGCATCCCGAGATGATACCAACCGCTGTTTCCCAAAACGCCTCTATCCACCCTCCGTATCATTCCCTCTGCGCCTTCGTTTCTTTCGTTCAGAAAGCGCACTGTAAAATCATTAATTTCTCCCCGCGTTCCCTGTATGTTCAATCGTCGGGTCCGGATGACGGAATTATACTGTTCGCCCATAAAGTCGTAGATCGCCGTCTTCCCATTGTCAAAGGCGAGCGTGGCCACCTCTCTCTGCGTGCGGATCATCCGGCCCGCATAGTCGAAGCCTCCCCTGTCCTCCGTTTTAACAAAAGAGGTCGGAAAAGACTCTCCGTGTATTCTGCAATTTTCGAAGCCGATCCCCAGCAGCCTGCGAAAAAGATTCATCGCGTGATATCCGTGAACGGCGGACAGCATCGCCATCTGCGCCTCTCCGATCACGCCGTCCCGAATGATACGCGCCACCGCCTCATACAACGGCCAGAAAAAATATTGCTCCGCCACCTGGATTTTCATCTTTTTCTCGTCCGCAAGCCGCCAGAGCCGGTTGAGTCCGCTGATATCTTCCGCCGGCGGCGTTTCGCACAGAACCGGAATTTCCAGCGACGCCAGTCTTTCCAGATACGGACCTGCGGCCTGGCGCGGGACGCACAGCACCGCGAAGTCCGGCGCCGTCCTGACGGCCGCTTCCAGATCAGTCGTCGCCTTTTCCAGCGTTTTGGCCCTTTCCGGCGTCCGCACTACTCTTGCCGTGACCTCAAACAGCTCCGGGAGCTGCTGCGCGGCCCTGATATAGAAATCGGTCCTCCAGCCGTATCCGATCACGATATATTTTCTCTTTTTCATGTCGGCTCCTCCTCTTTGTTTCCGAATATAAGGACGGTTTTTAATCCGCGGCCGCTTCTGGCATACTTCAGCGCCTCCATGAATTCCCGGCCCTCAAACTGCCGGCTGATCAACCCCCTCAGACGCAGCTTTCCTTCTTTTACCATCGCCACTATGCTCTCGCACTGTCTGACGCTGCATCTCGTGGAACCGCACACCTTCAGCTCCCCGTAATGCAGGATGTTGGAGTGTACGCGGATCAGATCCTTTCCCTGCGGCAGGCCGCCAAAGAAGAGGACCCTTCCCTTTGTATTCATCAGCCCCAGGGATTTTTCCTGGATTTCTCCGGACGCACATGCCACAATACACACATCCACACCCTTACCGCGCGTCTTTTCCATTACTGCCTCTTCCAATCCGGATGCATCCAACGGAATGATGTAGGGCGCGATCTGCGCGCTTTTTTTCAGCCTTTCTGCGGACAGATCACTCAGATATATGTCGGCGGCTCCCCGCGCTTTCGCCAACATGACATGCAGAACGCCGATCGGCCCCGCGCCGATGACCAGCACGTTATCCCCTTCTTCGACCTCCACCCGCTCCTGCCCGTTTAACACGCAGGCCGCCGGCTCCATAACCGCCGCCTCCGGGGCGGAAATTTCATCGCCCAGACGGATCACATTTCCCTGAGAAAGCGCTTCCTTCGGCACCCGTATGTACTCCGCGAAGCCTCCGTCTATATTGATGCCAAAGGCCCGGTATTCTTCGCACAGATGATAATCGCCCTCCCTGCAGTTTTTACAGTGCCCGCACCCGAAGTTAGGCGCGATTGTCACCCTGTCATTTAACCTGTAGCCGGTTACATTCTCCCCCATTTTCGCGATGATGCCGCTTATCTCATGTCCCAGAGTGAGCGGGTGCGTCTCGTCCACGCCCCGATACCCGTTTTCAATCATTCTCAGGTCAGATCCGCAGATTGCCGCCGCGGTGGTTTTGACCAGTATTTCATCCGCCGTGATCCGAGGGATCTCACATTCCACTAAACGGATATCCTCAGGCCCAAAAAGCTTTACCGCCAGCATGTTGCTCCTCCTCCATTCTGATGACTTCCCCCGTTGACAGGGACCGGTTTCCCGCCTTCACGATCGCCACGGCCTGCATACCGTCTATTCCGCCAGGCTCAGGCTCGCTTCCATGTGCGACGCACGTGAGAAAAGCTTTATCCTCCTCCAGATAGGCCCTCTCAAAAACATTTCGCCAGCTTTCCGCAATTTCTTCCTTCTTCCCCTCTGTCGCGGTATAAACGGCCACGGAGTTCTTTCGCAGTTCGCCTACCCGGATCATGCCTTCCGTCCCCAGTATCTCCAACCGGGCGTCATATCCGTAGCCGACCCCCTGCGCGCCCTCGATGCAGCCGATCACGCCGTTCTTCATCCGGATATTCAAAAGTACCGTGTCATAAAAATCCGGATACTTTTCCTTTGCCCCAATACATCTGTAATTGCCGCCCGACGCGTATACGCTTTCCGCCTCGCTTCCGGAAAACCACCGAAGGGTGTCGATATCGTGACTGTTCACCTCCGCCAGCGGGCCGTTGCTCTTTTGGATATCGTACATCCATTCCTGCGGTGTGCTCGGCCCTCTCGTCAGGGATTTTATCATGACGACCTGTCCGATCCCTCCCGCGTCCACGATCTCCTTGGCCCGCACGAAATCCTCGCAGAAACGGCGCATGAATCCCACCTGCAGGATCACGCGGCTCCTTTGGGCCGCCGCGATCATCTTTTCACATTCCGATGTCGTCATCGCCATCGGCTTCTCACAGAAAATGTGCATACCGTTCTTTGCTGCCATGACTGCGATATCGCAGTGATATTTGGTCGGAGTCGCGATAATCACCGCGTCCGCTCCGCTCTCCCGGATGGCCGTCTCGTACGAATCATAACAGCTTTTCGCTCCCAGCTCGTCGGCGGCCTGCTTCGCCCGCAAAGAATCCGCATCCGACACCGCCTCAATCGTCACGAGATCCTTCATCCGGCTGAAATTCCTTGCATGGATCATTCCCGCTCTCCCTGCTCCGATAATACATAGCTTGATTTTTTCTTTCACTTGTTTTTCCTTTCATTCGTTTTTTCTTTTTTTGAGTTTTCGTTGATTATCGTTTGCTTATTCCTTGTTGACGCTAACACCAAAATATTCTATAATAGAAATAAATTACCATGATATCGTGGAGGTACTTATGAAAAACATGTCTCAGCCTCTTTTTGCCGAAGAAAGAAGAAGGACGATTCTGAACCTTTTGGAAAAGCAGAACAAAGTCTATGTCCCCGAATTGTGCGAATTCTTTAACGTATCGCCCGCCACGATTCGAACAGATCTGCGCGTTCTGGATCATGAAGGCGCCCTGAAACGCACCCATGGAGGCGCCGTAAACTTAAGCAAGACCTCCTACGAACTCACCTCAAACTTTAAGCTCTCCCATCGGAGCGACGAGAAAACGCGGATTGCCGGTTACGCGATCCAGCTCATCGAAAACGGCGACACCATCGCGCTGGATACCGGAACCACGACGCTGGAGTTGGCAAAGCTGCTTCCCTCCAAGCACGACCTGACCGTGATCACCAACGATATCGCCATTGCCAATTATCTGGAGCAGAACTCCGGCGCCAAAATCATCGTGCTGGGAGGCGTCATCCGCAGAGGATTTAACTGTACTGCCGGCTCCATGACCGCAAAGATGATGGAACCGTTCCATGTGGACAAGGCCTTCATCGCCTCCAACGCTTTCTCCTTCGAAGCGGGATTCACCACTCCCAGCGAGGAACAGGCCGCGGTAAAAAGCGCTCTGATCCGCTCTGCTTCCATCGTAAATATGCTGATCGACAGTTCAAAATTCAACTCCATCGCATTTTACAGGTTCGCCCGGCTCGATGATATCGACCGGCTTATCACTGACAACCAGCTTTCTTCGGAGGATTTAAATTTATTGAACTCCTATCAGGATACCCTCAAGGTAGCCGTTTGCTGATACGTCGTTTATTTCCCATAAAACGTCTCCGCCTGGTCCAGCAATTCCAGATAACGGCATACCATCTCCTCATATTTTTCCCGATTATGCGGCTGCGGCTCGATCACGCGCCCTACCTCCCACACGCGGGGGAATCCGGCATAAAGACCCAGTGATTTTGCGGCGATTCCCGCCGTCCCCAGAAGGGCCGTATCCACCTCTTCGTACGCGGTCACTTCTACGTTCAGCACGTCCGCTTTAATCTGCCCGAAAAGCGGGGATCGGGCGCCGCCCCCCATCGAATAAAGCCTCGTAAAGGGATACTGTGGATAAAGTTTTTTCAGGATGGACAGATAAAACGCGTATTCATAGGCGATGCCCTCCAGTACGCTCCGGTACAGATGCCCTCTGGTATGATTCCAGTTCAGTCCCGCAAAGATGCCGCGCAGATCCGGATGGTAAGGCAGAACCCTCCCCCCGAAATGTGGAATACAAATCAGGTTTTCGCTTCCCGCTTCCACCGCCTCGGCCTCCTTTTCCAGCATCTCATAACTTCCCGACAGGATATCCGCAGCCCATCGGACGCACAGGCCTCCGCCGTTGATATAGGCCATCGGGTACCAGATCCTTTCCTCCGGAGAGCGCATCAGGGTGATGACCTGCCGCGCGAGATCCGGCCTGTAGGTGTCCGACAGCCCGCAAAGTACCGACGCGCTTCCCGCGCAGTCCAATAGCGTCCCCGGCTCTAAGACTCCTGTCCCGTAAATGGCCGCCGCCGTGTCTCCGCACCCCGCCGTCACGGGAATACCGGGCAAAAGCCCGGTCTGCTCCGCAAATTGCAAAGTGGTCTCTCCCACAATTTCATCAGGCGACACGATCCTGGCCATCTTCTCCTTTTCCACGCCGAAAATCTCAAGAAGCTCTTCCGACCATTTCTTATTCTGATTGTCTCCGAAGCCGGAATACTGCAGTCCCGTATAATCAAAATATGCTTCTCGTCCTTTTCGTCCCACGATCCGTCCTGTAACGTAGGCGGCAATCGTCACAAATTTACAGACCCGTTCATATTGCTCCGGATGCGTCTGCTTTAACCACAGGATCTTCGGTCCGTGCGTGAACGAAACGGGGCCTCCCGTAATCTGCGCGGCGAATTCGCCGCACCTGCGCTTCATCTTCTCCACCCAATCCGCGCAGCGCGTGTCCAGCCAGGAGTCGTATACCGTGACCGCGTCTCCTTGCTCATCCACGCCCATAATTCCGGCCATCTGTCCGTCTATGCCGATCGCCGCAATCTCTTTTGGCGAAACGTCCGCCCTTTTGACCAGCCCCCGGATCGCCCTTATACAGCCGTCATAAATCTCCTCCGGCTCCTGCCAGGCCACGCCGGGAGCGGGACTGATGACCCGCATCGGGACGAAGAAGTCTCCTTTTCGTTCCAACCGTTCGTCAAACAGGGCCGCCTTGCATCCCTGCGTGCCGAGATCCACACTCAGAATATAGGCCGGCATCTAATTTTCCTCTCCTTTCCCCAACATGATCCGAAGGATTTCCGTATCCGTTCCCGCCATTCCCCGACGGGCCATCCTTCCCACGCTTCGAATCGTATCCCCCGCATTATCCATAACGATGCCCTCGCCCTGCTGAAAGACGTATCCTTTTTTCGCCATTTCATAGGCAAGCATCGCCGCGTCCAGCGCCACCGCTATCTTGGACGCGCAAGAGGGCTTCGCGCCGTCGCATACCATGCCCCCCACCGTACAGATCGTGTTGGTAATCGTCGCCTCAATCACCTTTTGCTCCTGCCCTTCCAGCCACGCGATGCCGCTGACCGCCCCCGCCGCCGCGCAGACTGCACCGCAGTAGGCGGAAAGCCTTCCGATAAAACTCTTTTGATAGATCGCGACCAGATTCCCCACCGTCAGAGCGCGGTACAATCTCTCTCTGTCCGTCTTTTTCCAGAGCGAATATTGTATGATCGGGAGCGAAACCGTCATTCCCTGATTGCCGCTGCCGGAATTGATCACCACCGGCAGGGAACAGCCGCTCATCCTGGCGTCCGATCCCGCCGCCGCGTATGCGATCGCCCGGTTGCGGATGTCGTCGCCAAAGCAGTTGAGGATCACCCTGCCTACGTTCACACCGTATCCCGTCTGCAAGCCCTCCTCCGCGATGGACATGTTGTAAAGGATCTGTCTTTCCAGAATGTCCTTTACGTCGTCTGGCGAAACCTCGTCTGCGAACTGCAGAATATTCTCCAGCGTCAGCCGGGATGGATCGCCGACGGCATCCGTGTCCGCCGGCCGCCCTTCCTCTTCCTTTCCCCAGATACGGACGCCGTTTTTCCGAATCCCGACCACGCGGGTATGTCCGCCGGCCACCGTCACTTCCGCGCTTTCTTCCCCACATTCGACTCTGACGCAAATATACAGGTTGTCCACACCACGCGCCAGCTCGCAGTCGATCCGCTTTTCGCTCAAAAACGCCTTCGCGCTGTCAATCTCCTCCCGGGTCACGCTGTTTAGCAGCTCCAGCCCTTTTCTGTGATCCCCCGCCGTAAGTCCCATCGCCACGGCGGCCTCAATTCCTTTCATGCCGCCGGAATTGGGCACGGTCACTCCTTTTACATTCTTTATCATATTTCCGCTGCAGGCGATTTTCACCCGTTGGGGATCCTTCCCCAAAATATGCTTTGCGTATGCCGCAGCGTAAGCCACGGCAATCGGCTCCGTACACCCCAGCGCAAGAACCAGTTCCTTTTTCAGCACATTCAGGCAATTCTCATATATCCGTCTGTCCATACCTTCCGCCCCTTTGCCGAGTCTGCGCTAATTCAGGCGTAAAAATCCTTCCCCGCCGCAATCTCTTCCGCTACCTCGTCGATCACCTCGCGGACCAGATTGAATCTGTGCAATGCGTCGTGGCTCCATCCGCAGCCTCCGGAAAACACGAATTTGGGACCTGCCGCCTTCATGGCCGTCTCCAATCGGCTGCGCACCCTCGCCTTCACCTGCTCCCTGTCCGCGCCGGACAGATCCGTGCCGCCGCCCGCCGCGGCGCCGCCGAAGCAGGACAAATAGCCGCCGGAACCCAGGTCATGATCCAGTCCACCCACCAGTACCTTGTCCGTCACTTCCCGCATTTCCTTCAGGCTCCGGTGTTCACGGTGCGTATCCGCCCAGTTGAACGCCTGTACGGGATACTCCATAAAATGATCCGTATCGTTTCTGTCCCCATGACACAGATGCGCCAGATTGAACCAGGTTTTTCCCCGGACCGCCTCAAGGTTTCTCAGATCATATTTTTCGGCACATTCCTCATAGAGCTCTTTACCCATTTTTTCATACAGTCCCATCTGATAGCCCAGGAAAAATCCGTCCGCTCCCGCTTCTACAAAGGCCTCCATCAGCCTTTCATTCGTTTCCGCCACCACTTCCATGCCCATTTTGGCATATTTTTCAGAATTTCTAAACTGCGAGACGATCACCTCCTGATGGAAGTGACCCGCCGTCATTTCACACATCCATACCACATTGCTGAAAATGGTGGGCAGGACCGGAACCTCTCCCTTATAATAATCACAGAGCCGCTTCACCACCTCGATTTCTCTGGCAAGGGCGCCCTTTTTCAGATCCGGCACCCTGATCTTAGCCCAGTCGTGCGGATCCAGAATCGCGTACTGAACCGTATTCATCCAGGTATCGTCCGTGTAGCTTTGAGACGGACGGATCACCTGTCCGAAATCCTCCGTAAAGTAGATTCCGTTGGGCATGACCTTAATGAAGTCAAAATCGTAGTTGTTCTGATACTGGATCGTGGCGAGCGTGAAATCCTTTACGTTCCGATCCTCCAGGTTAAAGTGCGGCCCCCACATGGCGCAAGGCGGTCTGTCCAGAAGCTTTCCCTCCAACGCTGCCTGCAGTCTCTGTCTGTGTGTGATCATCTTTTTTCCTCCTGTTTTTGCTTTTTAATATGCGATGCTGACCCAAGCGCCTTTCCTGTCGGATTCCCGGACGGCATCCAGCACCTTCATGCAGTCCACGCCCTCCCGGGCGGTCACAAAAGCCTCCTTACGGTCGACGATACAATCCACGAAGCGGTCCACGATTCCGGTGGCTCCCGCCGATCCCTTGGGCGCCCAGGAGCTCAAATCGTAATAGATCTTTTCGCCGTTCTTTTTATACACCGCGACGGACCAGGGATCCTCAAAAAGCTTCATAACCCCTTCCGTCCCGAAAATATGAGTTTCCCTGTCCGTACAGCCATACGTACACCAGCCGGTATAGAGCATCCCTGTCAGCCCGCCCTCGCACCGCATCAGCACCATCGCCGTATCCTCGTCTCCAATCGGACTACCGTCTGATTTTTTCTTATCCAGCGTAGGCAGATACGCCATGACCGAAACGATCTTCTGCCCGAGCATCCAGGGAATCAGGTCGATTCTGTGGCATCCCACCGAAAGCATGACGCCTCCGTTGCCCGCATACCGGTCGTAAAAGGACCGGCGCTCCCCGGGGTCTGCGATCCCCTCCTCGGGCCCTCCGTGGGAGAGAAACGTCCGAAAGGACAACGGCTTTCCGATACAGCCCGCTTTTAAAAGCTCCCGCGCCTTCCAGTGCGGCTCATAAATTCTCTGGTTATGGGATATCATGAGCAGCCTCCGATTTTTCCGCGATTCCAGCAGCATCTCCTCCGCTTCGTCCGCGTTCATCGCCATGGGCTTTTCACACAGCACATGTTTTTTGCTCCGAAGCGCTGCGATCACGAGTTCCCGGTGGAACCGCTCCGGCGCGCATACGCTGACCGCCGAAAGGTCAGGCAGCATCAGCATATCCTCCAGGCTCTCAAAGGCGCGTCCTCCGTACCGCATCGCCAGCTGCGCCGCCCTGCCCGGCGCCGGATCGTAAAAAGCTTCCAACTCTGTATCCGCATTTTCCAGATATGCCGGGATATGTCTTCCCACCGCTATTGCGCCGCAGCCGATGATCCCTACCTTTATCATATCGTTCTCCCTTTCCTAGAAAACCTCCACTTCGATCCCGTACACTCTTCCGATCTGTCGGATCAAATGCGCTACGTCTCCCTTTATCACAATGGCGTGATGCGAGGACAGGCTTTCCATGACCTGGTGTCCACAGTCGCTTTGATATCGGATGAGCGCACCGTTTAAGCAATCCGATCCGGGATAGCCCACATATTTCTCTATCCGCGCCCGGATGACCGTGATTTTTTTCATATCGGCGTGTACCTTGGCGAGCAACACGGGACCACATTCCATCTCGCAGTCAATTGCCACCGCGTTTTCGTTCACAATCTCCAGCACCTTCGGCCTCAGCGTCCACCGGGAACAAAAGCTTAAGGGCGCGAACCCGAAATAGCCGCAATGTACGCCCAGCGCACAGTTGTCGGAATCCTCAATTTCAGGGAAACGGTCAATCCTCTCATGCTTCAGCGCCGCCATTCCCACCAGGAACGGATAAAGATTCGTCATCATGAGCGGCGTCCTGAGCGCCTGATAGAAGATCACCTCGCTCAGAAGACTCACCAGATCGCCCTCGCAGGCCCATAAGATCCCCTCCTGTTCAAATAACCAGTTCAGGGCAAGACAGGGCGTCGTTTCGGAAGAAAAAGACTCGTTTAAGCAGTTGCTGCCGACACCCAGCACGTTTCCCTCCTTTAACACCTCGCTGCGGATCGCCAGATACAGCTTTACCGCATAAAGCAGCGCATCCTGCCCTGCGTCACAGGAAGGAATCTCATTTTTCTTCCAATACGCAAGGGCCTCTTCTCCGTCTATCGCCTTCGCCTTTTCGTTCAGCTTCTTCCAGCTTTTAAAGATAATCCGGATTCCGAAATATTCCTCGATCCTTTGTACACATTCCCTTTCCCACCAGAAAAATCGCTTGAAGATATACGCCTGCATCCCCTCGCCCGGACTGTCTTGAAAGATCAGAAATTTCCCGCCCTCCCGCATGGCGTGCCGAGAGGAGACGGCGCGAAGGATCACCTTCGCCATCTCGCTGCTGTAGGGCGTAAAAACGTTGTCCATACCCAGATTCTCCCGCAGATAGGCCGCGATTTCCCAATCCCACATCTCCACCGTGCCGAATTCGGACGTCATCAAAATTACGGGAAGCCTGATTTGGGAAATCTGCTCGCGATACCGAAACACCGCTCCGGTCATCTGCGCAAACAGCACGGCCTGCGCCGTTTCGGGAATCTGTTCCCCAACGGGAATCGGCTCCAAAAACTCCGCCTCCCCGCCGTATAAGTCCTCCAGCTTTTTCAGCTGTTCCTTCAGTTCTCCCTTTTCCCTTTCGTTGATTTCGGCAAAATATAAGGGCAAAAGTACCGCCTTATTCATAGGAAACCTCCTTCGGTATTTCTTTTTCCAGCAGGCAGGCCACGCAATGACCGTTGCCCAGATCCGTGAGCGCGGGTCTGTTTTTTCTGCACGCTTCTCCGGCATATCTGCACCTGGTATGGAAACGGCACCCCGGAGGAGGATCCAACAGGTTGGGAACGTCCCCCTCCAGATAGATTTCCCGCTTTACCGCGTCCACATCCGGAACAGGTATCGCAGACATAAGCGCCTGTGTATACGGATGCCTGGGATTGGCAAACAGCTCCTTTTTATCCGCGATTTCCACAATACTTCCCAGATACATCACCGCCACCCTGTCACTGATATGCTTTACCACGCTCAGGTCATGGGAGATGAACAGATAGGACAGTCCGTAGCTCTGCTGGATTTTGCGGATCAGGTTCAGCACCTGACTTCTGATGGACACATCCAGCGCCGATACCGGCTCGTCGCAGACGATGAACTCCGGATTGAGGGTCAGCGCCCTCGCGATCACGATCCGCTGCCGCTGACCGCCGGAAAATTCATGGGGATAGCGGTACAGATACTCTTCCCGAATCCCGACGACCCTGCAGATTTCCAGAAGCTTTTCCATGCGTTCCTGCCGTGAACCGATATCGAACACATCCAGCGGCGCCTTTATGGTCTCCAACACCGTCATGCGCGGATTCAGAGAGGCATAAGGGTCCTGGAAGATGATCTGGAGGCGGCGCCGCATCTTCCGCATGGATTCGGCGTCAAGCTCCAGCAGATTTTGCTCTTTATAATATACGGTTCCGGCCGTGGGCTCGATCAGCCGCAGGATACATCTCCCCAAGGTGGACTTCCCACAGCCACTCTCTCCCACCAGGCCAAGCGTCTCCCCTCTTCTTATTTCAAAGGAAACCCGGTCCACGGCCTTAAGCTTTTTTCCCTTTTGTAAAAATCCCTTTCCCACCACGAATTCTCTCGACAGATTATCGATTCTAAGAAGAGCTTCTTTTTGATCCGTCATAGGCTTTCTCCCCTTCCTTCCTTGTCTTCATAGAGAAAGCAGCGAACCTTCCTGCCGTTTTTGTCAGTCAGTTCGGGATTTTTCGTCCTGCACACGGACATTGCTTCTTTGCACCTGTCGCAGAACCGGCACCCTTCTGGCATATCCTGCAGGCTGGGCACGACACCCTTTATGCTGTGGAGGCTTTCCGTCTCCCTGCTCAGAGAAGGGACTGATGCCAGCAGCCCCCTGGTATACGGATGGAGTGGGTTCAAAAATAATTCCCGTTTGTCCGCCTTCTCTACCACGCTGCCGGCGTACATGACCATGATCTCATCCGCCATTTCCGCCACAACACCCAGATCATGCGTGATCAGGATGATCGCCGTGCCGGATTTTTCCTGCAGTTCCCTCATCAACCGCAGAATCTGGGCCTGTATCGTTACGTCCAGCGCAGTGGTCGGCTCGTCCGCGATCAGAATTTCCGGATTGCAGGACAACGCCATCGCGATCATCACCCGCTGCCTTTGTCCGCCAGAAAGCTGGTGCGGGAACTGCCGCATTTTCGCCTCCGGCGATGGGATCCCGACCTTTTCCAGCATCATAAGCGCCTTTTTTTTCGCTTCAGCCTTCGTCATTTTCTGATGAATCATAAAGGGCTCGATCATTTGCCTGCCGACAGTCATGACCGGGTTGAGCGACGTCATGGAATCCTGAAAAATCATGGCGATCTCATTGCCCCGAATCCTGCACATTTCCTTTCCGGTTTTTGTGGTCAGCTCCTCCTGATGCAGCCTGACGGAAGATCCCCGGTCCACAACCGCGGTTCTCCCGGGAAGCAGCTTTAATACGGACAGACAGGTGACGCTTTTTCCACATCCGCTCTCGCCGACAATCCCCAGGGTTTTCCCCCTGTCCACCGTGAAGCTGACATCCTCTATTGCATTATAAAAACCGGTCTTCGTATAAAATCCGGTCTTTAAATTCTTTACTTCCAAGATCGGTTCCGACATATACTCCTCCTCACGGCCTTTTTTCAGATTTTCATCCTGGGATCCAGCGCGTCTCTCAGGCCGTCCCCGAACAGGTTGATACTCAAAACGGTGACCAGCAGGCAAATGCCGGGCGGGAGCCACATCCATGGCTTGGTGGCGATAATGGAAACCGACTGCGCCGCGTAAAGCATATTGCCCCAGGATGCCATGGGTACCTGTACCCCCATACCCAGAAAGCTCAGACCGGATTCCTGGAGAATCGCGCTGGCAATTCCAAAGGTAAAGGCGATCAGGATCGGGGCGAAGGAATTGGGCAGGATATAGCGCAGCATGATCGTCCCGTTTTTTGTGCCGATCGCCCGCGCCGCCTCCACATAGTCCTTCTCCCGTACGGAAAGCACGCTACCGTAAAGCTGACGCGCGAACCCCGGCCATCCCATGATCCCGATCACGACGGTGGCGCAGGATACGGACGGGCCGATCACGGATACCAGAACCAATATGAACACCATGGACGGAAAGGAAAGAAAGACATCGGCCGCGCGCATAATGACCGCTTCCGCCGCGCCCCGGTAAAAGCCCGCCAGCAGTCCCAGCGGAACGCCAATGGCGAAGCTGATCAAAGTGGAAAACAGTCCGACGCAAAGAGAAGTCCTCCCACCGTAAATCAGTCTCGCGAACAGATCCCTCCCCGTGCTGTCCGTCCCCAAAATATGTTCTCTGCCGGGCGCCGCCCCGAAACCGCTGTAAATCTCATAGGGCTTCAGATCCAGGATCCACGGCAGTATGAGAAGAAGAAGAATCTCTGCCGCCAAAACGCACATACCCGCCATAGCCAGCTTGTGCGCCCGGAACCGGTCGGTTACGTCTTTAAAATAGGAACTCTGTTTCAAGCGCCTTCCCTCCTTTATCTTCGTGCCACTCTGGGATCCAAAACACCGTAAATCAGATCAATCACAATGTTTCCGATCAGCACAAAGGCCGCAATCAGTACCGTGATCCCCATGATCGTGGGATAATCCCTGTAATTGATGGACTGCACCATTAAAGTTCCCATCCCCGGCCAACTGAATACCTGTTCCGTAATGATCGCACCGCCGATCAGCGCGGGAAGCGACAGCCCCACCTGCGTCACCAACGGGATCAGCGCGTTCCGAAACGCGTGTACAAAAATCACCAGCCTCTCCGAAAGTCCCTTCGCCCGCGCCGTCCTTATATAATCGTCGTTCAGGACCTCCATCATACTGCTGCGCATGTGCCGGGTATAGATTCCCACATATTGCAGCATAAGCGTAACGACCGGCAGGAGCATATGTTTTAGCAGCATGGGCAAAGACGACCTGACGCCCGCGTCATACATGCCGCTCGCCGGAAGGATTCCCAACCGGATACTGAAAAAATAAACCAGTATCATCGCCGCGAAGAAATTTGGTGTCGCCGCACCGACAAAGGAAAGGACCGCAGAGGCATAATCCCATATAGAATACGGTCGGTACGCGGCCAGAATACCCAACAGCACCGCCACACAAATCGCCAGGACAAGCGCCGTCACCGTGATCATCAGCGTGGGGGCGATCCGTTCGGCAATCATCTCCGTCACCGGACGCATCGTGCGGTAGGAGACGCCCAGATTTCCCTGCAGGACGTTTTTCAGCCAGATCAGATACTGCACATAGACCGGCTGATCCAGCCCCAGCTGCGCCTCAAGTCTCGCGACGTCGGTCTCCGTCAGATTGCTCGTCCCGGCAAGTATCATTTCCACTGGGCTACCCGGTGCCAGGGAAGCCAGAACGTACACGAGAACCGTTATCCCAAAGAATGTGACCGCCGCTATCAAAAGTCGTTTTATGATGTACTTTCCCAAAGGCACCTTCTCCCTTCGCTTTTTCAAAACGGGCGCATTATTGCGCCTGAACCGATCAACACAACAATGCGCCCGTTTCAACCGCTTACTCTACTTTCCAGTTCCAGAAATCAAATACCGATGACGACATGTCCGCCGTGTTCATATTGCTCAGGCGGTTGTTGTAGATCACCGTGATATCCGGCGAGTAAAGGAACAGATAACATTCATTCTCCGCGTTCCAGAGCTGGAGCTCGCTGGCGTATTTCATCGTGTCTTCCTCCGTCAGCGCCGTCTGGATCTTGCTGAAAAGCTCCTGCCCCGTAGGATCCGTCACATGGGAGAGGTTATATAGGCCGCCCAGCGTAAAGAAGTCCTGATTCTCCAGCGGGTTGGCCCCGTCGCTGGAGGTCTTCATAATTGCGAAATCCGCTTCCTTATCGCGCATCATCTGCATCATAGTGGAAAGATCCACGGACTGCACATTCACCTTTACTCCAATATTTGCCATGTCGCGCTGGAACAGAGTCGCCGTCTGCTCGCGGAGGGAGTCCCCCGTCACATACAGGATCAGCAGCTCCTGATCAAAGTCAAATCCTTCTTCCTCCAGTATCTGTTTCGCCTTATCCGGATTATACTGATTGCTGAAGCTCACATCCGAAATGGCAGGATCGTAATATTTGTTATTGCTGGCATACATGCCTTCCCGGACCGTTCCTTTTCCGTTCAGAAGCTCCTGGACCATTTCTTCCCGATTGATCGCCATATCAAATGCCTGTCTGGTCTTTACATCGAACTTCTCATTGTCGACAATCAGCCAGACATGCCCCGGGGACTGCAGGGATTCCACTGTCAGATAATCCTGCTGCTCCGCCATTGGTATGTCCGAAGTAGGGAACGAAACACGGCTTCCGGGAATCAGGTCAACCTCGCCGCTCATCAGAGAAGCCAGCAGGTTCGCGGACGCGATGCTGCGGATCACCAGTTTGTCAAAGCCGATTTCGCCCAGATAGTAATCCGGATTCGTCCGATATACCACTCGCTCACCGGGAATGGTGCTTTCAAAAATAAAGGGGCCGTTCCCGACAGGCGCGTTCCAGAAATCGGATTCCATAAATTCTGCCGGCGTCACATCCTTGAGCAAATGCTCCGGCAAAACGAAGAAGAAACCGGCCTGCTTTAAAAACATGAAGTCAGTCATGGGCTGCTTCATATTCATCTGAACCGTCAGGTCATCGATTTTTTCCACTTCCACACTGTCTGTGGAAAGCTCCACGCCGCCCTCGTCCGTACCGGCCACGTTCTGCATCAGCTGCCTCCTGCTCGTGGTGATCTCCTCTTTTGTAATCAGCTTACAGGTGAACACCACATCGTCCGCCGTCACGGGTTCGCCGTCCTGCCATTTCGCATCCGGATTCAGATGGAAAATGATCGCGGAATTGTCATCCGTCACCTCCCAGCTCTCCGCCAGCCTGGGATATACGCTGCCGCCCATCCCCTGGGCAACCAGATTCTCAAACATCTGATTGCATACGGTATCTCCCATCACGCCGGTGGAGGAATACGGGTTCAGACTGTTCCAGGTCTGATCGTAAGCGATCGTTACGATCTTCTCTTCCTGATCGTCCTCCGGGTTTGCCTGAGAGGACTCTCCGCTTTCAGAGGCTGTGGAAATCTGCCCATCTCCCGTAGAAGCGGGCTGCGTGTTATCGCTTCCCGCGCCGCCGCATGCACACAACGATGCCCCCATCCAAACGGCGACTGCAATCGACAAGATCCTTTTGTACTTCACTCTCTTTTCCTCCTTTTTTGTTTTTATTTTCATATCATTACGATATGTTTACGATTTTGTTTATTATTGTTTTCTTTCATTTTTTATTATTATATTATTATTGTTTTTTGTTGTCAATAGCAAATATATCTTCCGTTTTCTTTTTTTTACATTTTAACAAGCGATTATAAGAACAAAAGAGGACATCCCTCAAGTCATTTTATATGACTTTTGGGATGCCCTCTTCAGAACATTGTCCTCCCCGTCCGTCCGGGAGTTCTCCTCCTGTCCCTCCTGCGTATCTATCTGCTCTTCTTCCGGAGCGACCTCCTGTTCCTTCTCTTCCTCCGCTCCTTCTTCCGAAAGTCCTTCGTTGATTTCGCCGGTTAGCATCGTCACCGCCAGAGATATCCTTTTGCGTCCTCGGTTCTTTTTCCTTGCTTTCCCGTTTTCACAACACGGATTTTGCATTGTCATAAACAGAAGTTAAAAAAAAGGAGACGCCCGTCATCGACAGGGGTCTCCCTTTACATTCGTTTTCAGATCGTCCGTCAGGCCTCTACCTTCACGATCTCGCGCTTATTGTAAGAACCGCAGGCCTTGCAAACCCTGTGGGGTACCATCAGGGCGCCGCATTT
>CANQUI010000044.1 GCA_947626995.1 uncultured Eisenbergiella sp. | reverse complement strand
CCCAGCACTTCAACGCCAAACAGCTTTTTCTCATATACCTTACCCGTATCCGGATTTTTGTACACCAGTCCGAAATAATCGTTCTGATAATCGCCAAATTTTTTCTTATAACCGGTATCCTCCCCGGTCAGATCCTGATCCAGAACCTGGTCGGTGATCGCAGGCGTATTCAGCTTTCCTGATAAAAACTTCGTCAGTCCACTATGGTTATAAACCGCCGCTTCCCAGCAGGGATTCTCTGAATTGTCAGCGCTGGGAGTTACGCCCATATAATATGTATCTCCCTCAGAGCGGTTCATATCTACAAATCTCATCACTTTTACGCTGTCATTTCCGGCTTCTGTCTCATAAGTTCCTGATTGTTTCAGTTCCTCACGCGTTCCGTCCGCCCTCTGCGCATATACCTGGCAGGAAACATCAATATTCTCCAGCTTTTCAGCCTTGACATCTACAATGTAGCGCACATTCCCATCGTCAAGCTGCTTTCCGCTTCCTGCGATCAGTTCCAGAGTTTCATAATGAAACGCAAAGGGAGTCAGATCAATCGTCTTCTTCAGTGAGACAGCTTTGTAATCGTCCTCAACAACGTACTGGTATTCCGTGCCTTCTATCTCTTTCATTTTAAAACGATACCAGACGAAGCTGACATCCTGCGGCACGTCTATTTTATTTCCGTCATAGTCCCAAAGATTTTTCAGAATCCACTTTATCGAAGCCGATTTAATCGTTTCTTCTTCATAAGGGTTTACATACAAACGTGCTCTAACTTCCTCCAGCGGAAGCAGAGAGGTCGACATGGCGTCATTCGTTTCTCCCAGCTCCAGCATGTCGCCGCCTTTGATTTCCGCCACATACTGAATATTTCCGGGATCCTGCTTTTCACCGTTTCCCACAGTCAGCTCCAGCACATACCCCGGCTGGTTCACAAACGGCGAAAGATCCAGTGTTTCCTCTGAATCTATATCATATTTTTTATCAAAGACCGGCGTTCCTTTTTCGTCTTTAATGAGAATCCACACAGTAAGCGCATCTGGGGGGATCTCCAGTGAATTTCCTTCACTGTCCTGAAGCCTGCTTAAAATCACAGGCAGAGAAAGCGCCTTTAACTCCTCCTCCGAATACTCTTCCAGCGCCAGTACAACACCCTGAATTACGGTAAAAGCAGCTTCTGTTTCTTCTTCCGCAGTTTCTTCTTCCGTCTCTGCAGGTTCTTCCGTTTCTGTTTCCTCTTCGGCTTCTTCCGTTTCTGTTTCCTCTGTGTCTTCTTCAGAACCTGAGTCCTCAGACTGTTTTTCCTCTTCTGTTTCCTCAGCTTCCCCTGTCTCTTCCGTCTCGGACATCTCTGTTTCCTCAGACATCTCTGTCTCTTTGGAACTTTCTATTTCTGTCTCGTCCGGATCTTCTGTTTCGTCAGACATTTCCGTCTCTTCCGGATCTTCTGTTCCATCAGACATTTCCGTTTCTTCCGGATCTTCTGTTCCATCAGACATTTCTGTTTCATCCATATCTTCTGTTTCGTCGGATGCCCCCTCATCTTCCGGATCTTCTGTTCCGTCGGGCGTTCCCTCATCTTCCGGATCTTCTGTTCCGTCGGGCGTTCCCTCATCTTCCGGATCTTCTGTTCCGTCGGATGTTTCCGACGCTTCCGGGACTTTCGTTTCTTCCGGAGTCTCCTCCCCTGCTTCTTCGGTTTTATCCTGAGCATCTGTGTCAGAAGAAGCTTCAGCTGATGCCTGATTATCCGCAGCTTCCTCAGATTTTGTCTGAACCTCAGTTGACTCCTCTTTCTGAACACTCTGGGTTTCGGCAGTTTCTTCTGCCAGTACTGTCATTTGCAGCAGGAACGTTGTAATGAGGACAAACACCATCATCACTGACAGTACTTTTTTCAGTTTATACATGTTCTCTAACTCCTCTCCGATTTTGCGATTTCTTTTATTTCATCTATAAGATAAACGCGGGACTGCCGCAGATTTCCGTTTGGATAGTCAAAAATCAGGCTCCCATCCAACACGTCGCAAAGATACGGCAATTCTGCGATTGTTTTACATTTCTCATTAAGCAGCTGACCATAACGGTATCCGTCCGCTGTCACATACTGCACCACGATTCCCCCGTCAATCTGCGTCACGTACGTCAGAGAATCGTCATCTTTCAGGTGACATACCAGTTTCCCGCTTTTACGGTCATATACTTCCGGCGCTTCATGAAGACGCGACACAATCCGGTATTCATCCGTCAGGAACTCTTCCTCCAGAGACATGTCCGGCACCTCTCCAGTCTTTTCGTACAGAAGCATGCCATCCTCGGCACTGTAGGCAGTAATCCTCCCGTCTTTGTAATAAATTTCCAGCCGGGAACCGTCTTCATCCCTGACATACTGCTGATCATATATATCCATCGAATCCGGAATCGAAACCTCCGTGATAAGATCTCCGTCCATACTGTAAAGCCGGAACTGTTTGTAATCAAACAGCATGATCGTAGTTCCATCAAGGCCTTTCCTCGCCTCTTTATGTTCACAGGAGGGATCATAGGAAAACAGCTGGCTCTCTGAATGATTCTCGTATTTCAGTATCCGTATAAAAGCAGAATCCATACTGCCGACCAGGGCTGTCTCCCCGGCAATCCGGACAAAATCACCGCTGAAATCATTCTCATAGCGCTCCATGAGCTCCGCATTCTCATCAAAGAACAAAAAAGCATCCTTCGTAGTAATCAGTGTGTGCGTGCCATCCGTATCAAACCGCCGGATACTCTCGGAACAGGTTACCAGCGGACGGTTCTCTCCCGACACAGGGTGAAGATTTACCAGAATATTACTCTGCTGAACGTATATTCCGGTATCGTCCGCCTCCACTCCATAGTAAGAGCTCTGCGACTGAAATCCACCTGTCTGTTCCATCAGATCCGTGTCCACCACAGCAAACACGGATTCTTCCTCATTTGTAGCCGAAAAAGCAAAATACTGCTGATAAAATCCTCCTTCAAAACGGGTGTAGCCTGATGAGTTGTCAAACAGCGTCAGGTACTCTTCCCCGGTCCCCAGATCATATACGGCCAGAGAACCATCGGAAAAACTTTCCGCCATCAGCGATCCGTCATCGTTCAGTGCGAGAATATTATTCTGCGGATTTGCGTATATGTCATTCGACGCCGTCCGCCGGTGTCTTCCCTGGAAATCTACCGTAGCGACCACATCCCCATTTGCCGTGTCATAAACTGTGGCGGATGTCTCATCCTTATACACAGCAGCCGCGCGTTTCCCGTCAGCGGAAAGTTCAATAGCCGTGGCAGGCTTTCCGGCCCACAGTTCCTTTGCCGCGGAAATACTGTATGCCCGGATTCCTTCTTCTCCGGCATAGATGACTGTATCGTTATCCAGATATTCCACTTCCGCCAGCGCTGAGGCTTCCACCGGAAGATCTGCCAGGATGCTACAATTCTCCGTGTCAAAAATCATCATGGAATAAGCGTAAATACAGGCAGCCGTTTTCCCGTCCGGGGAAATCTCCATGAAAAATGGCTGGGAAGGAAGCTCTACTGTTCCATAGGTTTTATACCCGTCCGAAAGATCATATATGCCCAAAGCATCCGTGAGCGCTTTCTGCGCTTCCGGCACTATGGCCGGCTGCAGAAGGCTCTTTTCCTCCGGCAGCGCCTGTAAAGCGTAATCTACAGCCCCGGCAGTATCACCTTCCCGAAGTGCATTTCCGGAATATTCCGCCAGCTTCAGCCAGCTCTCCGTAGTCTGCATCCGCTTCAATCCAAGAAAGGAACAGATGCCGCCGCCCACTAACAACAACGATAATACTGTATAGGCGATTCGATTCCTTCTTTTCCAGCGGATATATCTGATATCATTCCAATGCAGGTTCTTAAGCGCCTTCAGCATTTCCCTGGCAGACTGATAGCGCAAATCCGGGTTCGGGTTCATCGCTTTCGTAATGATATCCACAAGCTGCGCGCTGAATTCTTTTTTGGATAACGGAACTACATCCTTCGCCTTCTCATTCGGCCTCTTTCCACTCAGAAGATGATACAAAGTGGCTCCCAGGCTGTAGATATCCGACCTGACATCAGGAACTATCACTCTTTTTCCTGATGAGCCGGAAGACGAACCTGCAGAAGAGCTTTTTACGGAAGCTGCTGTACTGCGACTCCCTGACCTTCTTCCCCTGCTCCCTGACAGCATTTCTGTTCCGGAATCCTCTCTGTTTCTCAAAGAAAAATCCAATCCGTAATGTTCCGGCGACGCATACCCTCTGCTGCACCCAACCGCGTTTTCCTCCCCAAGAGCCAGTGCAATATTAAAATCAATCAGGCAGATGTGGCCGTCCGGTTTTTTCATAATATTCGCCGGCTTAATATCGCTGTGGACATACCCTCTGGCTGGAGATCCATGGGTCGGACTATGCAGATAATCCAGCGCCTCAAGGATTTCCTTTGCCCATGTGATCACCTGAGCCTGAGAAAATTTCTCCCCTCTTTCCAAAGGTTTATCAAGACTTTCTCCATCTATATAATCGATTACCGTACAGACGACATCATCCTGCACAAAATAATCATATACCTGAGGAATATAAGTATGGCTCAGTTCTTTTAAAATATCTACCTCACGGCGCAGCAGATCCGGCCTGGTCGTAATCTTCCTTTTGTCAGCTTTCAGTATGACCTTTTTCTTTAAACGTACATGATTAGCCAGATAAACCACACCGCCCCCGCCTGAACCTATTTTTCGAATAATTTCATATGTTGACGCAATTATTTCCGACATATCTTAATCCCTCTATCCGTATTCCCTTCCCATCCTGTCACGTTCAGATTACTGCTTTTTCTCAGGCGCATCACCATATTCCGTATCTAGTTTTTTCTTCAGATGTAAAAACGTAATACGGGAAATAACCATGTAAATGATCAGCAATATCAGCGCGGCAATCACCGTAGCCAACCCTCCATAAAACAGCAGCTCGTCTGTCACCCACTCCATAAATCAATCCTCCTAAAAAGACACCGTTATCAGTACGGCGGAAAGATTATCTTTTGCACCTTTCTTATATATAAGTTCTTTTATCTCTTCCCCCGCTGTTTCCAGTCGTCCATCCTTTTTTCGCTTTATAACAGCCAGAAGTTCTTTTTCAGTACAGAATTTATAAACCCCGTCCGAACAGATAAAAAACGTATGCTTTTTATTTATCGTTCCGGAAATCAGCCTACACTTTAATGGCATTTTCACTCCCACCGCATTTGTAAGCTTTCCAAAATTCCTGCCCGGCACCTCACAGACTTCATCGAACGATAACTGCCTCAGAGAATCCCTGAAAAAATGCCTTTTTATGTCATAACACCGGCTATCTCCCACAGACAGCAGAATATAAACATCTCGGATGATCAGCAATATAATCGCTGTACTTCCGCATATCTTTCCTTTCTCAGTATCCCTGATAATTTTATCATTTGCTTCGCTCAAGACCTTTCGAAGCTCTGAAAACAAATCTGGAATTTCGTAGTCGGATATGTGTTTCTGCACTGTCCCCGTCCAGGACCTAAATGCAGACGTAATCTCTTTGCTGGCACGGCTCCCCTCGCTATGACCTCCCATTCCGTCTGCCACGATAAAAATCCCCCAGTCCTCTCCAGCTTCTACGTATATGGAATCCTGATTTTCGTTCCTGCATTTGCCAATATCACATACAGATACATGTTTTATTTTCATATTTATTCCTCGTCATATAAATCAGATATAACTTCCGTACTTGTCCCAATCATCCCTTTCCCATTTTCGGCCCTCTCTACATTAATAATCTGAAATTCTATCTGAAGCCTTCCCATTTTTATAATGGAACCATCTAACAGCTCTTCCTTTTCTTTTATCTGCTCTCCATTAACATATGTACCATTTGAAGACTCCAGATCCTGGATATATATTTTATTATTTTCGCCTCTGCTCAGTTCGCAATGCTGACCAGAAACACTTTTTTCATAGTCAAAAATTATTTGGCTTCTTTCCGCAGTCCTTCCCAAAATTACAGAAGAGCTTAACGAATACTCCATCATCACGGCAGGTCTCCTAATATCTGTCAGTCTGATATTAACAATATTTCCTTCTGGACCCGCATCATTATCCGATTCTATTATATTGTCATCTTTGTCTATCAGGATTGTCTTATCATCTTTTGACTTAATAAGTATTGTTGAATCATCTTTTTCTTTATTATTTTCTCTAACCTTTGACCTTTTTCTTATTAAAATCAGCAATACTGCAATCAGCACAATCACGACAACTGCAATGATTCCAATCAACATGTAAGACAGAAGTATTTTATTTTCCTCCTTATTTGGTATTTCCCCTCCTGCTTCTTTATTTTCAGTTGTTTTCTCAGCTAATATTGTTTTCTTTGTTTCCGTTTCGCTTTCTTTCTTTTCTACCCTCTCTGCTTCTTTCTTTACGCTCATATCGGCAAAAGGCATCTTTGCTTCTGTAATTAATGAATAACTATCATCCGACGTATTAATTGTGAGCTTAATGCTTTTTGTTTCCCCGTCTTTTACTGATTCAGGTATCTTAATTTTGGCAATATTTCGAGGTATATCTTGTATAATCTGATTGACAATCGCATTGATATCTTCCGTCTCATCTAACAAAAAATACGAAGATTCAGATGCTCTTGAAATTGAAAACATTTCTTCCAAAGCATCAATATTACTTTCATATCTTGAACCTACAGAATAAATCGCATAATTATGATCTTTCAATAAATTTATAATTTCGTTATACGTATATCCTACATCATTATCATCCGACCCGTCTGAAAGAATCACATAATTCTGATAAGCACTTCCTGTCGTTTCACTCTGCTTAAAAACATCATATAATATATTTTTTAAATATGTATCTTGATTGGCAAATTCAATAGAGTCCGTCTGCATTATCAGTTCTTCATAATCTGTACTGTCTACAGACAGTTCATGCATTTCTGTATCAAAAGTTGCCAGCGTAAATTTTTCTCCTTCCACATGGCTGTTAATTAGTCTTTTAACGACTTCTTTCATTTTATTTCTATTATCAGAAGAAATAGACAATGAATTGTCAAAAAGAATTGTTGTATGAATATAATTCTTTTGGGCTTTTCCTATTTTTTTAATCTGCACATCTGCCACCGCAGCATTCCCTATCTGAGCAGATGCAGCGGAAATTTTTTCTTTTAAATTAGGAATATATATTACAATCTGTTTCTCATCACTATACGACTGTACATTCTGTATAGTCTCCGCATATACTGATCTTGAAAAGCCAAAGATAACTATCACATATAATAAAGCGGTCATTTTCACTAATTTTTTTTTCATACTCATTCTCCCATTAATTTTCATATTTATAAAAGATATGTAAGTTTCTCAATCCCATCAAGATTTTTCAAACCGTCAATTAGCAATAATCTATCTGAATCTGTACGTTCCAAAAATCCGCTGAACGAATATTTTAGTATCTCTCGCATCCAATCAGTACAATTTGCCTCGTACTGGTTACAGACAAAAATAAATTTTTCATTATTCGTAGTTCTTACACTATTTATGAATAGATGCATGTCAAAAATATCTGTTTTCAAAGGTCGCTGTAATAAAAATACTTTATCTGCCATCTTCATTAATGCAAATTTATCATTATCCAATACCTTGTCCGTATCTATCACAATATAATCGTATTCATTTGAAATCTTTGCCGCTTCCGCAAATTTTAAAAAAAAATCAAAATCTATATCCAATGTCGAAATAGCGGCACAAAATGGAGGCAAATATTCAAACTGCTCTTTCCTGATATAATGTTTCAGACCTGCATACAAATTTTCATTATTTTCCTGTATTTCATATCCAATTGATGAAGGTAATACTTCTCTATTTTTTAATCTAAAATGAAATGTCTGAAGTCTTTCGGCATCTATGTATAATGTTTTATAATAATTATCATTTAAAACAGCTGCCAGTCCTAATGCCAGCGATGTTTTTCCTGTTCCTCCTGATGGAGAATAACTGACAATTATCTTGCTCTCTCTCTGTTTAGTTTTGTGTATATTCAAATTATCCTCACTTCTATACACAATTTCATTATAAATTTCTTTTACACTGGAGTACTTATAAATACTGTGAATATTTGATTCTCCTGCAATTTTTTGGGATTCTTCTGTTAAAATAAATATATTTTTTATGTTATGTTTTAAAAGTTTTTTTGAAAACAACCCCATATCTATCAATAAAACATCAATTGCTTGTGCTTCCGAAAAGAACATATCAAAGTATTCTTTAGCAGAAATGACTTCCAAATCCGCATTATTTCCAAGTTCATGTATCAATTTCAATTCAATCGGTATTAAATACTCTTCATTGAAATCTGCAAGGACAATTTTAATTTTATTCATACTCATCCTCCATGCTTTTTACAATTAATTCAACATATGCTATTTTGATCACATCTCCATCTTTTAAAAGAATTTCTTTCATTGCAGGGATTTTTTTCCCATTTAAATAAGTTCCATTCGTACTCTTTAGATCTTTTAGATAATATCTGTTATCATGACATATTATTTTGCAATGCTGACGTCCAACCTGTTTTTTAGAATCTAATATTTTACCTTCTTCTGTAGGTGCATTTCTACCTATTATTAATCCTTCTTTTTTAACATTAATCAGCCTGCCGTTTATTTTATTGACAAGATAAATACAGTCATATTTCACAATCTTTCCTTTAGAAGGAAACGGCTTTGTTTTTTCTGATTTACCAATAAGACACCCTATTTCTCTAATCATTTTTTCGATATTTATCGTTCCATCGGTCAATATATTCAGTAATTCATTAACTTTCCCACAGTTTTTTCCCATCATTTGAAGATATCTAATAAAATTCGTTTTAATACCAGTTTCTACTGAAACCTGAATTTTTATTATATTACTATTTAATGGTAAATATATAAACAAAACTTTCAATGTCCGAACATCCACATAAATCTTATCAAAGTCCTGCAGTATATTGCTCACATCTAGAAATCCATATTCATTGAGCGATTTCAGTCTTTTAAAAACATCTATCATCAGATTGATCAGCTTGTCTTCACTTAATTTCTCTAAAACATTACTTAATGGCATGTAATCTTCTGTAAAATATATTAACTGAATCTTTCCATTTAGCTTTGCTTGTGCACATGTAACAAAAATTTTATTTTTATCGTTCTGCATAATTCTATATGCGGTATTAGAAAATAATGAACTGTCATCCAAAAGAAATAACAAATTATTCTGCAGTTTTTTTTCAATAATCCTACTATCGGCTATCATATACTCTTTCTCCATCATCTGTGGTTGAAAACAATATTTTAAATTTTTTCAGATATTTCTCATCTATATATAGATATAACCAATCATCTTTTATCTCATGACCAGCTAAAATTCTGTTTTCTTTATTTAATATTACAATAGTCGCTTTGCCTTTCATTCCCAGTTCGCATAAATCCGCATTCCAATAATAACTGATTCCAGCTTTTTCTATTGTTAACATTCTGTCAAAAGACCCTTTCCGGCTTTTTATTACGTCAAATAACATAATACGGATTATTTTTCCATCCGAAGATGCAATTCCTTTTACATCCTGAATGCTTGTTGTAATTCTCATTTTCCTTCGAAAATAAAGCATGTAAATAACTGGAATCACAAATATTCCCGCAAATTTCCTGTTAATAGCAAATTCAATCAACATCGAAAAAAGAGAGCACACCAGTCCTACTGTCAACACTGCCTTCCACTTTTTGCTGTATGTATCATACGTAACTTCCGCCCGTGAACAAAATTCAAATTCCATATACATTCTCTGATTTTTCAAGGCAATAGCCGTTACCGGCTATTGCCCTCAGGCCTTTCAACCTCCTGATAATTGCTGGTCCGTATCGAAAATCGCTTTCACACATCCATCCATGAACTGTTTAAACTCATCAACAGCATTAGGAATCGTCTCAGTCAACATGGTTTTATAATCTGACTCATACGTTGTCTGAGCTTTGTCTGCTGAACTTCCTTTCCAGAATTCCTGCAAACTGACCATTGCCTTATCTATCGAAGCAGCCGCCTCTCTTAATTCCTGAATCTGGTTCTGGATTTCCGAAACCTGACCATCTGCTCCTGCTCGATCAAGATAGATATTGCTCATTACTGTCCCTCCTTTCTTTACAATAAATTTATATTGTTATCTCATTTGAGAGAACAACCTAAATCATTATCTTCAGATCATTGGCCTGTTGTTCGACCGGTTTGTATTCTCTTATGGCCGCTTCTAGCAATTCTATAATTGCTCCTGTAATCTTAGTGTACTGCGCTACCTGTTTTGTCCAATCATCATCCAAATCCCGAAAAAACTTGTCTCCCGCCGGAGTATTCCAATCTTCTCTCAGAGTTTCAAGATTTCTGCTCAGCTCCTTATCCTTTTCTTCTAAATCTGTTTTTGCATTTTCACATTTTTTTATCATAGAATTCAATTTCTCTATATCAAATTTTAGTGCCATTCGGATAATCACCTCCTACAACTGCATCTGGGGATCTATCTTCGCAACCTTTTCTTTCATCTCTGCGGCCTTCACTTCATCTCCCATATCATTATAAATACTATACCTCAATGCGTAAGAATCAACACTGTTGATATCCAATGCTTCTATATAGTCAGCCAATTCCAATGCCTTATCATACTCTCCCAGCTCCTTATGACACATCAATCTGTACAGATATGCTTCATAAAAATGAGGACTATTTACTGTAACTCTCCGCAAATACGGGACAAGTTTTCTGAACTCAGCCTTCGCTACTTCCTTTTCCCCTTTTTTCTTCAGAAAAAACGGCACATAATACATTCCCGTAATTGAATAAAGATTATCCCGTCCTGTTTTACTCAATTCCCTTGCTATTTCCAAACCCTCATCTATTTTTCCCTGTCCATTAAGTACATTTAAAAGAAGAAATTTCGCTTCTTCATCAAATTTTTCTGATCTGTCAATTATTTCCATAAGCGCATTTTTCGCTTTATCCAGATCTTTTTCCATTGCCGCAATCTGGGCTTCCTGAAGAAGAACATTTCGGGCAACATCCTCATAATTTGCCATTTTCCTGATTGCGGAAATCTCCTCTTTTACTTTAGGAAGATCATTCATTTTTGTTAATATTCTCATTTTCACAAGAGGCAACCCGACATCTTCCGGATAATCGCACATCGCCCCTTCAATCAGATCTAATGCTTCTCTGTATTTTCCCAAACCAGCGTAAATCTCCGCTCTCATCTCATATGCGTCAAACAAATCAGGTTCTATTTTCTGCAGATTTTCCAGAGTTTCCAAGGCCTCATTAAATTTACCTCGTAGTATGTAATATCCCGCCTTCTCCAACCTTAAATCCGCACGCAAAGGGGCACATTCTATCGCTTTATTATAATTTCTGAAAACCAAATCATCCTGATCGATTTCACGATAAATTTCAGCAAGATTCTTATACATTACATAATTTCTGTATCCTTTTTCATCCGCTTTATTATAGTTTTCCAGTGCCTTGACAATGTCATCTGTCATTACATACAAATTTCCCAATTCAAAATAGGTTTCTCCTCTTTCCGGTTCCAAAATCAAAATCTTTTTCTGAATCTCGAGCGCTTCTCCATAATTCTCAAGATTTGCATAAGCATCGGCAAGCACACTATAAGCATCCACGTATCGTGGTTCCAGTTCGAGCGCTTTTTTTATAACCTTTACAGCATCATCATATTTTTCCCGCTGTATCAGCGTTACTCCCTGCTGTAAATAATCGATCGCCTGTTCCTGAATATCAGCCAAGTTCCATTACCTCCATTCCAATTGATTTTAATGTATTTGCAAGAGATGGTGTAAAATAATCGAAAAGAACAAAATTTCCTTCTGTAAAACTACCGTCCGCTCTTGTCTGCCCTGTTCTGTAATCCTCATAATACGCGCTGCTGTAAAAACCACTGAAGCAGATTTGTTCCGCATCTTTTTTATATATAATCTGTCTCTGACGTTCCAGAGGAATCCTCACAATCACCCGGTCGTCTTCCGTTGATCCCGCATAGTTCTGATACCCATACATAAGCACATGATTCTCATATATCAAACTTTCGTTTATTCGTTCACTAAGATTTCTTCCGGTAATTCTCTTAACTGCAATCTTTGATATCAGTGCCAAAAACAGGAATACGATATCGGCTGTCCCGATCACAAACGAAACCACTACAAAATCCTTTGCTCCATAATCCGGCTCCATAATGTCCCTGATGACAAAAACACTTCCGTCTGTTAGACTGTATATCAAAACTATTGCTGAAAAAGCAACCGCAAGAAAAACAAACATAAACGGACACAGATATAACGCTGGCTTTGATCTAATAAATTTCTGATGAATTACTTTCTTCTTCCTATCATCTATCCTAAACCTTATCATGCACCATCACCTTGCGTTTTTTTATTATCGAATAACATTTTTATAACTTTAATACTTTCTCCAGTTCCCTCCCATAGCGTCTCTCCTGAAGAAATAATCGTTTTGACAAAATCAACCGGTTTAACAAAATCAAACACAGAAAGTAGATTGTCACCTTTGTCTTTCCAGTTTTTTACTACTTCCCTGATGCCATCATCCGAGGTGAATATATTTTCAATATCGTCGCAAATTGTATAAACTCCTTCAATCCTTTTCATATTTGTTTTGACCACGCTACCTGTATCAAGAATTGTTTTTGCACCTTTTTCCCAGGATTTTAACTGTTTAAATTTTTCTGATAATGGCCGTACATCTTCCTTAGAAAAACCATTTTCACTGCTGTAAAATACTGCATCCGTTTTTCCAAATCCAAAAAAGCTCTGACTAAACGATTTGTTTTGTCCATCACTTCTCTTCTTTAATCTTTCCCATTCATATGTGTCCGTATACTTATATCCTGACTTTTCACCGTTGTAATTTATTCGCCTACCTTTGGAATCTACAGAATATCTCTTTCGTCCATTCTTCTTGAAACCTATTGATTCCAAGATATTTTTTTTGATATTATCCCCGGTAAATTTATATTTTGTTACCTTTCCGTCGGCGTCTTTTACTCCTGCAAAGTTAGCAACACCATTTATTGTTATAACAACACCGCACGCTGTATCTACACCATCAAGGACATTCCCTACGCCCTCAAACGTTTTATTTATAGAAGCATCTCCCATATCATACTTTTCTACTGCATCTGAGAATCCTTTTATACTTCCATAATACCTGGCCTGCCCCAGTTCTCCCTGTTTATATTTTTTCAACGCTTTTCCGTTCTGTATTATAGATATTGAACCGTTAACAACTGCAATCACCGCAGAAACTGCTGCGGCGGCTGCAGCTACTACAGCCAAAACAGTCCCACATGTAAGAACCGCCACTATCGCAGAAGCAATTGCAACTACCCCTCCAGCAAACGCCAGAATTGCATTCCACCAATACTTACCCTCTTTGTATTTAAACCAGTTTTTAACACTTTCTGCGGCTCCTGATATTTTATCTACTCCCCATTTCACACAATTGGCCATCAATTTGATTATGCTATTACTGTTTGGCAGATCCACACAAAAGGTATTATAAAACCAGTCTCCTATCTTTTGAAAAGTCGTCCTTTTTCCAACATAGCTTCCTCCCGTACTCTTTATATTTCCTGCCACATTAGAATCCGCCCTCTGTGCATTTGAGACGAACATTTCCAATTCAGCTCCAAAATTCCGCGCTTTCCCAGACTTTTCAGTTAACTCCTGTATCTTCTTTCCAGCACTAGCTGAAGCAGAACCTATATATCCTCTCTCATCCGATCCACTTAGAGAACTCAGCTTGCGTATAACTTTATTCGTTATCGATCCGCTGTATGTATCCATATTCGAAGAAATATTTTTTGCATATTTTGAGGCATTCGAAAGATAATCATAATTAATTGTTATTGTACTCATAAACACACCTCACTCTCATGAATTTAAGGCCGCTTTCGCTTCGGCTGCCGCCTTTGCTCTTGCTTCCGCTTCCGCCCGCGCTCTTGCTTCCGCTTCTTCCCGCGCCCTTGCTTCCGCTGCTTTTGCTGCACGGATCGCGTTATTAGTAGTAGCTATTTCCGTGTCCAAAGATGACATTTTATTGTTACATCTCGTTATCTCATTTGCAATATTATTCAGAACGTTTGAGATATCTGAATCTGCATCAACTCTTTTTTGTTCAAATCGGGACAGACTACTATCTAATGCACTTAATGAACTTATTCCCCCTAATCCTATTCTGACAGACAACCTCGTATCATTCGTACTTCCTGTTACCTTTGTCGGATGTCCGGACACCGAATCATATATGCTATTTTGTATGGATCTGAGTTCCTTTACTCTTTTCTCAAAAATTTTTTTATCACTTTTTAATGTATTGCAATAAGCCTGCAGCTGACTACTGTTCACCACGCACCTCCTCCGCTTCACCGGTCTTTATTTTTAATTAAATACACTGCTGATTTCTCCGTCAGCATTTGTAACCCCGCCCCTCGTTACGCCATCCAGCGCTTTTGCCGCATTTGTATCTGCCTGAATATAATCCTGCTCCGCGGTAAGAATTTTTTCTCCTGTATCCCAGAGATTATCTGTAATATCAGACAATTGCTGAACCAGCAGACGATATTGCTTTTCAAATTCATTGCAGCCTTTTCCTTCCCAGAAAAATAAAATATTGTCTTTCTCTGCATTCAACTCATCTTTTAATGTTTTCATTCTTTCTGCTAGTTCTTGACAACTTTTGGCTGAAGTATCCATTGACCGCGTGTTTAAAACAAAATCACCCACGTTCTTCCCTCCCATCTACCATTCTTATTCTTTGGATTTCATTTCCGTTGATATAATATGCGTCACCGTTTATATGGGCTTTCATTGCACGCATGGTACTGATTGGAATATCAAAAAATTTCACATCATTCAGTTTTTGACAGATAATTGCTCTCTTATTTTCCTTTAATTTCTTTAGTAATGCCGGCGAATTATATCCTGTCGTAACATCCTCAACATTTGAAAATAGAAACATGACATTCAGATTCCGGGCAATTTTTGTGATTTTTTGATATAAGCTGCTGAGTTCCTTTGACTCTGAAATATACTCAACAGCATCATCACTATGAAACACATACAATAATAATGGCATTTTCCCGACCGAATCTATTCCGTCATCTTTCAGCATTTCCTGACGGATTTCCACTTCTTCCATACATGCCTCAAGCATATCGTCAATCTCGTGATTATCAATGGTATATTTATCAACATACCCAAACTCTTCCCATTGTTTCAAAGGTCTTTCATAACTGTCTACAATGTAGATTTTTACTGATTTTTCAAACGCAAAGTACCGGATGACTTTTAGCAGGTTATTTATTACAAAATCTCGTTTATCCGATTCTTTTGCAATAATACACAGGTCAATCATCCTGCTAAAGTTCATCCACACGATTTCAACACTTGAATAATCCAACGCGATCGGGTAAGAATATCCACTCCTGTCAATCTTATAATTTCCACGCAGATATTCCATAGACAATATTTCCGGCACGTAAGGTATACATCGGGCGTTCTTTCCCTGATACTTATTATTCACTGATTCTATGAATTCTTTTATGGAATTTGCACGGTCAACTTCTTTTTCACCCTTAAAGGCCATATAAGTCTGAGCCTCATAGATCTCTCCATCCATTTTGCAAAGAATACGTCCAGCGGTATCTTTAGGTTCCATTCTGCATCGTTCAAATATGCTGCTATATTCTGTTTTTTCTGTACATGACAATGCAAGCCTCGCTCCAAAATTTGCCATATATCTGTATCCAAAACCTGCAGTCCGGGCATTAGTGACGATAAAGTGCAGTCCATAAGAAGGCCCTTCCCTTGTTAGAAACTGAAAATCACTTTCATAAGTTTCTTCATATAATTCTTTAAATACCGCAAAATTATCCATAAGAACGATAATTCTGGGGAGATCTCCATATCCCGCTTCCACATAAGCACCATAAGAACTTACTCCGATATTCAATAATTTGTCTTTTCGTTCCTCTACAGAAGCTTTCAAAAGCTTAAAAAGATTTTTTATTTTTTCAATATCACCGGGTATGACAACCCCGCCCACATGATTAATTTTTTCAAATATTTTTAAAGTCATGGATGCAAAATCAAATATATATGCCTGCACTTGATCCGGCGAATAGTTCATTCCTATGTATCTCAAAATCAAATGAAGAATATTGGTTTTTCCCATCTGAGTTGAACCTATAATCAGTAAATTGTCATTCGAAATATCCAAGTTCAGTTCTCCCTGATACTGATTAGCCGGATCATCATAAATCCCCATAGGAATAACCAGAGACTCCTTCTCTGCTTTCCTTTCTGCTTCACAATAATCAATAGAAGTTTCAAGAGGTGGCAGGCAAATATTAGGCAGAGATTCTATACCATTTTCACGGCAATATCTTTCTGCTGCAAAGACAATCGCTTCTAATTGCGTCTCTTTATTGCCTTCCTCCTCATTTTTCTGCTGCTGATAAACAACTGTTTTCATACCTCCTAATTCTATTCTTGATATCTCAAAAGAAGCATCGTTATTAATATTGCTTGCACGCGCCCCACTGTACGCAGACTGGAACAACTCAAACAATTCATTATTACCGACCTGCAGATAAGCTCGTCCTGGTTCTTTTATTTCAGCCGCCAATGGAGATTTTATCACTTCATTGCTGTCTTCTCGCGTCTGAACCTTCAGACACAGTTTAAATTTAGAGTTACTCCAAATCTGCTCACTGACCTGACCGGATGGTTTTTGCGTTGCCAGAATCAAATGAACACCAAGGCTTCGTCCAATACGAGAAGCACTTATGAGTTCTTTCATAAATTCAGGTTGATCTGCCTTAAGCTCAGCAAATTCATCAACGATCAAAATCAGATGCGGCAACGGCTGCTGCGCTTTATGTTCTTTAAAAAGTTCTATATATGCGTTGATATTATTTACGCCATATTCAGCAAAAACTCTTTGCCTTTTTTGTAATTCCGCTTTTATAGACAATAAAGACCTGTTAATTTCTCGCCCGTCAATATTTGTAATGGCTCCAATGAGATGAGGCAGATTTCTGAACTGATTCACCATACCTCCTCCTTTGAAGTCAATAATAACAAAACCCACCTCATATGGGTGAAAAAGTGTTACCATCGACAAAATATATGTCTGAAGGATTTCACTTTTTCCTGATCCGGTAGTTCCCGCCACCAAACCATGCGGTCCATGCGCTTTTTCATGCAAATCCAGATAAATTACCTCTCCTTTTGTTTTTACTCCAATCGGAGCCGCCATACTTCGAACTATATTTGTAGATTTCCATCGGGTTTTAAAATCAATATCTTCCGCCCCGAATATATTCAAAAGACTATAAAGTGTAATATTTTTTGTAAGGCTATTTTCCAGACTCACCTCCTCACAATATACAGGAGCCATTTTCCTAGCAATCTGAACAATTGCCGCATCCGACACTCCGGAAAAATTAATATTATAAGTCTGTCTCCTGTTTTTCGCATCAATCATTTTTATTGATCCGTTATCTTTGATAAATAATATCTGATCACATCCAACAGGAAGCATCTCCTGGTGCCTCTCAGCAAAAACAAATGATGTATTCACTTCTACTGAACTTTCAACAAATTTTGAAATCGGGTGTGATTTCATCCCCCAATCATCGACTGCCAGCACAATAATATTATTTCCTTGTATCTCATTCTGCTTCCTGCTGGACAATTTGCTATATAGATATTCAAAAATTATATTTTTGCTTTCTTCATTCCAGACAATATTTCTCACCTGTAGTTTTTTGTTATAAAAATGAGGAATCCATCGCACCCATGCATATTTTCCGCACTCTTCCTCAGGAATCATAAGCACCAGTTCCAGTTCGTTTGAATACTGCCTTGAAATCAAATCTAACACCATAACCTTTATTACTTCATAAACTCCTTCAGAATCTCCAATTATTCCTAATGCAGATATCGTTTTGAAATCCACAGTTATCGGAGCATTCTTTATATAACGATATGAACCCGCCAGTTTCTCAGGAATTCCAACCAGTTGATCAGAAGTCGCAAACCTTTCCTGTTTTTTGTAAACGATCTCTTTCCTTGCTATCTGATTTCCTGTTCCAATTCTTACAGAAAGGAAATCCGAATCAGTCGGGAGCCTGTCATATAATTCGCCTGCAAATTCATTTATTATATTAATCTCTTTCTCACTGTCATAATATATCTCATTTAATATTCTGGCCTCTTCTTTCCTTGCCTTTTCAATTTGCTGTGTTTTTTCTTCAATATAATGTGTATATTGTTTTTCTCTTTCTCTGACTTCCGCTTTATATGTTTTTCTGTCAGTAATAAAAGATACTATGGATGTAATAACGCCGATCCCCATTGAGCATACACTGAAAATAACAAAAGTCATATTTGAACCTTTGCTCATAAAACCTCTGACCACGATTACAAGCGCGATCATAGCCAGGGCCGGCATCAATTTCATTATAATATTTCCTCTAGGCTTATTAGGTTCCGTCGGAGGATCTAATACTTCAATCGGCTCAACGTCTGGTTGAATACGTAGTCTGGTATTCCGATTAAATAGCGGATATTCCATACATTCCGATTTATTTATATAAGACGTATCGAGCTTATTAGAAATAATTTTCTTTGAATCACTTACAAAAATATTTTTTCCGTCATAATATAAACTTATTTCGGCAATAGAAAGAAAATCTGTCGGATGTAGCACATCCCCTACCTGAGTAAGTAATCCATTTTTATATATTCCAAATCTGGATTTTAAATATTCAAGCTTAAATCCATTAGTGACTGCGCTTAATCTGATAAATTCATCATTTGAATAGTCACTTTTTACATTTAAGTCTGCGTCATGATTTGCAGTTGCTATGCAAACGCTTTTTTTGTCATTCACTTTACAACAGCAATCAAAGTCCTTTTTTTCATAATCAAAATCCAATTGTACAGATATATGTAGTAATTTATTATCTGTACTTCTATAATTTAATGAATATTCTTTCCCATGAGAGACATCTGCAATAATAATCCTCCGGTCATCCGGGCCCGCAAAATATATATTATCTGTGCAGCTCATTTTCCAGTCCTCTCCTTGCTTATACAAAAGCAAAGAAAACTCTTCAAAGAAAGAACTCTTTTTTAATCTAATATCGTCCGTTATTCCGGTACCAACAGATAACCTAGTTATTTCTTTAGAAATATGAGCTTCCTGGTATACATATTTATTTGAGATAATTACCTTATATCTATTCAAATCTTTCATTATTTTACTCCATTATATTAATAATTGTTCCATTACGAACGCCATATGACTCTAATGGCTTTCCTCCTCTGATTAACGCAATTGGAAATTCAGATTTTATATAGCAATTAGCCATATTGTCTATATCTATATTTAATCCATATATTTTATTTAATGCTACTAACATCTCACTAACTGTAATGCTTAAAGGTATTTCAATATCCTCATCAATCGCCTTTTTAGGTATTCTTATCTCGACTATTGCCCTTTGATCACTCATTCTTATCACCCTTTTATTAGATACAAGAAATCAATTTAATTGTTTTAAAATTGTTTTATATTATTTAAAAATGTGTATTTTATTGAGTATATATACTTCTCGCTTCATTCAGCAATAATATTTCGCAGAATACTTAATTCTGCGATAGTCTGGTCAGTTTCATCATCTGCATTTTTTTGTATTCAAAAGACGAATGAAAATAATATTCCATTGTAATCTTGATATCGGCATGTCCCAATACTTCACT
>CANQUI010000043.1 GCA_947626995.1 uncultured Eisenbergiella sp. | reverse complement strand
TAGTCTGGCACCGGGGATCCCTGCATCGGCATCATTTTATATTTCTTTATTGAAATCGGTTTTTGCCTATGCTATACTGATTCAAATACGAAAACGCTTCGGAGGTCCCGCAGCAGAATGGAGGAAATATGACCGCACAAGAATGTATCCGCAGCCGCAGAAGCATCCGCAGATTTACGGATCAGCCGGTAGCGCACGCGCTGCTGACCGAAATCGTCGCCACCGCTTCCTATGCGCCCAGCTGGAAAAACACGCAGATCGTCCGTTACATCGCGGTGGAAGGCGCGTTAAAAGACCGCATTGCCGCGCAATGCACTTCCTCATTTCCCAATAACGGCAAAATCATTCAGGGTGCGCCCATGCTGATCGCCGTTACCGTACTCAAAAACAGATGCGGTTATGAGCGGGACGGTTCCTTTACGACGCCCCGGAAAGACACCTGGCAGATGTTCGATGCGGGCGTCGCTTCCCAGACCTTCTGTCTCGCGGCTCACGAAGCGGGACTTGGCAGCGTTATCATGGGGATTTTTGATCAGCAGGAGGCGGAGGCGCTTTTGGAACTTCCGGACGACAGAGAGCTGGTGGCTTTGATTCCCATTGGCTATCCCGCGGAGGAACCTGCCGCTCCCAGGCGAAAAGACTGCATGGAACTGGTTACATTCAAGTAAGAATCATCCGAAAATCGAAGGGAATTTCTTCCTTCGATTTTCTTTGGGCAAAAAAGGACAGGAGGACACGTTTTTATGAGACATTTGATGAATCCGCTGGATTTTACGGTGGAAGAACTGGACCGGCTTTTTGACCTGGCCAACGACATTGAAAACGACATGCCAAAATACGCCCATGCCTGCGCGGGCAAAAAGCTTGCCACCTGCTTTTATGAGCCAAGCACCCGCACCCGCCTAAGCTTTGAGGCCGCGATGCTCAACCTTGGCGGATCCGTACTCGGCTTTTCCGACGCCAACAGTTCTTCCGCGGCCAAAGGGGAAAGCGTTTCCGACACGATCCGCATCATCTCCTGCTACGCGGACATCTGCGCCATGCGCCATCCCAAGGAGGGGGCTCCCATGGTGGCGGCGGAAAAATCCGGCATACCGGTAATCAATGCCGGCGACGGCGGACATCAGCACCCGACCCAGACACTGACCGATCTTCTTACCATCCGCTCCCTGCGGGGGCATCTGGATCATCTGACCATCGGCCTGTGCGGCGATCTGAAATTCGGCCGGACCGTACACTCTCTGATCAACGCCCTCTCCCGCTACGAAGGCATGCGGTTTATCTTTATCTCGCCCGACGAGCTGCGCATCCCCGACTATATCACGGAAATGCTCCGGGCCAAAGACATTCCCTACGAGGAAGTGATCCGGCTGGAGGACAAAATGCCGGAGCTTGACATTTTATACATGACCCGGGTACAAAAGGAGCGGTTCTTTAACGAAGAGGACTATATCCGGTTAAAGGATTTCTATATCCTGGACCGCAAAAAGATGCAACACGCGCCGCAGGATATGCTGGTGCTGCATCCGCTTCCCCGGGTCAACGAGATTTCCACCGATGTGGACGACGATCCCAGGGCCGTCTATTTCAAACAGGCACAGTATGGCGTCTACGTGCGTATGGCACTGATTTTGACGCTGCTTCAAATTCAACCGTAAGGAGGCCGTATTCATGTTAAATGTCGGAAAAATTGAAGAAGGATTCGTTCTGGACCATATTCAGGCCGGGATGGCGATGTCCATCTACCATCATCTGCAACTGGATAAGCTGGACTGCACGGTGGCCATCATCAAAAACGCCCGCAGCGCAAAAATGGAGAAAAAAGACATTCTTAAGGTAGAGTGCGACATCAATCTGCTGGATCTGGACGTACTGGGCTTTATCGACCACAATATCACGGTCAACGTCATCAAAAACGGAAAGATCGTGGAAAAGAAAAAGCTCCATCTTCCCCAACAGATCCGCAACGTGATTTTCTGCAAAAATCCGCGCTGCATTACCTCCATCGAGCAGGAGCTTCCTCATGTGTTCGTACTGGCCGATCCGAGGAAAGAAATCTACCGCTGTAAATACTGCGAGGAAAAATTCGACCGGCGGAATCTGTAACGCCATTATCCCAGCGCCACATCCAGCATCATCATAATCAAAAATCCCACGCCAAAACCGACGGTCCCGATATTGGAATGTTCCCCCTGGGAACATTCCGGGATCAGTTCTTCTACTACCACATAGAGCATGGCGCCGGCGGCAAAGGACAACAGATAGGGAAGGACAGGTTCAATAAACCGGGCCAGAAGGACCGTAAGCGCCGCCGCGGCCGGTTCCACCGCGCCGGAAAGCGTACCGCCCAAAAAGGCCTTCCTTCTGCTCTCTCCCGCGCTTCTAAGCGGCAGGCTTATAATGGCCCCTTCCGGGAAATTCTGAATGGCGATCCCAAGGGACAGGGTCAGCGCGCCCGCCATGGACACCTCGCTTTCCCCCAGCATCGCGCCGGCCAAAACCACGCCCACGGCCATTCCCTCCGGGATATTGTGAAGCGTCACCGCCAGGACAAGCATGGTCGTTTTTTTTAAGGACGAGGGCAACCCTTCGGAAACCTCGCTGTCCATGTGCAAATGCGGAACAAGCCGATCCATGAGCAGCAAAAACGCCATTCCCAAAAGAAGTCCTGTGGCAGCCGGAAAAAAGGCGAACCGGCCCATTTGGTGCGCCATGTCCATGGAGGGGAGCAAAAGCGACCATACCGAAGCCGCCACCATCACGCCGGAGGCAAAACCCAACAGGGATTTTTCAACCAGGGGATGCAGCCGGTCCTTCAGGAAAAAGGCGCAGGCCGAACCCGCCGTGGTACCGATAAACGGAATCATGATCCCCCAAAAAAGCGTCATCTTCTCATTTCCCCCTTCCCCATGTGAAAAACAGGCAGAGTACAAACACAGACAGCTCCACCACTACGATGCTGGCTCCTGCAGGCGTCCCGAACCAGAAGGAAATGCCGATCCCGACCAAAAATCCCAACAGGGAAAACACCACCGCGCCGATCATGACGCTCCGATAGCTTCGAAACAGACGCATGGCGCAGAGCGCCGGAAAGACCATGAGGCTGGAGATCAAAAGCGCGCCCATCATACGCATCCCCAGCACCACGACGATGGCCGTCAGCGACGCCAGCAGCGTATGATATAATTCCACCTTCATCCCGGTCGCCCTGGCAAAGGTCTCGTCGAAGGTCACCGCAAACAGTTTTTCATAAAAGAACAGATACAGGATCAGCACCGCCAGAGAAAGACCGACGCCAATGGCCACGTCCGTTTTGGAAACCGCCAGAATAGAACCGAACAGATAGCTGTTTAAATCCGAATTCATGCCGGTGGTCACAGAACCGACCATGATGCCCACGGCCAGCGCGCCCGTGGAAAAAACGGCGGTCGCCGCGTCTCCTCTGAGCCTGCCCGACTCGTTTAGCCGCAGCAGGAAAAAGGCCGCCAGAATCACCACCGGAACGGCCAGAGCCAGCGGGGCCATCTGCAGCGCCGACGCCACCGCCAGCGCACCGAACCCTACATGGGAAAGGCCGTCGCCGATCATGGAATAGCGCTTTAACACCAGACTCACGCCCAAAAGCGCCGCGCACAGGGAAACCAGCGTCCCGACGATCAGGGCCCGCACCATAAAAGGATAGGAAAGCATTTCGCAAAAATAGGCCGCCACTTACTTCACCTCTCTTTTTTGCACCGGTGCAGAAACCGCTCGCCGATATCGCTGTTTTGATATTCCTGCGTTGTGCCGTAAAAATAACTGTTCTGGGATAAATACAAGATATGGTCGGCATGCCCCAGCGCCTCCTCAATGGCGTGGGATACCATGACCACCGTGATTTTCAGCTCCTGATTCAGATCCAGAAGCAAATGGTAAAACTCCTCCGTGACCAGCGGATCCAGGCCGGCCGTAGGTTCATCCAAAAGGATCAGCTGCCGGGCCGCGCACAGGGAGCGCGCCAACAGCACCCGCTGCTGCTGTCCCCCGGAAAGCTCCCGGAAACTCTTTTTTTGCAGGTCCAAAAGCCCCAAAAGCGCCATTTTCTCTTCCGCCAGCGCCTTTTCCTTTGCCCCGTAGCCCGGGAGAAACCCCCGGCTGTTGAGACATCCGGAAAGCACCACTTCCCGAACGGAGGCCGGAAAATCCCTTTGCACCGGCGTCTGCTGGGGAACATAGCCGATCTGGGAACGCCGGATGCTGTCTCCCAGCACAATGGAGCCTGCGGCGGGTTTTTTTAACCCAAGAAGCCCCTTCATCAGCGTGGATTTCCCGGTTCCGTTTTCCCCGATGATGCACAGATAGTCTCCCTGTTCCACCGTAAAGCTCAGATCAGAGACCACCACCCGGTTTTCGTAAGACAGCGTCACATGATTACATTGTATGCAAAACTCTCCCATATCGTCCCTCTTTGTGCCCGATCCTGCGCCCCGGCAGGATTTTTCCGTCATAAAAGCAGCTTTCAGTCCAGCGCCTCCCGCAGCGTTTCCACATTTCGGTACATCAGCGAAAGATAGGTTTCTCCCGCTTCAAAATCCTTTTGTGAAACCGTATGAACGGAATAAAAAACAGCGGTTTTTGCCCCTGCCGCCTCCGCGATGGCTTTGGCGATTTTTCCGCCGGACAATTCCAGATAAAAAACCACCGGGATCTGCTCCTGTCTCACCCGATCCGTCAAAGAGGCGACCACGGCCGCGCTGGGTTCCGTCTGATCGCTGCATCCCGGAAACGCGGCCTCGTACGAAAGACCGTATGTGTGTACAAAATACAGCAACGGAAACCGGTCGCCAAAGATCAAAAGATTCCGTTTCCCGTTTTGAACCGTTTCCGCAAACGCGGCGTCCAGCTCTTCCAACTGTTTTTCATAGCGCGCCGCGTTTGCCCGGTACCGGTCTTCATGGGCCCGGTCACATTCCGACATCGCCTCACAGATTCTGTCCACAAGAAGGATTGCGTTTTTCGGGGAGGTCCATACGTGTTCATCGTATTCTCCCTCTTCCAGATACACGCCCTGCTTTTTTTCTTCCGGCAAAGGCTCCACCCAGTCCATCAGCGCATACGAGCGGGTCTGTCCGTCGTTTCCCGCAAGAAGCTCCTGCACCCATGCGTCCGATTCTCCTCCCGCGTACAGGAAAAGATCGCTCTGCATGATCGTTACGATATCCGACGGCGTAGGTTCGTAGGAATGGCTCTCCATGCCGGGCTTTAGCAGCATGGTCACCTCCACATCGTCCCCGCCGATCTGCCGCACGAAATCATAAGGCGGAAAAATGGTGGTGACGATCCGCAGTTTTGCCGTTTCCGGTTCGCTGACCCTTTCACAGCCGGACAGGGCCAGCAAAAGCAGGAGCCCTGCGAATCCAAATCCTGTCCGGAGCTTATTCTTCATCTTTCCCTTTTTTCCCATATTCAGACGCCGACCGCTTCAGCTCCTCCAACGCTTCCGTGAATTTCCGGGAAACCATCCCGGGGTTTCCGCGCAGCATGCCTCTCCATACGGCGTCCTGCGCAAAAGAGCCGGTCTCGCGCCTGCGAAGCACGACCCGGAATTTTTCCCGAAGCTCTGCCACTTCCTGCCGCGGCTCAAAATGCAGATCCGGATTGGCCAAGGCGACTCTGAGTTTTTCAAACCGCCGCTCGATCCCCGCTGCCAGCTCCTCACGCCGTTGCTGCATATCTTCCTTCCGGTTTTCCCGGTCTTCCTCCGCCAGCGCCAGTATCACATCCAGACGGCGCTGCAGACGCTCCAGTTCCTGCCGGGCCGACTCGATCCGGATCAGCACGCTGCGCAGATCCAGGGCCGCCTTAAAGGAGATGGCATAGTCTGCGGTAAAGTAGACCAAAACCACCATGGTGATCAGCTCCAGCACATTTTCCGGCAGACGGTACATCAGCGTCTCCACCGGCGTATGCACCACACGGGTCATCAGAACTGTCAGCACGCCCCAGGCAAGGGTGGAGCTTAAACAGATCTGTCCCTGAAAATTAAATTTCTGATTGGAATAATCCCAGTAGCGGACCTTAAACAACGACTCCATGGCAACGCCCGTCACATACTCCAACGCCGTAGCCCCGATGCAGCCGGAAAGATAGGTCAGCAGCAGATTGTCGGAAAAAGGCATGGAAACAATCAGCATCATCAGCGCGCCGCTTCCGTACAGAGGCAAAAAGGGCCCCCGGATAAATCCCCGGTTCACAAACTTTTTCTCTTTGATGGAAACATAAGCAGATTCAAAGCACCAGCCCAGAAAGCTGTAAAAGAAAAAGAAAAACAGCCATTGAATCCAGTTGTAATCGTATCTCATTTTCTCTCCCCCTATGCGAACCGGTCGATCTCAATCACCGGTCTTCCTTTTTTGGTCGCACGGCTTTCTCCCTTAAAAATAAATTTCCCGTATCCTCTTGCCGACACAACGTCCTCCGGCTTTAGAAAGCAGCTGTTATTTTCCTGCAGTTTCCCGGAAACAAATACCTTTTTTTGCGCAAACAACGCCTGGCTTTGCGCGCGGGAAAGGTTCCAGACCGCCGCCAAAATCGCGTCGCAGCGCAAAGAGGCGACGTTTCGGGTTTCCCTAAGCAGCCGGGGACAGGGCATCTCGCCCGGATCCGTCACCGTATTGCATCGTACTTTGGTGTGACGCACCTGCGTCAGGTTTTCTGCCAGATAGGGCGCCATCGTGTCCGTACAAAAAACGTAAGCGGACTTTCCCTCCAGGAAAAGATCGCCCACGGCGCTCCTGTCGATCCCCAGATTCAGGATCGCTCCCAAAAAATCCCGATGCGTCAATTCCTCCGCAAATTTTTCCTGCAGCGGCTCTACCCGGATACAGGCAATGGGAAACGCTTCTTCATACCCCAGCTGCCCGGGATCCCCAAACCGCGCCATCCTCCGCTGGGCATGTTCGGTCCCGCCGTAGAGACAGCAGTCTGTGCGGCCGCTCCCAAACGTCCGGACAAACACATCCTGCTCTGCCAGAGACATAAAACCGGTAAAAACAAACAGGTTCTGCCGAGAGGACCTGTCCGCCAGCTCTTCCAGTCTGTTTTTCAGCCGCTGCAGCTCTTTTTCCGTCTCCGTCATCCTTTTCCCCTTTATGAAAAACTGATGACCGGCTCTTTGGGCTGTTTTGCTTTTGTGACCGAAACGGCATGAAGCACCGGCCCTTCCCCTTCATAATCGGCAAAATACTCCCGCTTCACCACCGCGGTCACTTTCACCCAATCCCGCTCTGCAAACAGGCCGATCTTGTCCCAGACGCACACATATCCCAGAAACGTCATATCCTCCGCGCAGCAGGTCATCGCCATCCGCCCGGGGACAAAATAATCCTTAGGGAACTGCTCCGGTTTCATCACCATGGCCGTAAACTGAACCGTCTTTCCCTCATAGCGTTCCAGGTGATCCAGACAGTCCAGATACCAGATCCCGTAGCCTTTTTCGTCCAGGACAATGGGATCGCTGTTTAAATCATAGGGCAGATCCTCCTCAAACAGCGTATCGATCTCCCCGTCTTTATCTTCAAAAATGATGTCCGCCGTCTGATTGAGCGCCTTGACGTTTCGTTTGTATACGTTGAGTTCCGCGATCCCATCGCAGCGATTGAAAATAATCATCTCGGATTTGCGAAGCATATCGGAAACCATGGACTTCATATTGGTAAAATACATGGGGAATGTGGACGCGTCGATGGTCGTGATCTGCTGCTCTACCCGCCAGTGCCACGGCAGGCGCAGATCCCGGAACTTCCACATCCCGTTGTATTCGATGATGATGCGTTCGGGACGGTGCTTCTTTTCCAGCTCCACCATCTTCTCCGGCGTAAAATCCTGCTCCTGTTCTATTACTTCCACCACTGTCCTGCTGCGTTTTAACACATAGGGATCGTATTCGATCTCTCCCTGTTCGCACAGCAAAAGAAGCGTCCTGCCCGAAATCTGGAAATAAGGCTGATCCAGCGTAAAGCTGATAAATTCCGTCTTCCCGCTGTCCAGAAAACCATTGATAAGATATACCGGTTTCATATACATTCCCCTTTTTTATTCGGCGAACAGTTCCTTTAACGCCTCTTGTCTGAGCTTCGATCCGATCACGCAGATTTTCCCCGTCACATCGGGCCTGCCTTCCCGCACCTGCGTCTCGCCGGGCACATAATCGAAATAAATCCAGCTGCCGTTTAAAGAGGGCACCATGCCCTTGGCCCGCAGCACCAGCCCGTATTTTTCTTCCTGCCCAAGGGCCTCCAGACAGCTCTTAATCCGTTCTGCGGAATAAGAAGCAGGCGTCTCCATTCCAAAGCTTTCAAAGATCTCATCCGCGTCATGATCATGATGGTGATGGGCATGGTCGTGCGCATGGTCGTGGTCGTGCGCATGGTCGTGGTCGTGGTCATGGTCGTGGTCATGCTCATGCGCATGGTCATGGTCGTGATGATGGTGATGCTCTTCCTGCATCGCCTTTACCTGCTCCATGAGCTCTTTCTCCAGATCCGTGGCCTGCTCCATGGTCTTTAGCACATCCGCGCCGTCCAGCTGCTGCAGCGGCGTGGTGATGATATTTGCCTTCGGATTGTGCTGACGGATCAGCTCCACCGCCTCCTGGATCTTTTGCGCAGGGGCGATATCCGTACGGCTCAGAAGAATCGTTCCGGCGTGCGCAATCTGATTGATGAAAAATTCGCCGAAGTTTTTAAGGTACATCCTGCATTTTACCGCGTCTACCACGGCCACCGCGCTGTTTAATTCCACGTCCGCCCCAAGCCCCGCGTTCTGCACGGCTTTCATCACATCCGACAGTTTGCCCACTCCGGAAGGCTCGATGAGGATGCGTTCGGGATGATAGGTAGAAAGCACCTCCTTTAAGGACGTGCCGAAATCTCCCACCAGCGAACAGCAAATACAACCGGAATTCATTTCTTTGATCTCAATGCCCGAATCCTTTAAGAAACCGCCGTCAATCCCGATCTCCCCAAACTCGTTCTCAATGAGCACCACCTGGCTTCCCGCCAGTGCCTCCCGGATCAGCTTTCGAATCAGCGTGGTCTTTCCCGCGCCCAGAAAACCGGACACAATATCTATTTTCGTCATCACAGATTCCCTCCGTTTCCTTTCTTTCTTCCCTTCGGCCACAACCCGTAACCGATACAGTCATCTTATTATTGTGCTCTTATTTTGATAAAAAGTCAACCTTGCCCTTTTAAATTTCAGGAGAATTCCGTATCGCAAAGACCGGCGGCGCTTTAAAGGCGCCGCCGGTCCGTCTGACGGTAAGCAAAACGATAAGCCGGGTTATGTCTTGAATGGTCATCTATCTAGTTCTGCCGTTGCCGGCAGAATCGAGCGACCTACCTGAAAGCAGGCCGGGCTAGCCTGTCGCTCTCTGTTCGGTCTTGCTTCGGATGGGGTTTACATGTGCCCCGCCCGTTACCGGGCGGGCGGTAGTCTCTTACGCTGCCCTTCCACCCTTACCAGGCATGCCTGGCGGTATATTTCTGTTGCACGATCCTTGGAGTCGCCTCCACCGGACGTTATCCGGCATCCTGCCCTGTGAAGCCCGGACTTTCCTCGCCTGTCCCCTTTCGGGCGCCAAAACGGCTGACAGCCGCGACCATTTATCTTACTTACCTTTATCGCTACGCGCCGGATTTTTGGCGCGGCAGCAACCGATGAAACCGCTAAACGCGAAAACAGCTGCCTCCCACAAACTCCCGGACAATGGAATTTTTAGGCAGATCCTCGCTGCTGACTCCCAGAAAATACTCCAGGAATTTCAGGAGCCGTTTGGCCTCAAAATACGCCTCGTCCCCCTTTGGAATCCCGTATAGCAGGGGCTGTACATAGGTTTTTAACACGCTGAGCTCATAAATGAGTACGGAGTTGAACATGGCGTCCGCGCTCTCCTGATAAGGGAAAATATTTTTTTCTTCTCCCCGGCGGACGGAGGGCCACTGGGCGATGGTCTGCCGGGCCGAAATGCCTCTGGTCCTGGCATCCCGCACCATGCGGCGCAGCAGCCGCCCGTCCGTAGTCGGGATCCGGTTGTGCTCGTCTACGTTCAGGCTGGTCAGCGCGCTGATATAGATCTTGTATTTGCTTTCCAGGGGGAGGGCGTAGGACATTTTATCGTTCAACCCGTGAATCCCCTCGATCACCAGAATATCGTCCTTTTCCAGCTTTAACAGATTGCCGTTATATTCCCTGTGCCCTGTTTTGAAATTATAGGAGGGCATGGAAACGGTCTTTCCCTCCAAAAGCTCGCACATATCCCGGTTAAACTGGTCCACGTCGATGGCTTCCAGACATTCAAAATTATACTGTCCGTTTTCGTCCACCGGCGTCTTTTCCCGATTGACGAAATAATTGTCCAGCGCAATGGGGTGGGGCCGCATCCCGTAGGTCATAAGCTGCACGGACAGCCTGTGGGAAAACGTGGTCTTTCCGGAAGAAGACGGTCCGGCGATCATCACGAATTTCACATGCTCCCTGGACGCAATATCCGCCGCGATTGCGCCGATTTTGCGCTCCTGCATCGCCTCCTGCACCAAAATCAGCTCCGCCAGGTTTCCCCCGCTGATCTGATCGTTTAAGTCTCCCACCGTATCAATGCCGAGCTTTTCTCCCCACCGGGTTGATTCGATCAGCGTGGAAAACAGTTTGCCGCGCTCGTCAAAAGCGGCGACCGTTTCCGGCTGCTCCACAGAAGGCAGCAGCAACAGAAGGCCGTCCTGATACGGCGCCAGATCGAACCGCTCCAGGTATCCGGTATCGGGCACCATATATCCGTAATAATAATCATAATAACCGTCCAGGCAATACACATTGATATAGGAACCGCGCCGATACCGAAACAACTGCACTTTGTCCCACATTCCCTGGCTTTTGAACAATTCGATGGCCTCGTCCGTGGACCAGGCGGATTTGGAAAAGGGCAGCTTTTGTTCGGCCAGCTCTCGCATCCGCCGTTTCACCGCGTCAAGGAAAGGTTTCGTGATCTTCAGCCCTCCCCTGGGGGAGCAATACAGTCCCTGCCCAAGGGAAAACTCCACCTTCATCATGCCATCCTGCGGCGCGCCCGCCACATCGGCGGCGGCTTTCATCAACAGCATGATCACACTGCGCACGTAGGTATCGTATCCGATCTTATCGCACACGGTCAGAAAGTCGATTCTGGCGCCGTTCTTTGCCTCTTTGAACAGTTCCTTTATCTTTCCGTCCGATACGGCCAGCACGATCCGATGCGGATAGCCGGCCTGCACATCCTGCGCAATGCGTTCGTATGTTACGTTTTTTTCATAGGAAAGCGTTCTGCCGTTCACATAAACATCCATGGCTTTCTCCTTTTATTCTGACTGCAGAAACCGGCGGGTTTTCTCCGCCAGAATCCGTTCCTGCATCAGCTGGCTCTTTCTCCGGTCGATCCGCCCGGAGCCATACGCCGTCCGCGCGCCGCCGGCTGCGTCTGCAAGCCGCTTAAGCAGCGCGTCGTTTTTCTCTATTGTATGCTGTAAAAAAGAATTTAAGATCGGCTGGTTTTCGTACAAAAGACAGGGCCCGAAGCAGCGGATCGCGCGCGCGGTCTCCTGTGCGGACAACCCCGCCGCCGTCAGCCGGCGGACAAGCCGCTCCTGCCGCGCCGCCGCTTCCTTTGCCCCGGCTGCTTTTTCTTTTCCTGCGGCCTGTATCACAGGGTAATATTTTCCCTCTTCCAGTACCAGGTCTTCTTTCGTAATGACAAATCCATGCTCCATCAGCCAGCCCCGCACCAGCCACACCTCGGACTGGGGCTCCAATATCAGATAGGAAAGCGCCGCCGTTTTACCCGGATGATCGGAAAGGATGCGCACCGTAAGCCGGCCGCCCATCCCCGCCGCAATCATGGTTTTTACGCCGTCCGGGCCTACCGGCACGTTGGTTAGGCCGTCGGAAAGCACCGGCGTGATCTGTTTGAAAAGACCGGCCTGCATAATATGTTCTTTGGCCCGGGCCAAGGGGCCGGGCCGTACCTCGACGGCATATACGTAAGGGCAGATCCCGCGCTGTATGAGCCGGATCGCTACATATCCATGATCGCAGCCGATGTCCGCCGCCGGCAGCCCGTCGGGGACCAGATGTGCCACAGCCTCCAGCCTGGCCGAAAGTCCTGTCATCCGCTCCATATCAGTCCAGATAATCCTTCAGTTTTCTGCTTCTGCTGGGATGCCTTAACTTGCGCAGGGCCTTGGCCTCGATCTGCCGGATCCGTTCCCGGGTTACGGAAAACTCCTTGCCCACCTCTTCCAGCGTTCTGGCCCTGCCGTCATCCAGACCGAAGCGCAGGCGCAGCACCTTCTGTTCCCGTTCCGTCAGGGTGCTGAGCACTTCCACCAGCTGCTCCTTTAAGAGCATAAAGGCGGCGGCGTCCGCAGGCACCGGCACGTTATCGTCCTGAATGAAATCGCCCAGATGGCTGTCTTCCTCCTCCCCGATGGGCGTCTCCAAAGAGACCGGTTCCTGGGAAATTTTCAGAATTTCCCGCACCCTGTCCACCGGCATTTTCATTTCCTCCGCAATTTCTTCCGGAGTGGGTTCTCTGCCCAGCTCCTGCAGCAGCTGTCTGCTGACGCGAATCAGTTTGTTGATGGTCTCCACCATGTGCACGGGGATCCGGATGGTCCTGGCCTGGTCCGCAATGGCCCGCGTAATGGCCTGACGGATCCACCAGGTCGCATAGGTGGAAAACTTATACCCCTTCCGGTAGTCGAACTTTTCCACCGCCTTGATCAGTCCCAGATTTCCCTCCTGGATCAGATCCAGAAACAACATTCCGCGGCCCACATACCGTTTCGCAATGCTGACCACCAGACGCAGGTTTGCTTCCGCAAGACGTTTTTTTGCCTCCTCGTCCCCCATCTCCATCCGCTTGGCCAGCTCGATCTCTTCTTCGGCCGAAAGCAGCGGTACCTTGCCGATCTCCTTTAAGTACATACGGACCGGATCTTCGATGCTGACCCCATCCGGAATGGACAGATCGAGGTTTTCCACATCCACCTCTTCCTCCGCCATGAGGATTTCCTCATCCGGGATGTCATCCTCCTCCGTGATGCGCAGCACATCGATATTGTTTTTTTCCAGCGTTTCCAAAATCTCGTCAAACTGCTCCTCTTCCAGATGCAGTTCGGCGAAATAATCGCTGATTTCCTGAAATTCCAGCACATTCTTTTTCTTTCTGGCAATCGCCAGAAGATTTTTCAGCTTTTCCTCAAATTTCGCTCTTGTGTTTTCATCCATGTCCGTCTACATCCTTCCTGTGTCTGTTTCTATTGTTAACGCTATTGCAGGGAAATATGCGTTTTGTTAAGTTCTTCCAACTGCTTCTTGCCCGCGATCACGCGCTTTAACGCCTCTATGTCGTTTCCTGCGGCCGCCGAATCCCGCTCGTAGCTGTTTCGTTTGACCGAACAGACGATATCCCGGATCGCCTTTTCCTGCTCCTGGATGCTGCCCACTTCCCTGAGTCTGGCATGGAACAGGGAGGCCGCCTCCCGCTGCTGCTGTTCTTCCTCAAACAGGCTGACAATCGCCGCCGGGTCCGCTTTTCCCTTTTCCAGATCCGCAAACAGGCGCTCCGCCACTTTGACGTAGAGTTCCTTCGTAAAATCCGCCGGAGATATGTACTTTCGGATCTGACCGTAAAGCTGCGGACAGTCCGCCAGCCAGGTGAGCAAAAGCCTTTGATCCCTCTCCGCCTTCTCCTGTATCGTATTCTTCTGTGGGACGCCGGACTTATACCGCTCCACAGGACGGGCCAGCCCGGTTTTTGTGGCATATTCCATGACCAGCCTGCGCAGACTTTCAAATCCGATCTGGTAGCGCTCCGCCACCGCTTCGATATAGTTCTCCCGCTCCACCTCCTCGGAAAATCCGCACAGCTTTTGGGCGAGCGCCCGGTGGAAATTGGTCTTGCTCTCGGGGTCCTTCATATCGTATGACTTTTGCAGCTGATCCAGTTCAAAGAAAAAGCTGTTCTGCGCGTTGTCCAGCCGTTTCTGGAACTCCTGTGCCCCCAGCGCCCGGATGAATTCATCCGGATCCTTATAGGGCTTTAGATCTATGACCTTTCCGGACAGCCCGGCCTCCCGTAAAATCCCGATGGCCCGCAGCGCGGCGCGCACGCCGGCCTCGTCGCTGTCATAAGACAAAAGCACTTCGTCGGTGTAGCGTTTCAGCAGACCCGCCTGCCCCGGCGTAAAAGCGGTTCCCAGAGAGGCCACCGCCTGCGAAAAGCCCGCCTGGTGCATCGCGATCACATCCATGTACCCCTCGCAGAGGATAAAACTGTTCTTCCGGCTTGTCCGCGCAAAGTTCAGACCGTAGAGATTGCGGCTCTTATCAAAAATCTCCGTCTCCGGCGAATTCAGGTATTTGGGAGTGCCATCGCCCATCACCCGGCCGCCGAACCCGATGACCCGGTGATTGATATCCTGGATCGGGAAGATGACCCGGTTCCAGAATTTGTCGTACATCCCGTGCTTTTCGTCCACATTGCACAGTCCCGCGGCCCGGATCAGATCCTCGCTGTAATTTTTGGACTTCAGATATTTTACCAGATCGTCGCTGTATTTGTTGGAATACCCCAGTCCGAAACGGTTCATCGTCTCGTCGGAAAGCCCTCTTTTTTTCAGATATTGATACCCCATGCTGCCCTGTCGGGCGCGAAGCTGGTAAAAAAAGTATTTCGCCGCCTCCTTGTTGATCTCCAGCAGGCGCATACGCCGGCTCTGCGCCTGTTTCATTTCCTGCGTGTATTCTATCTCCGGAAGCGCCACGCCGGCCCGCTGCGCCAGCGTCTTTACCGCCTCCTGAAAGGTGTCGTTTTCATACTGCATCAAAAAGGTGATCACGTTTCCGCCCGCCCCGCAGCCGAAGCAATAATACATCTGGTTGCCCGGAGAGACCGAAAAAGAGGGGGACTTTTCGTTATGGAACGGACAGAGGCCAAAATAATTGCTCCCCTTTTTCTGTAACCGGACGTATCCTGAGATCACGTCAACGATATTGTTTTTTGTCCTGATCTCCTCGATCAGTTCCTGTGGATAATACATCCTTACTTTTGCTCCTTTTGGGCGGCGTCAGTAACGCCAGGATTTGGGCACAAAGAGTTCTTCGTATTTCGCCAGCGCGAACCGGTCCGTCATGCTGCCGACATAATCGCAGACCACGCGTTCCCGCGCCTCTCCCCGATCGATCAGGGCAAGGAAATCCTCCGGCATGGCGTCGATATGGTGCATGTAGTAGTCATACAGCGTCTCCATCAAAACCTCCGCCTTCCCCTCTTCTCCCTTGGCCTGCGGATTGGTATAAACTCTTTCGAACATGAAAAGCCGCAGCTGCCGCATGGCCTCCGCCACCGGTTTGGACATGAGGATCCGGTCCTTTTTGCTGCTTTCCGAAACAATATCATGGATAAAATGATCCAGCCGGTCCCCTGTGGTCTCCCCGATGATCTCCCGGATTCCGCAGGGCACGTCCGACTCTTTTAAAATACCGGCCCGGATGGCGTCGTCCATGTCGTGATGGATGTACGCGATTTTATCGGAAAGCCGGACGATACAGCCTTCCAGCGTCATGGGATGCCCCTTTGTCTGATGGTTGCGGATCCCGTCCCGCACCTCGAAGGTCAGATTCAGTCCCTGCCCGTCCTTTTCCAAAAGATCCACCGTCCGGACGCTCTGCATGGCATGGTCAAAGCCGTAGGGACAGACGCGGTTTAAGGCGCGCTCTCCGGCATGTCCAAAGGGGGTATGTCCCAGATCGTGTCCCAGCGCAATGGCCTCCACCAACTCTTCATTGAGCCGGAGCGCCCGGGCGATGGTCCTGGCGTTCTGGGAAACCTCCAGCGTATGCGTCAGCCGCGTGCGGTAATGATCCCCCATGGGCGAGAGAAATACCTGGGTTTTATCCTTCAGCCTCCGAAAAGACTTGCTGTGAATGATCCGGTCCCGATCCCTCTGAAATACCGGCCGGATATCGCACGGTTCCTCTTCCCGCAGCCTGCCGCAGGAATTTTTGCTCAGGGTGGCGTATGGGCTTAAATATTCTTCTTCCCACTTCTCCAGATTTTCCCGGATGTTCAAAAATACCTCCCGTCCATCGCTTTTGCGATTCTATCTGCAAATGTCATAGATAAATTCCGCGTTCTTATCCATCGCCTCATAGGCGGTCTTAAAGGGAGACATCTGGAACACATGCCACATTCCCTTGTAGACATCGAGCCTGACCGGTACGTTTGCCTTGATCAGCTTTTTGTGTAAAACCGTGGCGTCCGACAGCAGCACCTCGTTGTCTCCCACCTGGATATAAATGGGCGGGAATCCTTCAAAATCCCCAAACAGCGGCGAAATCAGCGGATCCGTCAGATCCTGTCCGGACGCGTAGTGATCCGTCATCCGTTTCAGATACGCTTCATCCAGCACCGGATCGATCTCCCGTCTGGTGATGTGGCTTTTCCCCGAGGCCGTCAGATCCGTCCAGGGCGACAAAAGCACCATCCCTCTGGGAAGGAGCCGTTTTTGCTGCTTCAACCGCAGCGTCAGCGACAGGGCCAGATTGCCCCCGGCCGAATCGCCGGCCAGAATCACGTCCCGCGCGCCGTATCCGTACTGCATCAGGTGATCCCATGCCTTCATGGCGTCCTCACAGGCTGCCGGATAGGGAAACTCCGGCGCGAGCCGGTAATTGAAGCAAAACACATCCATGGAAGTGGACTCCGCCAGCTTTGTCGTCAGCGTGCGCGCGTATACTGTGCTGCCTGTGGAATACCCTCCGCCGTGACAGTACAGGATCACATATTTTTTCATGTGGGCGCGCTGTACCCGCACCCATTCGCACGCCATCCCGTCCACGTCCACATCCGTGTACGTCACATTTTTTTCGGTACCCAAAAGCACGCCGATTCGATCCTGGGAATGTCTGTGCCTGTCAATATCGGGCTGTGCCGCGATACCGTGAACCCGGCGGATCAGGTGCATCAGATTCTGATTCTGCTTGTCCTTTAATCCCATACGCCCTCCCGTTCCCTTTTGCACATACGTATAGTTATTATAAATATACCACAAAATGCGGACCGCGTAAAGAACGGCGTATTCATTCTGTCCTTGTTTTTCACAAAAAAAATGTGTATACTGATTCTGAGATTGACAGGCGCGATTCCTTCCAAAGGAGCCGCGCCAAAAGGAAATCCTGAATCGGGGACCGGAGTTATGTCCATGTGGAAGCGCAATTCACCCAAAACCTGGTATCGGCTGGATCTCTCCGCCATCGTCTATCCGACGCTGCAGCGCAGAGACTTTTCTTCCGTATACCGTCTGTCCGTACTGCTAAAAGAAGAGGTCCGTCCTGCCCTTTTGCAGCAGGCGGTGGATCTCTCCCTGAACCGATTTCCCACGTATAAGGTTGCCATGCGCAGAGGCCTGTTCTGGCGTTATCTGGAACCCAACGACAGACCGGGGCCCTGCGTTCGCCCCGATATCCGCAACTTCTGTATGCCCATGCCCTTTAAGAGCAATCAGCGCTATCTGATCCGGTTTTATTACTATGGGCGGCGGATCAGCCTGGAGGCCCATCACAGCCTGGGGGACGGCACCGGGGGCATGTACCTTTTACAGACCGTAACCGCCGTCTACCTGCGCCTTCTGGGACATTCGATCCCAAACGGCGGCTATGTCATGGACATCACAAAGCAGCCGGACCCGGAAGAACTGGAAGACGCCTATATGCGTTTTGCAAACGCCGGTGTGCGCCCTCCGCGGCCGTCCGGCAAAACATACCGCATAAGAGGAACCCGGGAACCGTTTTATACGTTTAACGTCATAACCGGCGTCCTTTCCGCAAGCGCGCTCCATGCCGCCGCCGGAAAATACAACGCCACCATTACGGAATACCTCAATGCGGTACTTTTGTACGCCCTGCTGCAAAAGCAGCAGGAGGAGCCCCATCTGCATCCGCTCCCCGTCCGTATCGCCATGCCTGTGAACCTGCGCCGCTTCTTTCCTTCCAAAACGCTGCGCAACTTTATCACCATGGTCTATCCTTCCATCGATCCCCGCCTGGGCGACTACGACTTTGCAGAAATCGTCGCCCATGTCCGCAACTATATGCGCTACTATATCAATGAAAAATTCCTGCGCGGCGACATCACCACCAACGCCGCCATAAAACGCAATCCGTTCATCCGCGTGGTGCCTCTGTTTATCAAGGATTTTTTTGTCCGGCTTTTCTACACCCGGGTGCAGGACAAAAATTCCTCCGCGGGACTGACCAATATGGGCGCCGTCCAGGTTTTGCCGGAAATGAAGCCGTTTTTGGAACGCTTCGATATCTATATGGGCATCCCCTATTCCGAACGGACAAACTGCGCCATAATCAGCTTTGAGGACACGCTGACCGTTAATTTCGGCAGCTGCATTGCCCAAACCGATGTGGAGCGCCGTTTCTTTTGTCAGCTTGTGGAAGACGGCGTTCCTGTGACCATTGAAACCAATCGGAATATGGAATAGACGCCCCGAAAAAAGGAGGATTTTTATGTCCTATTGTGTAAACTGCGGGGTCAGGCTGGACGCCTCCCTGAAAAAATGTCCGCTGTGCAATACCCCCGTCATCCATCCAAACGAAACCGCCGTCCCCAATTTTCCCTCTCCCTTTCCGGCGGGAAAAGGGCAGGTGGAAACGGTCAAAAGCCGGGATCTGGCCATCCTGCTCTCCGTCTCGCTGGGCGCTTCCTCCGTGGTATGCGGACTGCTGAATCTGCTGGTTTTCCCCTACAGCCTCTGGTCTTTGTATGTGATCGGTGCCTGTCTGATCATCGGGACGCTCGCCCTTCCCGCCTTCATCCATACCAGGTTTCCCCTGTTCGGATACCTGCTGCTCGACGGAACGGCCATTGCGCTCTATCAATATATGATCAGCTTTAACACCCCCGGACAGCGCTGGTTTTTTCATCTCGCCCTTCCCATCACGGCGCTTTGTACCGCGGCGGCGCTGAGTTTTGCGGCGCTGATACAGCGCCTGTCCTCTTCTTTTCTGATGATAGGCCTGTACTTCTTCCTGGAGCTTTCGCTGCTCTGCGTGGGGCTGGAGCTGCTGATCCGGCGTTATACCGGCGCCCCCCTGTGCCTCACCTGGTCCGCCATCGTCCTGGCGATATGCGGCGTGATCGTGATCTGCCTGCTCACCATTTTGTCCCGTTCCCGTCTGCGCAACGCCGTACGCAGGCGGCTGCATTTCTGACGGCTATTGCTTTGATCCGTTTTCGGCGTGGGCTTTTTCCGCTTCTTCCAGGCTCCCATACCCGTAGAACGCGGTCTCGTTGGCGACAATCTGCAGCAGCAGATTGTCGCCTTTTTCATAGGCGTCCTGCGTCTGCTTTAAAATCAGCGAGAGCGTCTTCTCCGAATAGGTCATCAGCTCTCCCCGCAGATAACTCTCCGAAGAGGATCCCTCATAGACGCTGTCCTCCTGTGTGGTCAGCACCCGGCCGTTTCTGCGAATGTTGGGATAACGTTCCAGCGCCTGACGGTCCCACTCCAAATGGATTTGCACCAGCTTTTCGATCATTTCCTTTTTGTGCGCGGAGGGCTCGGGCAGATGCTCTTTGATCGCCTCATATTCCTCCGGGTAGGTGGTCCGCATCATATATCCGTATTTTTCAAAGATCGGATTGCGTCCCTGCAGACAGGCTTCGTTTAGATCCTCCCAATAGCTTTTTAACGCTTCGTCCGAATATACCATCCACTGACTCATGCGCATTTTAAAAAAGGTATCCGAATCGTCCTGACAAAAAGCCCGTCCGCCGGTATTGTTTACCTGCTGAAAAAGCTCCCATTCCGCAGAGGCGATATCAAAGATCAGCTGTTCCCTTTCCGTAACCTTTCCCATTTCGTTTACCTCCTTTTATAAACCGG
>CANQUI010000042.1 GCA_947626995.1 uncultured Eisenbergiella sp. | reverse complement strand
GCGACCGCTCCATAAATGATTCTGATCAGAAAGCCAGAAACCAGAATACTAATATCAACCATTGGAATATTCTTCAGGCCAAAGCTATAACCCATATTCAACATGAAATATAATATTATCCACCAGTACAACCGGGAAACGCCCGTAAAATATATGCAGATAACCGCAATAACGAGGCACCCCCCCGCAATTATACTTCCTTCTGAAACAGTCACTTCGCCTGAAGCAATTGGCCTGTGGCATTTTACAGGATGATTCCGGTCTTTTTCTCTATCAATAATATCATTTACAATATATACAGAGGAAGAAACTGCACAGAAAGCCAGAAAGGCCAGCATTTCTATCCAAAAGAGATTGTCCTGAAATAATCTGCCACTGCAGGCAAGCGCCGCGAAAATGAGTAGATTTTTAATATAATGATGAATGCGCATAAGTCTTAAGTATTTCACTGATTGCTATTTCTCCCTATTTTTACAATAGCTTTTTCAAGCTTTCTACTCTACATAAATATAATTTTCAATAGGTTATGCCATTATTTCCGCATAATATTCATAATGGTCATTAATGATAAATTTCTAAATCTCCAATAGGCGAAAGATCAATAATCGCAGAATCAGCCACTTCACCTGTATTTTTATCTAAAACAACAATATGTACCCCACCTTTATAAAAATCGGTGTAGAAATTCTTTCCATTTATTATTATCTGCGGCGTATTTTCTACTGAAATCGAATATTTAACATCGTCTCTTTCACCCCACATATTATCTAATACCCCAGAATACTCTTTTTCACTCATACTTGCAAATCTGCTTTCACCTGAATAATAACCAATATAGGGGGATTCATTTAACAACGAATCTCTTGATAATCCGAATGTTTTTAATATCATTAAACTCTCTAATGACGGCTCGGCACTTAATGGTTTCTCTCTCAGAATAAGGAGACTCACATTATAGTTATTTGCAATAGATAGCCACTCTATAGGATTCTGCGTGTTACGCATAATCTTCTCATTCTCAATCATCTGCTCCTTCTCATCTATCATACCTTGCAATCTAATTATACTGTTCCTCTCATACTCGCAATATTCTTTATATTCTGAATTCCAATAATCATATTTAGAATCCCCTCTATGATCAGGTAAATCGTAGTGCTCTGCTAAATAGGAAGCAAGAAGGCTAGTAAACTTTCTTGCTCCCAATATATTGACATGTTCCGTATCATAGAAATCTGTTCGAAAATCAATACCCATTTCATCATAGCAATAATTCATATCGTAAAAAGGAATATTGTATTCCTCAGCAATTTCCCTGAAAGCATTAATCTCCTGTGCGCTTTTTTCTTCCATCGCAAATGGTGATGCTGTCAATAGCAACGGAATATTGTTAACACAACAGTACTCTAGCAAGTCTCGTAAACTTGTCTCTACTTCCTTTCGTAATTCTGCAATTCCTTCCACTGGATAATCAACACAATATTTATCCAAAAAAAGATGCACAACATTAGGATAAAACCCATTTTCAAAATAAAGATCTGTCAATTCTGGTTCCATCTGATTATCACTTAGTTCCCAATTAAGTTCTGTAGCAAGAGCTTCCGTATTATTGTGATAATAAATGATATCTACATATTCTGATATAGCATCTTTAACAGACAAATTATTCAATTTTCTATAATATTCAATCGCAGCCAGTCTCTTTAAGTTGATGTTTTGAGCATCAACAATATTTCTAAAACCACCATTCATTGTTGTATCCCAATGAATAGAAAGAAATTTTCTTATATCTACCACAAACAATTGTGGTGATTGGGTCTCATAAATATCCTGAATAGCCAAAATAGTTGTTGCCGCCGGCGTTGATGAAGGAGCATAATTATACGAAATAATTCCCTGTTCATCATATGCTTGCAAAGGATTCCAAAACCTATAAACATTACTTCCACCTATAAATGCGACATCTACAGTCTGCTTTTCTTCTGTCCGAAAAATAGGTATATTCAATTTGTCCCAGTTCGTATTTCTAAATAAGTATGTCAAATGGATAAAGGTTTGCAATATGAGAAACATAAATATAATGAATTCAATTAACCTTTTTATAATATTTTTCTGAAATATAGTATACATTTCTCCCTCTTGTCCATATTAAAAGATAACACACGGGTCACTTTCGACTATCACTCATTCTTCAATTAATTTGTGATGAATACTCAATTCTCCATTCGCTTCTACATTTATAATTGCCAAATCCGCAATTTCTCCAGTATTTATATCCAGTACCACAATAAATACCCCCCCGTTACAGTCAGTATAATAATTAACTCCATTAACGCAGACTTGGGGATGATTTATTGCTGATATTAAATAATCAATATCATCTCGAGGTCCCCACATCTTATCTATTGTACCTGCATAAGATTGCTCCTCTGTACTGACAAATATACTTTTTCCAGAATAGTACCCAATATAGCTCGAAGATCCTTCTAGCATATCTTCCTTCAATCCAAATCCATTAAGAAGCATCAAACTTTTCTCCGATAGTATATTGTCTGATAACTCCGTACGAAGCATAAGCATGGCCATATTAGAATTGCTAGCGAGAAAAAGCCATTCTGCGATATTATTTGAAGTCCGCATTGTCAACTCATCCTTAATTGCCTGCTCTTTGTCATTTATAATACTTTTTAATTTAAGGCCTTCCTCTGTTTCGTATTTACAGTAGTCTTCGTATTTTTTATCCCATATTTCAAATAAAGGTTCCCCCCTGTGATCCGGTAAATCATAGTTTTTATTTAAATAATCTGCCAGAAAACTAGTAAATTTTGAAGCTCCATATATATTCAAATGTTGAGTGTCCACAAAATCCGTATGAAAGTCCAATCTCATATCATTATAGAATTTATTCATATTAAAAAAAGGGACATCATGCTCTCGAGCGATTTCTTCAAGACAACTGAGTTCTTTTGCATCATCCTCAGTCATAGCAAAAGGAGAAGCAATCAATAATAGTGGCACCTTATTAATTTGACAGTATTCTAATAAATCCACGTAACATGCCTTTACTGCTTTCTGTAATACGCTTCTCCCACTAACCGGATATTGAGTACAATATTGTTCCATAAAAGTATGGCTCGTACCAGCATAGAAGCCATTTTCAAAATACACATCGGTTTGATTAGATTCCAAACGATTATCAGATAGCTGCCAATTTAATTTATTCGTTAAAGCTTCAGTATTACTATGGTAATATATTAAATCAATATATTCTGATAAGGCATCTTTTATTGATAAGTCATTTAACCTACGATAATATTCAATCGACGCCAATCTTTTAATATTTATATTTTGGGAATCCATAATATGCCGTAGTTCTCCATCCATTGTAGTATTCCAATGAATAGAGCAAAACTTACGAACATCTATAATAAAAAGCCTTGGAGATTGAGTCTCTTTAATATCTTGAATAGCCATAATATATGTCGCTGCTGGAGCTGAAGCAACTGAATAATTGTATGAAATAATTCCCTGTTCCTTATACGCCTGTAACGGATTCCATCCTTCATAAACACTACTTCCACCAATTAAGACGACATCAATAGTGTTTTCCTTTTCTGTTCGAAAAATAGGAATATTCAATTTATACCAATTAGTATTACGGAACAAGTATGTCAAATTCAAAAATAATTGCCACAATATACACATGAAACATATAAAGGACATTATTCTCCTCAGTTTTCCCTGCTCGGCAATATACATTAAAACCCCTCATATATAAAAGTAGCCGCATCATATCCCGGCCCATACAGGCCATAGATCAGTACAATGACAAACAGCGCCAGCCATACAAACCACCGAAACGGCAGGTTCTGCTTCTGCATCCATATCCTGGCGTAACCATACTTTTCACGTAGGACAGCCACGGCAAACAGCAGAAAAACTCCTATAATCAACAGATTGATATCTGCAAATGTCACACCAAGCTTCGTGACACTTCCGTCAAAAAAGATCCATGGGTTCAGATGCTTCGCCGCGTCAAAGATGATCCCATACCGCCCTATAGCCGTGCGCAGCCCGGGCGCTGAGAAGAATACCACACCCATCGCATAAACCAGATAGGTCCTTATGCTCTGGAACAGATGCCAGCTGAAGCTCTCCGTGTTCACTTCCAGCACTTTCACAAGCCTGACTGACAATGGCGAAAAGATCTCGCTGATCAGCAGGATCGTCCAGAACCAAACGCTCACTCCCAGGATGTGCTGCACTGACCCATGCCAGAAGCCCATCACGAACCACAGGACACCGTTGCCCACTGCCCACGGGATCAGTTTCGCTATACGCTTATTCTTCTTAAAACGCTTCTTTGACCATCGCCCGATCGCCAGAACCGGCCTGCTCTTTAGGACAGGATAATACACGTAATCCCTTGCCCAGCCGCCAAGGGTAATGTGCCACCTCTGCCAGAACTCCTGCACGGAACGCGAAAAGAACGGGTTCCTGAAGTTTTCTGCCAGATGGATGTCAAAGAGTTCCGCCGCCCCAAGGATGATGTCCATGCACCCGGAAAAATCCGTGTAGATCTGAAGGGGATACAGGAGTACCGCTATCCAGGGATAAAAGCCGGTATATGTCGCTGTGTCTGCCCAAATACCGTTTATGATGATGCCCACACGGTCGGAGACGACCAGCTTCTTGAACACTCCCCACAGGATACGCTGGCAGCCGAAACACATATTGTCGTAAGAAAACCGGTGTTTCTCATAGAGACAGCGCAGGTCGGAATACCGGCTGATCGGCCCGACTGTAAGCTGCGGAAAGAATACAACAAAGAGAAAGAGCTTCAGGAAATTTCTCTGCGGCTCCGTATTCCCCCAGTAACAGTCCAGGATGTAACCGATCACCTGGGCGGTATAGTATCCCATACCAAGAGCGCCCGCTATAGGAAGGGCGGGGATCTGCGGGATTGACGGTAAAAAACGGTGCAGAATTCCCGTCCCTGTGACCCAGAACGAGCTTCCCTTCAGAAGGAACCATAGGAGGACATTCCCGACAACAGCTATGACCGCCACCGCTGTGACACAGCCTTTCGCGCGGGATGACTCCGCTATCCTTTTCACCCTGAGGATATTGCTGGAGATGTACGCCAAGACCGCAGATAGGAGCAGGAACAGGATCGAAAAGTCCCACGCCGCGAAATGGTAAAAGACCAGACTCAGGAAAAGCAGCGTCACCCACTGGAAACGCCCGGGTGAAAGGTAAAACAGCCCAAAGCCAAACAACAGGAATACAAAAAAGAAAAAGGATGTGACTGCCATATGCCGTTACCTTCCTCCTGTCACATAAATATTCTGTCCGGTCACACACGCCGCCCCGTCTGAAAGGAGCCAGGAGACCGTCGGCACCAGATCGTCCACTACGAGGTTCCTCCCGATCGGGCTTTCCTGGGCGTTCTGTTCGATCAGGATCTCCGGCTGCGTATCCAGATATTTCGTCATGACCCAGGCGGGCGAGATCCCGTTCACAGTGATCCCCTTATCCGCGTACTCTGCCGCCAGCGCCCTCATCAGCCCCAGGAGCGCGTATTTCGACACAACATACTGGGCGCAGTATTTCGGCGGCATATCCCTCAGCACGAAGGAGAGCATAAACACGACACGGCCGTTCCTGGCTTTCGCCATCTGCGGCAGGACCGCCTGCAGGATGCGTACAGCGGACCCCAGGGAAATATCCAGTTCCCCGGAAAACGCCGCATACGGCAGCTTAGGGAACCGCTGGTTCGTACATGGCGGCGCGGGGAAATGAAGGACATGGGAAATCGGCAGCCCCGTCCCCCGTATACCGGAAATAAGCCCTGCCGTTTCTCCCTCATCCGCAAGATCCGCCTGCAGCAGGACCAGCTTACTGCCCAGTTCCTCCTTAAGCGATCCAAGGGTACTGTTCATCCGGCGGTAATGCGCTATGATATGGCCATATCCCGTATGGATCCGGCGCATCGTCCCCATTGCCATGTCTGAGGAAGCGCCGATCACCAGAAGGTTCTTCTCCATGCTTTTCGTCCGTCCTTACTTTCCTGTCTCCATGATGATATCGACCATCTCGCCTACGTTCTTCATGGTGACGACCTTCCCCATAGGGATCTTGAAGGAGAATTCCTCTTCCACCGCCACCACCAGGTTGATATGCTCGAAGGAATCCCAGTCCTCGATGTCGTCCGAGGTAGTGTCGTCGTTCACCGTGATACTGTCATCATCGAATACTTCCTGAAACACCTTATTCAGTCTCTCATAAACTTCTTCCCTTGTCATAACCTTGATCTCCTTTTTTATCACTCTGCCATGACCGGCAGGCATTTTTTAGCGGATTCCCTCTCACCGCAGCACCATCACCTTGATATCCGCTTTTGACACGCATTTCCCATTCTGGTTCACGATCCGGGCCTTTACCAGGAGCAGCTTCAGCCCTTCCTGCTTATCCGTCACGGTTCCTTCCACCGTCAGGGTATCACCTGTGAACACCGGCTGGAGGAACTTCAGCTCCATGCTGTGGATCAGCGAATATTTTCCCGGGATGTACATCCCGCATAAGGTCGAATACAGGGAGGCTGTCAGCATGCCGAATGTCACATGGCCGGGGAACCGCCCCCCCGGAATGCCCTCCCGCGCAAACAGATCGTCCCTGTGCAGCGGGTTCTCATCCCCGGAGATCCCACGGAAGGCATCCTCCATCTCCGCAGTGACCTTCCTTGCAAACCGGCACTTTAACCCGTCCGGTATCTCATCAAACGTATATGTGTTCATAGCGCCTCCCTGATCTTCCTCCGGATGGATGCGGCGTCAAGGCCGTTCTCCTTCCGCACTTCCTTCTGTGTCCCATATCCTTCCGCAAATGTATCAGACAGACCGATAGGATATACCCGCAGGGGAAAGCCCCGGTATGCTGCCGTCTCCGCCAGGATACTGCCCAGACCGCCATGTATGTTATGTTCTTCCACGGCAAATATCACCTTGAACCTTGCGGCATCCTCTCTCAGGGCTTCCGACGCAAACGGCTTCAGTATACTGACATTGACCACCTTCAGGCTGATCCCATCCCCGCCCAGCAGTTCGGCCGCTTCCATGACCTCCTCCAGGATACTCCCGGTCGTGTAAGCAACTGCATCTTTTCCTCCCCGCAGTGTATCGTTGCCTGAAACCGTCATCCTGTAAGGATCATCATAGAATTCCTTTTCCCCGGTCATCCCCAGCCGGATATAGACCGGCCCCGAATGTCCATACGCTGTACGCACGGCCTCCGCCGCCTGCAGCGGCGTAGCCGGGGACAGGACCAGGAGGCCCGGAAGCGTACGGAGCGCAGACAGGTCCTCCGTGGTATGGTGGGTGGGGCCCAACTGCCCCACGCTCAGGCCGCTTCCCGGCGCCAGTATCTTCACGTTCATATCCTGAAGACAGATGTCATTTCGGATAAACTCGTATGACCGGTACGCAAGGAAAGGGGCCGCCGTATACACGAACGGTATCTTTCCCGCCATGGAAAGTCCCGCCGCCGCCGCGATCATCCCGTTTTCCGCGATCCCGAACTCCAGTGACTGTCCCGGGAAGTTCATGCGGAAGATCCGGTCCAGGCCGCCTTCCCCGCTGTCCGCGGTCAGATACAGGACGCGGCTGTCCTGCTGGGCCAGTTCCATCAGTTTCCCCATACAGACCCTCTGCATGTCAGACCACCTCCCCTTCCGCGATCCCCAGCTCTTCCTTGAATCTCTTTAACTCCTTCCTGTTGGGAAGGCGGTAATGCCACTGGGGGTTCCCCTCCATCAGGGACACGCCCTTCCCTTTCACCGTATGGGCGATGATAAGGGACGGTTTCCCTGGTTCTGCTTCAAGCAGCAGGCACTCCCTGATGGATTCCGGGTCATGGCCGTCCGCATCCCGGACCGTCCAGCCGAAGGCCTCCCACTTTTCCTTCCAATGCACGGCCTTCATGATGTCAGGGACCGTCCCGGTCTTCTGCAGGCCGTTGCAGTCCAGTACCGCCACAAGATTGTCCAAAGAAAAGGAAACGGCCGCCGCGGCCGCTTCCCATACGCTCCCTTCCTCGCATTCCCCGTCCCCCAGAAGGACATAGGTCCGGTACGGGGTCTTGTCCATCTTCTGGGCAAGGGCCAGTCCCACCGCTGTGGGAAGGCCGTGCCCCAGGGAGCCGGTCGTCGCCTCCACCCATTCCAGCTCGCCGCGGCGCGGTTCCCCGCCGAGCCGGCAGCCGGGCTTAAGATAATCCTGCAGCCTTCCCGGCCGGATCAGCCCTGCCCTATCCAGTACCGCGTAGAGGGCCAGGGCCGCGTGCCCCTTGCTCAGGATGAAACGGTCATGCCGCTCCCTACTGTCCCACTGCCCCAGGTCAAGGACTCCCTTCATATAGAGGGTATATAAAATCTCGACCGAAGAGAAGCAGGACGCCAGGTGGGCCGCGCCTCCCCTGTATCCGGCCAAAAAAATCGCCCTTCTCAGTTCCAGGCAGTCCCGCGCGTCAGTCCCGTTCATTTCCCTGCACCCTCTTCCGTCACGGCGCCGTTCACGTCGATCACATGCTGCTTCTTCCGGTAACCGTCCGTTATCTCAAACTCCCAGACCGTGTTGCCGGCCCCATCCTCCGACACCTTCGTAAATCCCTGCAGGGCATAAAAGTCCTTCACCATGACATTCTTGGCCGTCGGGTAGTAATACCCCACGATCTTCCGGATACCGGCCGCTTTTGCCTTCTCCACCAGTTCGTCCATCATGGCGTATTCCATGTCCCGCTTCAGGACACGGCAGCTCATCAGCCACAGCTCCATATGCAGCTCGTCACGCTTCTCCCCGCCGATCTTCCCGATCACGATGCTCACCACGCCGTTGTCGCCGAACTTGTCCCCCAGTTTTCCGTACAGCGTTATATGGTCCGGGTCCGACGCCACAGCTTCGATGTCCCCCTGGCTGTACCGCTTCGTCGTCAGGTTAAACTGGTTGCTCTTGTTGGTCAGCTGCGCGATCCGGGACATGTACGCCGGGACGAAGCCCCGGATCTCCCCCTTCATCTCCAGGGACTTCAGGTAATCCTCATAGCTCCCGAAGGATGCCTGCAGCCTGGCCCGGGCCGCGTTCTCTTTATACATCTCGTTCCGCTTAAAATCATCTTTAGACAGGTTTGTCACCTCGAAGAAGCCGGAGCGGTCGATCACGTTGATATAGTGCTCCACCTGCCCAATCTCCGGCACAGGGACACCCGGCACCTGTTGCCGAATAATAGCACGCTCTGCCGGGTTGTCGTCTACGAACACGAAACTCTCCGGCAGGAGGTTCAGTTCATCTGCCATCTGCACCAGGTTCCGGCTCTTCGGTTCCCAGTTGGCCTTGATACTGATAAAATCATCCGGCTTCAGCACACCGTCCGGATGGTTCAGGCCCGCCATGGCGTTCTCCTGCTCATTCTTGGAGACGACATTCAGGAGCACGCCCAGCTTTTTGTGGGCCTTCAGGTACTGCTGGAACTCCGTGTAGACCTGCCCCATGGAAGTCTCCGGCCCAATAGCCAGGTTCTCCACACCATCGTCCCCGACGATACCGCCCCACAGCGTATTATCCAGGTCCAGGGCGAACGCCTTCTTATTCTTCCCGTACAGGGACTTGATGATGTTCGATACACTGAAAGCCAGGCGGGGGATGGCGTCCATGCAGAGGGCGTATTTGTACATATGCCAGTAGAACGGGTCGGACCATTTCTCCAGGCCGTAATCCGCCGCCAGGTAATTGATGTCATGGATGTAGAACTGCTCATGAGCCTGAGCGTAGTCGTAGAATCTCTGGTTCAGCCGCGTGATGAAGTTCGTCCTTCCATGGATATCACTGGCGTCCCGGTTGCCCAGGAGCCGATAGAAGGGATACTCAAAGTTGTTCTGGATGATGGGACAGTGATACGTCTCCCGGAGCTTATCCCACATGACCGCAAAATGCTGGTACTCCTGCTCTAAAAGGCCTTCTACCGCCTCTGCGCTGTCCTCCAGATCCGGAAAGGCGGTGATGTTCCGATTGGACGTATGGATAAAAATGACATCCGGCTTGAGTTCTTCCAGTTCCAAATTGCTAAACATGGCGTCCTGCCAGTATTGATTATACTCGGATTCAAAAAAGACAGGCAGGATACCCTGATCCAGAAGGAAGAGTTCCAGCATGTCTTTGATGTCGTGGGTGGTGGAACCGCCCAGGATAGCGATATGTTTTTCCATAAGTCCCGGCGACGCCAGCAGCTCTTTTTTGATCGACTTGCGCTTGCGCAGGAGAAACTGGCTGTCGAAAGGATATTGAAGTAAAGTGTGCATAGTAGCCTCCCAAATTATGTTTTTGTTCTTATATCTAGCAAACATTATGCAATTTTATCATATAATGAATCATCCTATGATACATCCACAACAAAGGATTCAATACCCCCCCGGAATCCAACCAAGACTTCTTATCAAAGAAGTATCTAAATCCATATATAATGTTTTCGGATACCCCATGACATTCTCATCTACCAGATCAAATTTCACCTGAATTCCACCCATTTCAGCCACTTTCTGAGCCATTTCTGCAATAGAACAATAAGTTCTTTCATCTGCTGCATTATAAGCTTGTGCATTCTTCCCCTTCAATAACACTGTTAGAATCGCAGTTACAGCATCGGACGTATATAAATAGCTTCTCTCTGTTTCCCCTGTTGTTCTTAATACAATATCCCTTTTTTCTATAACACATCGTCCAAATTCCGCAAATATCCTGGTATCATTATAATTTACACCTGGGCCAAATGTTTGCGTAAGCCGAATAATCCTAGCCGGGACATTATATTCTCCACTGTAAGCACAACACATATTTTCACAAAGCTGTTTACTTAACGGATAACTATTGCGTAAGTCAAGTGGTGTCACAGCGCCTATCTCATCTTCTATAACTTTGTGTCCCCGCTCAGGATATCCGTAAACTTCCATACTTGACAGGTATACAAAACCTTTAACTTTTTTCTTTCGCGCTAACTCGAGGAGATTCTTTGTTCCGTCTACTGCCGTGGCTATTGTTTCCACCGGCTGCTCTATGAACATTCGGCTAGCTGTCTGACTCGCTCCGTGGATAACATAATCTATTCTTTCGTCAATTTCAGGCAATGATTCCACTGTACCAATCTTAAACCGCAAAATCTCTGAATAATCTTCCAAGCCAGAAAACCGCTCTACTGCTCTCTTCTTATCCCTTACCAAGGCTAAAATAGAGAGATTCAGATGTCGTTTATCATTCACATATAATAAAGCATTAATCAGAGTTGCACCAATGAGTCCAGTAGCTCCGGTAATAAATATTGTACTGTTTTGTAATTTTTCCCAAGGGATAAATGTCGAATTATATATTTTCTCTAAATCTTCCTTTGAAATAGTATTTTTCCATTCCATTTAACAAATTCCTTCTGTCATATTCCAAATATTTGCGAATGCTCCTCTGCCTCATAAAATGCCTTAGATACCAAAAAATCTGCCGGCGTCGTTATTTTGATATTCTCTATTGGCCCTTCCACTACTGAAAGCTGCATTCCATAATAGTTCATCATAGTAGCACAATCGATAAAATCATCTTTTTCTTCATCACGTGCTTTTTCATGCGCCTCTAAAATATCTCTTAAATAAAAGCTCTGCGGTGCCCGTGCCAACCCACATACCGTACGATTTAAAGTCTCTGCCACCTTTCCATTTTCCATCCGAATGATTGTTTCAACCGCAGGTGTTACCGTGATAGCAGAACCATTCCTTTTTACAGATTCAATATTATTTTGAATCGTTTTCTCATCAATGAATGGTCTTACACCATCATGAATCAATACGATGTCTTCTCTTCCTTCCGAAATATCTTCTGCCGCTTTCAACCCAAAATAAATAGATTCCTGGCCGGTTCGTCCGCCAGGAATAATACGCCTTAGTTTATTTATTTCATATCTTTTTACAATTCTCTGAAGATATGGGAGCCACTCTTCAATACAGGACACAACAATTGCATCAATTTCCGCACAATGCTCAAAACGCTCAAGAGTATATATAATAATCTCTTTCCCATATAACTTTAGAAACTGTTTTGGTCGAGCAGCATTGGTCATACGCCGTCCGACACCGCCAGCAAATATTACAGCTATATTCATTTTATTCTTCCCCTCATACGAAATTCATCAATTAATTTCTGACTATTAATCCCTCGCATCGTCTTAATATTAACTCTAATTCTTCTCTGTTAAAAAGAATGCTTACAACTATCGCCACCAAACTATTAAATAGTACTAAAACTACACCATATAACATAAAAGAAGCATAGCTCTCAACTTTCATCGTCACAAATCGTTCCGTCTCACAAACACATATTCCTGCTATTAAAAGAGGCACTATCCGACGAACCAATTGACCAATTTTTCCTCTAAATAAAAAAACATGAACGTACCCTGTTTCAAGCACTGCGAGCAAAATTGCGGCTACCAAAATCGCTCCCAACATTCCATATACTCCCCAAACATTGCCTCCAAGTAACATCAACAAAACCAATATTATACAAACTAACACTTGAAAATTCCTGCTAATTCGAAATTTACCTGCCATATTGATAAGATGCCCACTTGGAATATGAAACATTTCCACGGAAGAAGTAAGTACCATCAAAAGCGCGATTAAAGCGTCCTCATATTTAATATCGTTAATTCCATTTGTATATAAACGAACAAACGGTAAAATTAATTTATAGGTTGTAGTTAAGAGTACAAAAATTGCAAGAAACGCTATATATTCATACTGAGCAAATATAGGCCAGATGTATTCCTTATCATGTTCTGCCAACATTTGTCCAAAGCTCAATCTCGGAGCATCTATAATTGCATGCAACAAACTTTTTATCATAACAAGAACACTATTATATACTGCATAAACACTGGCAAGCATTGTGCCCCCTATAGGAGATATTGCAAGGAAAACAATAGGTGCTGAATTATATACAACTCCTGTTATCTTCTGAGCAAGAACATCTCCTGTTCCTGTTATCAAATCTATTCTCGGTTCTATTTTCAAATCCAAAAAAACATTTTTACGTTTAACAAAATCCGCAATAAAAATACTGTTCACTAATGCAAAAAACATTGTAATAAAACGCACTGTCCACATAGGGCATCCGAAAATAATTGCTATAATATTCGCAATATGCCCTCCACTCACTGTTAACATTGTAATAAAATTGATAATATATTCCTTTTGTTGTGCCTGTAGCAAAACTTTGTAAATTGTTGCATAATAGAGGTTAAATGCTGTTGGAATTACAGTCATTAATGTAATGGATATAATAAAAGGTTTGGTTAGTGCACTATTTACTATTTTTGCAAAAACAAGTGAAGCTATAACGCCCAATGCCAAAAAAACATAACCGATTTGATGAAACTTTTGTCTGGTTGCCACCAAAATGCCGTTGATTGTTTTATAATCATTCTGCGTTACCGGTGAAAACAAAGCCACATTTGACGCCAGTGTAAAACCACCTTCTAACAATAAGAGAATATTTACAATCTGGTTAGCGGTAGAATTTAAACCATTGAAATCTGAGCCAAAATATGTAATAATAAAATGAGTAGAAATTATACCCAATAGCCCATTACATAAAGTTAATCCGAATGCTGACAACGCATTATATAAACTAATTCTATTTTTATCACTTAACTGCGCCAAATTACTGCTCATTTCTCTACCCTTCCAAACTTATGCCTTTTTACCTGCATGCTATAATATACTATAACCAATACAAATAGCGGACATATTAATTCATTATATACAATTGGCTGAACAAAACCAAAGGAAAAATAAAAAATCATACTTAAAAACATAAACAACCATTGTAAACTTATTCCCGAAAAAAAGAAATATGTTTTTAGCCAGAAAAAAAAGAAGACTCCTAGCAAACATAACCCTATAATGCCAAAACAGATTATAGATTCTATTATAAAATTATGGGAAGACTGTTCAGTTCCGTAATCCTCTGATATTTGATAATAATATAATATATCTCCCGTCCCTATCCATGGATTCTTTTTTATTTGCTCTATCCCTAAATGCATTAGGTCCTCTCGCATTGAATCACTATATCCAATCTGTAATGCGCTTGAACTTAACGATTGAGTAACCTCAACCGGCGTTTCTTCTTGATTATATTGGTTCACATACAAATTTTCAAACTTATAATTATTTTTTTCTTCATATAAAAAAATATCTGCTATTTTACTTAGAAAAGATATGTTGCTCTCCCTCGCTAATGCATATTGAATATCACCCACATCGAATACTGCTAAAAAGTAAGAAATTGCGATAGTTATACAAATGGCACTAGATATTCTAAAAAAAACATTCCGAAAGCGAAAATAATAAAAATATAATATAAAGAACATAAAGATATATAGAATAAAAATGCTTCGGGAGCCTGTCGAAATAATAATTATCGTGCTTAAACAAAACAAAGTAATCCCTTTGACATACTCAACTTTCTCTTTTTTCTCAAAATATCTTAAGATTAGTGGAGACAACAATGCAACACTGCCAGATGTCAAATTGATATTTATTGGTGCATCTGTATCATGAAAAAGGACCGCCCACACTATCCGATACATTATCATATAGATTAAAATTGCAACAAGGTTACAATATAGCTCCCGTTCTGTTAGCCGCAAATGATGATCTTTAATTTGTAATCCCAATGCAATCGATCCAAACAGTACGATCAGATAATATGCACTTTCCAGTACCTCCATCCCAAGAAAACGCCTATATACAAGCAATGCAACACAATATAAGCCAAATATATAATACATAACTACCGTCTGCTCCCTAGAGAATCGCCTTAAGTCAAATGCCATCCTCCAAAAAATACACAATATAAATGGGAAATATATAAAAATTGTACATCCTCTTCTAACTATCAAAGGCAATGGCAACAATTTATTGAATACCTGAGAAGTTGCGGACAGCGCCATTGTTATTAGAAAAAAGGTAAAAAACAACCTGTATTTTTTGCATATCACTGTTTATTTCCCTCCTAAATTAGTACATTCCTATTCGTTTATAATCTCAAGCATCTTTATAATGCGTTTGCACATAACAGTCGGATTTTTTTCACGAGCAATAAACTCTTCAGCTTTTTTTCCAATAATCTTTCGCTGCTCTAATGGCAATTCACATATTTCAATTATTTTATTCTTTAAAGCATCGTCGGAATCATCCAAACAATATTGAATATAGTCACTATATTCAGGAGGATCGCAGGGAAGGCGATGCGCAATATAGGGGGTCCCCGATGCAAGACATTCCAATGTTTTGCTTGGAAAACTATATTTTACGAACTCCAATTCTGCTGTACGCGGACTAACTAGAACAGTAGCTAAGCGCTGTCTATTATGCACTTCCTTTGGAGATAGAAACCCCAAAAACTCTATCCGCGAGTCCCTCTTCTGATACTCAGAAATTATATCTTCTGCATTTCCCCCTCCTGCTAACCATAGGCGGTAATCTGGATCACTTATTTGTGAAAAGGCTCGTAATAAATGAACAAGGCCATATTCTTTACGAAGCGAGCCCGCATAAAAAATTATTTTTGTTCCTCTAGAAATATGGATTTCATTCAAATCCTCTGGATATTCTGTTTTTATATATGCACATTCCAATACTGTAAAGGGTTTATCAATTACTCCATACGCTGTCGCCATATCCCTCGTAGCAAATACATAACAATCATATTCTTTAACCAGTTTCTCAATATAATTGTCCATAATATTGGTCAATCTTTGTTTAAGATTCATCTTATGTTGGGACATAAGACCATAATTTCCTGTCATATCTCCCGTAATTAAGCATAATTTTATCTTTTTCTTAAATCTATGCTTTACAAAATAAGCTGCTACCATTGAAGGAAAATAAATATGATGTACGCAAATTATGCATTGATCATCAGAATTCGCTTTTACCCACTTATATAACTTTTTATATAAATTCACAGACTGCGTTATATATTTTATACCAAATAAATTAATATATCCAATATGCCAATCTTGTGAAGTCCCATCATGGCTCCACCTTTCCGTCTTGAACAGTAGATCTGGAAATCCTGGATAATTTAATGTGTTTATAATATTAAAGACTGTAGCATGCTTTGATAAATTGTTATCCATTCCTTCTATTACTGCTTTAGTAAATTTATGAAGAGATGTTCCAGATATGTATCCCTTTGCACGTTCAGCAATTCTTTTCTCTTCTGGTAATAATAAGCTACAATATGCTATTTCCATAATATCTCCCTATATTTTTACATATATTACTTATTCTTTTGCAAACCAACTGCGTAGCCATTCCTGTTTCTCTCCCGCCCAAATCCTTATAATGTTGCTTACAGGCTTCCGCATATTCATTTTCCTTAAATTCTAATATATTATTTATCAACTCTTCATTATTGACCGCTTTAGAAAATGGCCATGCAGAAATCGGTGTATATACCTCTGTAGTTTCTATATAATGTTTCAAATCCTTAGCATAAAGAAAACTGGGTTTTCCTGTTAACATGAAATCCCACATTGATGAAGAGAAATCATTTATCATTACATCTGCCACCAGAAGTAATTCTTGCATATCTTTATAATCAGATAAATTGAGGATATCTCCATCTGGCAATTCTTCACTATTTACTACGGTAGGATGCAAGCGGAAACCAAATCTCCACTTCCCCCCAAAGCGCTTGTGTAAGGCGGCACAAACCCCTTCACAATCTATTCCATATGGAATTGCTATAGAATCCTTATAATAATTATCATCTATTTTACGATATGTGGGTGCAAACAAAACTAACATTTCATCCGGTTTTAAACCTATTTCTTTTCGTATTTTTTCTTTTATTTTCTGATCACTATTCAGTAAAATATCATTTCGCGGCATCCCTATTTCCCAAAATTTTTCTTTTGGTATAAGCATAGATTCCGACATTACCTCTGTAAAACGAGAACATGTCGATAAAAACACAGATGTCTTCTCTGCAGACATTCTCAAATCTCTGCGAAAAAGAAACGTATTTTCATACATATAGATCCCGCATTTTTTATATGCACCTCCGCCATGCCAAGTATTAATTACATACTGTCTTTTACGGAAAGGAATAAAAGAAATACCACCGCTGTTAGTCAGAAATACCGTTGCCGTCATTGCATAATAGAAAAACTTTAACGACTTGTAAGTTACCGTTCTAATTCCTCTTTGCTCAAGACAACTAGATTCTTCCGTATCACAAAGGGCAAATATAATTTCAAATTCACCCGGATAATTTCTTACAAGATATTCTGCGACATATTTAGGATTTCCCGCATATTTATATGCCAAATCATCGAGCAATACAATTCTGTTCTGCTTTATCCTAAATATCCTAAATATCATCAATATTGAATTCAGTATTATTTTCTTGCTATAACGCAGCAATTCACTCATTCTTTTATTTTCCCTTATTTAAAATAATCTTTCTAAACGGTCTTTCTACAAAAACTGTTGATATATAAGAAGCAAGGATTGTAACTAACAATCCTATCAGGCCTAACATACATCTCATAGATATATTCTGTCCCCAGCCATTTATCTTTATAATCTCTATAGCAATATTAACGACTATCATATGCCAAATAAAAATTCCATATGATATCTCATTTTTAAATCTGATCGTGCCCAGTCTATACGCAATACCTATCACAGCAAAAGATAATAAACTGGCAGTAAAGATATCATAATTCACTCCCAAAGAAATAGGCATATTTATATTCATCAGTAATACTTTGATAATTATGTAACATGCGAATAAGAGCCATACTTTTTCCTTTATCACTGGCAACATCCGTTCCCTAAATTTGTAAACAAACATTCCCAACATAAAAATATAAAAATATGGAATCAACGATACATTAATTAGCTTATATAGTATCTCTGGCATAAAACTACCGCAGTTACTGATTAATACGCTAACCGCTTGCATACCTATGATTGAGGCGATCCACCCCCCCAGACGCCAATGGTAGCATTTCTTATAGAAAACATAAGCAACTATATAAAACTGAATCAACACAGATATCGTCCATAAAGAACCATTTGCAGTACTGGCTCCATATCCCCTGAGCCAATCTCCCGTATAAAATTGAAAGAAAGTAGTCTGTGTGACAATATAAATCAGATTATCCAACAATCTCTGCGGCATACCATATAATGTAGCAATTATAATTGTATTAATTAGAAAGGCAAACCACAATCCAGGATATATCCTGGCAAATTTTTTCTTGCAATATTGCCATAGCGAACAATTCTCAATTGATGGAATTGCCAGATAACCACTAATAGCAAAGAAGATAATTACACCCCTGCCTGGAATAATATGAGATATCCGAACCAGAATTTCTACCAATCCATTTGCTGCCGACCCCAATTCCAGATGTTCCACCATATGCCCAAACATAACCTGAAAGGCCGCCAGAATTCTTAATAAATCAAATGCATTATCCTTAAAAGCTATCTTACTATTCTCCATATTCAATACCTGAATATCCCTTCCCCCACAAATTCCTTCTCCTCCGGGAAATTGATCAGCACCGCTTTCTCTTCCCCGTAATACACGAACAAACTCCCAGCCGCCACCGCATGGGCATGTCCTTCCTCCAGGGCGGCCTTGATATCCCCAGTCTTCCCTGCCCCACAGGAAGCAATCACAGGGATACTCACCGCATCCGCTACTTCCCGGATCGTGTGCAGGTCGTATCCATCCATCATACCGTCCCGGGAGATGGCGTTCAACAAGAGTTCCCCCGCCCCCAGGTTTTCCGCCGTCTTTGCTGCCTGGACCGGCGTAAGCTTCACCTTTCTGGTCCCGCTGCTGATATAGCAGTTCCTCTTACCGAACATTTCCGTCTTATAATCGATTGACACGACGATGCTCTGGGAACCGGCTGCCTGCGCCGCTTTTTCGATTAATCCGTTATTCTGGAATGCGGATGTATTTAAGATAACCTTCTCATATCCGATATGGAATATCTCCTTGATCTCATCCAGTGTGGTGATCCCTCCGCCGTAGCTCAGCGGCATGAATGCTTCACTGGCGATATCCTTCAGATAATCCATCCTGGGCTTCTCATGGTTCACACTGGCCCTTATATCCAGTACACACAGTTCGTCAACGCCTTTGTCGTTGAATATCTTCACTGCGTTGACCGGATCGCCCAGGTATCTCGGTTCCCTGAACTGTGTTGTTTTTACCAGATCCGTATCTATGATGGACAGGCATGGTATGATCCTTGGTCTCTGAAACATCAGACACACCTCGCAAAATTCTCCATGATCTTCATTCCGAAGCGGTGGCTCTTCTCCGGGTGGAACTGCGTCCCGTAGACCTTCCCCCTGTTGACGGCCGCCGTAAACTCATATCCGTAACTGCAGCTCATCAGGACATCCGCCGGATCCCTGCACACTGCATGGTAGGAATGTACGAAATAATATCTCGGCCTTTCGCTAACTCCCTCTACCAGCGGAACCTGTTTCCTGATATCCACAATGTCCCATCCCATGTGCGGAATCTTAAGCCCCGTCTCCGCAGCGAATGAAAATCTGACGTTGTCAAAATCGATCAGCCCCAGACCTTCCTTCTTTCCTTCCTCACTACGGTTCCCCAGAAGCTGCATCCCCAGGCAGATTCCCAGGATCGGTTTCCCTTTTCCCAGAACTGCGTCCCGGATCGCTCCCGCAAACCCTATCTCCTCCAGGTTCCCCATTCCCGTATCGAATGTCCCCACTCCCGGAAGTATGATCTTATCCGCCAAGGCGAGGTCTTCCGGCCGCTCCGCCACCTCCGCTTCCGCCCCGATCCGGTGCAGCATGTTTATGATGGATCCGGTATTCCCCATTCCGTAATTGATCACTGCTATCATCGTGTCTTCTCAGCGGTACTGCCGCCTCTCCATTCCCAGCATTCTCGATACCTTTACAGCCAGTTCGATCAGCCACGAGGTATTCTTATAATCCTTGTAGGTTTTATTGGGCTGTTCCATCATCTCGATGAACTCCTCTTTCGTGATTCCCAGCTTCTTGGCGACATATTCCAAATCCTGCATCGCCTGTTCCGGATCATAGGGCGGCTGTTCCAATATCCTTATCGCCTCTTCCCTGTCCAGTTGTCCGGTCAGGACCAGACTGGAAAAATGACATTTTCTCTTATCATATCCGAACTTCTTGATCAGCCAGTAACCCTCATAGAAGCGTGTGAAAATACTCTCGAAATGCTTGTTTGCGTACGGTTCCCAGTCAAACTCCCTCTGCAGGGTGGCTATGGCGTCTTTCTTGGTATAGGGGATCATATCCAGTATCTTGACCACTTTCATTCCCTTCAAGTAGCGGTAATAAATATGCGCCTTGAACATTCCGCACATGGGAAGCGTCTTAAGGGGCCTTGTCCCATATTTCTTATGAATATCCCGGATCATGCGGATATCATTCTGGTAGACCCATTCGATCGGCTCGCGGACGCACTCCGTGGAATTATTGCCGCCGGTCAGGACATACTTAATACCGTTCTTCGTGGCGTAATTATACAGCGCAGC
>CANQUI010000041.1 GCA_947626995.1 uncultured Eisenbergiella sp. | reverse complement strand
TCTGGCTGTCGGGACGGGAAGAGAAAACCGCAGAAGAAGAAAAGCGGATTTTTGTACAGTCGTGCCTGGCGGCGGCGGTGGTGATCGGGCTTTCCTGCGTGGTGGTGTGGCTTTGTTATGAAAAGAACGGGCAATACGCGCAGAGGGATCTGGACTTTTTCACGCCGCTATTGGCAATGGCGGTTTTTTAGGCGATCCGGTCGGGATGCGCCATCGTCCCCTTTGGGGATCGGGCCGCGAAGGCCATACTCTGTCTGGGATCCTGTTCCTTCGGGATTTATCTGACAGAACAACTGGTGCGGATCGTGTTTCTGCCGGTGTATCGGTATCTGACCGAACATTCCGTGGGGATTTTGGCCTGTACGGTCTATGTGGCAGCGACTTATGCGGCGGCGCTTGTGGTCACGCTGATTCTGAAACGGATCCCGGGGATCAAACGGATCCTGTGAGAGGGCAGGGAAGGAGAAAGCATGAAAAAGAAATTCCTTGCAGGCGTGTTTGCCTGCGATCATAGAAAAATTGCCATCATTCTGGCGGTGCTGTTCATGTTGGGCCTGCTTCCGATCCTGTATCTTTCCGGTTACGTGCACGCGACCGGAGACGATTACGGATACGGCTATCCGGCTCATTTGGCATGGCTTGAGACCCATAACCTTTTTCAGACGATGAAAGCGGCCGCCGGGATGACAAAGCAATGCTGGTACGGCTGGCAGGGAACCTGGTTCACCATGTTTTTGATGGCACTGCAGCCGGAAGTATTCTCCCCCAATCTTTACGGGATCGTTCCCTGGGTGATGCTGGCGGTCATTATCGGGAGCACATCTTTGGTTTTGCATTATCTGCTGGTGAAAAAACTGAAGATTTCTGCGGCCACGTTTTTTTGTGTCGATCTGCTTGTCCTGACTGCCATGATCCAGTTTTTCCCCAGTACAAAATCCGGGATCTTCTGGTATAACGGAACCGTGCATTATATCGTGCCCTATGGACTGGCCATGGCGGCGATGTATTGTTTTTTCCGCTTTGCAGACGAGGACGGCAGGGCGCGCTGGTTTTGGGGCGCTTGCGTCTGTATGACGCTTCTGGGAGGTTCCAGTTATCTGGCCGCGCTGCTGGCCCCCATCGTGCTGATTTATGTGGTGCTTTTTCATATCCCAAAAAAGCGCTTTGTCCGCAGGCTTTTCTTTCCTCTGCTCCTGGAGGCTGTCGGCTTGTATGTGAGCATGATCTCTCCGGGAAATAAAAACCGGGGCGGAGAGGATTTCGGATTTCACATCGGCCGGATCCTGACGACCATTGGCCGTTGTTTTGTGGAAGGGTTTTCCGGTATCGCAAGATACGTCCGGCAATATCCGGCTGCGCTGGTTCTGATGGCGGTCGCCTTCTTTTTGCTCTATGAGGCGTTTCGCAGGCAGGAGCGGCAAGTCTTTTCGTTTCCGCTTCCGGGCGCCTTTGCAGCGCTGATGTTTGCCACCTGGTGCGCCATGTTTGCGCCGGGGCTGTATGCGGGAGTGGATGTTTCCGGCGGAGTGCCCAATACGATCTGGCAGGTTTTTCTGCTCGCGCTGCTGGCTGTCCTGACGTATTGCGCCGGCTGGCTTGCCGACCGGCACAAAAGACGGCAGAAGGCGTATGATGTCGGCAAGACCAGGCTGCGGGTATTCCTTCCGATTCTGCTGCTGCTTTTGCTCTTTGTTTTTTCCCGGAAGGGGACGCTTAAGGACACCACCTTTTATAAGTGCTGGGATTTTATTGTGACCGGACAGGCGGACGATTACCGGGAGCAGATGCAGGAGCGGCTGTCAATCCTGCTGGATCCTTCCGCAAAAGAGGTGGAACTTCCGGCGATGAACTCGGAGCAGGGCCCCTTTATGCACATGGAGGTGCTGGAGGATCCGAACGCCTGGAGCAATACCGTGGTACGGCAGTTTTTTGGAAAGGACCGGGTGGTACGGGTGCCGCGCCGACAATAGGCGGAAGGATCCGTATCCGCTCTTGAATCTTGGGGATTCTTAGAGTAGAATGAACCATATACGAAAGCTTATATTAAAATGAAGGGATATCTGCTTATGAAGGATACGGTATTATATCTGGTTGTACCCTGTTATAACGAGGAGGAAGCGCTGGAGCTGTCCATGACGCGGTTACGGGACAAGATGCGCCGCCTGATGCGGGAAGAGAAGATTTCGTCCAAAAGCCGGGTGCTGTTTGTGGACGACGGCAGCCGGGACCGGACCTGGGAACTCATCCATACGTATACTCAGCAGGACGAGCTGTTTGCCGGGCTGCGGTTTTCCCGCAACTACGGGCACCAGAGCGCGATTCTGGCCGGAATGATGGCCGCCCGGAGCAGGGCGGACGCGGTGGTCACCATCGACGCGGATCTGCAGCAGGATATCGAGGCGCTGGATCGGTTCCTGGAGTGCTATGAAAACGGGAGCGATATCGTCTACGGCATCCGTAACGACCGGAATACGGACGGCTTTTTCAAAAAGACCACGGCCGGTATTTTTTACAAACTGATGCATCTGCTGGGATGTAAGACCATCACCAATCACGCGGATTACCGCCTGTTGTCCAAAAAGGCGCTGAACGCCCTGTCGGAGTTTAAGGAGGTCAATCTGTTTTTGCGGGGGCTGATCCCCACCATGGGATTTTCGTCCGACGTGGTATATTTTGACGTAAAGGAACGGGAGGCCGGGCAGTCCAAATACACGCTGCGCAAGATGATCACGCTGGCGGTGGACGGCATCACGTCCATGAGCACCCGACCGCTGCAGATTATTACCGGGATCGGCTTTGTGACGTTTCTGGTCAGCCTTTTGATCTTCATTTCCAGTATTGTGGACTGGATCTGCGGCAAGGTGGTGGCGGGCTGGACCACCATCGTCGCTTCGATCTGTCTGATCGGCGGCGTCATGATGATTTCGCAGGGCATCATCGGGGCCTATATCGGCAAGATTTATCTGGAAAGCAAGGAACGGCCCCGTTATCTGGTGGACGCCATGATCCTGCACGAGGAAAAGGAGGACCGGGATGGGACGGATTGACGTTCACGCGGACGATTTCGGAGAATCCGTACACGCCACGCAGGATATTCTGGACTGTATCCGGGCAGGAAAGCTGGACAGCATCAGCGTATTGCCCAATATGAGCTGTTTTTCCCAATGCGTCCGGATGTACCGGGACGCTTTTGTGTCCTTTCCCCATCCGGTGAAGATTTCGGCGCATATCAATCTTATGGAGGGAAGCTGCCTTTCCGATCCGGACAGGCTTTCGGATCTGACGGACGGGCAGGGACACTTTTGCGCATCCTGGGGAACGCTGTTTTTGCGCTCCCATCTGCCCGGTCAAAAGAGGCTTAAGGCGCAGTTAAAGCAGGAGATTTGCGCGCAGCTGGCGGCGGTGCGGGAGGCGTTTCCGGAAATGACCCGTCTTCGCATCGACAGCCATCAGCATACCCACATGATCCCGATTGTAATGACGGCGCTGTGCGAGGTCTTACAGGAAGAAGGATGGGAGGCAGAGTATATCCGGGACGCGGCCGAACCTTTGCTGCCCTTTCTTCGAAAGGGCTCTTTGTATCGGACCTACCGGCCGGTGAATCTGGTCAAAAACGCAGTGTTACATTACTGTTCCCTGCGGCAGCAAAAGCGGTTTCGCGCCATGGGGCTTGCGCCGATGTTTCTCTGGGGCCTGATTATGAGCGGAAATATGGATCTTGACCGGGTGCGGACGCTGCTGCCGGATCTGTGCCGGTACGCGGACCGAAAGAACAGGACGCTGGAGATTTTATTCCATCCGGGACAGGTCCTGCCCCAGGAGATCACGCCGGAGTTTTCGCAGGAGGAAGCGGTGGCCTTCCATCTTTCCAAAGGCCGTCGGATCGAAAAAGAGGCGGTGCTGGCATTGGAAAGAAAAGAAACAGACGCCGGAGCATAAGAGGTGGCGAATGGACAAGATAGCGGTATTGATACCCTGTTACAATGAGGAAAAGACGATCCGAAAGGTCGTACAGGACGCCAAAAGGGCGCTGCCGGAGGCGGTGGTCTATGTATATGACAACAATTCCACCGACCGCACCGCGCAGATCGCCGCCGACGCGGGCGCCGTGGTGCGCCGGGAGTATCAGCAGGGAAAGGGAAATGTGATCCGCCGGATGTTCCAGCAAATCGACGCGCAGTGCTACATCATGGTGGACGGAGACGACACCTATCCCATGGAAAACGCGCCGGAAATGGCAAAGCTGGTGCTTTCCAAAAATTCGGATATGGTGGTGGGAGACCGCCTTTCCTCGACCTATTTTGAAGAAAACAAACGCCCCTTTCATAATATGGGAAACAGTATGGTGCGCTCGGCCATCAATCTGTTGTTCCGATCGGATATCCGGGATATCATGACGGGGTACCGGGCGTTTTCCTACCGTTTCGTCAAGACCTTTCCCGTGCTTTCCAGGGGCTTTGAGATCGAGACGGAGATGACCATTCACGCGGTCTATAATAATTTGCAGGTGGACAATGTGGTGATCGCATACCGGGACCGGCCGGAGGGCAGCCAGTCCAAATTAAACACCTGTTCCGACGGCTTTAAGGTGCTGCGGATGATCTTTCGGATGTTCCGTCAGTACCGTCCGTTTGCGTTTTTTGGCATCGTCGCGCTGGCGCTTTGCCTGCTGGCGGCCGGCTTTTTTATTCCGGTGTGGATTGAATTTATGCAGACCGGGCTGGTGCGGAGGTTCCCTACGCTGATTGTCTGCGGCTTCGCCGTTCTGGCGGCGATCCAGTCCATGTTCACCGGGCTGATTTTACACAATCTGGGGACGAAGGACCGGAGAGATTTTGAGTTCCGTCTGCAGGTGGTGGAGAAAAAACCCGGATCCGATTTTTCTGTTTCAAAAAGCGAGGAATGAACATGCTAAAGGAGTTGGAATATCCCTTTGACAGCGAGTATCTGTTAAAAAAATCCAGGAGTCTGAAACGCCGTCTGAAAGAGGACGGTTCCGTCCGGCTGCAAAAAAAGATCGCGGTGCTGGGCGGTTCCACCACCCACGACGTGGTGCGGATGCTGGAGCTTTTTCTTTTGAATCAGGGGATTGAACCTGTCTTTTACGAATCGGAATACAATCGCTACTGGGAGGACGCCATGTTCGGCAATGAAACGCTGGACGCGTTTGAACCGGATCTGATCTATCTGCATACCAGCCTGCGCAATATCCAAAACTTTCCCGCGCCCGGCGACACACAGGAAAGCGCCAAAAAGCTTCTGGACGAGGAATATCAAAGGTTCGAGACCATGTGGGAGAGGCTGGCCGAAACCCGGCGCTGCCCCATCATCCAGAACAATTTCGAGTATCCTTCTTTTCGGCTGCTGGGCAATCAGGACTGCGCGATGCCGGGCGGCAGGATAAATTTTGTCACCGGACTCAACCGGCGTTTTGCGCAGTACGCCCAGACGCATCCGAATTTCCTGATCAACGATATCAACTATCAGTCGGCGGTCTACGGGCTGGATCAGTGGTCGGATCCGATCTACTGGCACATGTATAAATACGCCCTCAGTTTTTCCGCGATTCCCTGGCTGGCGCACAATGTGGCCAATATCATCAAGTCCGTATTCGGGAAAAATAAAAAGTCCCTGGTGCTGGATCTGGACCAGACGCTCTGGGGCGGCATCGTGGGCGACGACGGGGTGGAAAATCTGGAGATCGGTCCGGAAACGGGAATGGGACAGGTATATGCGGAATTTCAGTCCTATGTAAAACTGTTAAAGGAGTGCGGCGTGCCGCTCAACGTGGCGTCCAAAAATGAAGAAGAAAACGCGCTGGCGGGCCTGAACCATCCGGCGGGGATTCTGCGGCCGGAGGATTTTGTCCTGATTCTGGCAAACTGGGAGCCCAAAAGCAAGAATCTGCTGGAAATCGCTGCGCGGATGAATATTTTGCCGGAGAGCCTGGTCTTTGCAGACGACAACCCGGCGGAGCGCGAGATCGTGGCGCAGCAGGCGCCCGGCGTAACCGCGCCCCGGATGGGAAGCCCGGAGGATTACATCCGCGTTTTGGACCGGGGCGGCTATTTTGAGGTGACGTCCCTTTCCGAAGACGATCGCAGACGCAGCCAAATGTATCAGGCCAATCTGATGCGGCAGCGGCAGCAGGAGTCGTTTTCGGATTACGGCGCGTATCTGCGTTCTCTTGAGATGCGGGCTCAAATCGCGCCCTTTGAGCCGGTCTACATGGCGCGTATCGCCCAGCTGACCAACAAGAGCAATCAGTTTAACCTGACGACGAAGCGGTTCACCCAGGCGCAGATCGAGCAGACGGCGGCGGATCGGAAGTATCTGACCCTGTATGGAAAGCTGACGGATAAATTCGGGGATAACGGCGTGGTTTCCGTGGTCATCGGCCGTAAGGAAAACGACAGCCTGCATCTGGAGCTCTGGCTCATGAGCTGCCGCGTGCTGAAACGGGAGATGGAATTTGCCATGATGGACGCTGTGGTAAAGCGGTGTCTTTTGGAAGGGATTCACACCCTTTACGGCTATTATTATCCCACCGCCAAAAACGGGATGGTGCGGGATTTTTACGGGCTGCAGGGCTTTGAAAAGATTTCGGAGGACGAGATGGGAAACGCCGTATGGAAATACGAGATCCCTGCGCCGTACGAAAAGAAAAACCATGTGATCGAAGTGGAGGGGCAGGATGCTCTTTAATTCCTATATTTTTCTTTTTCTGTTCCTCCCCCTCTGTCTGGCCGGGTTCTATCTGCTGGAGCGGGCGGGGAAAAAAGAGGCGGCCAGGATTTGGCTGATCGGGTTCTCTTTCTGGTTTTACGGATATTTCAATCTCTCCTATCTGTGGATCATGCTGATCAGCATCGGGTTCAATTATCTGGTCTATCGGATCCTGCTGCGCGGACGCAGGATGCGCGCGGTTCTCTCTTTGGGCGTGGCCGGTAATCTTGGACTGTTGTTTTATTTCAAATATTATGATTTTTTCCTGGAAAACATAAACGCCCTGTTTCGGACTCGTCTGCCCCTGCAGCATATTTTGCTGCCTCTTGGCATCAGCTTTTTCACCTTCCAGCAGATCGGGTTTCTGACGGACGTTTATCGGGAGACGATACAGGGCAAACGGGAGCGGGTCACAGGGCCGGTTTCGTACGCGCTGTTCGTTTCCTTTTTTCCCCAGCTGATCGCCGGGCCCATCGTCAACCGGGAGGAAATGCTGCCGCAGTTTGACCGGATCGGCAGCCGGTCGTTTTCCTGGGAGACCTTTGCCAGGGGCGTTTATCTGTTCGGACTGGGGATGGGCAAAAAGGTGCTGCTGGCGGATACCCTTGCCAAACCGGTCAATTTCGGCTATGAAAACCTTTCCGCCTTAAACGGGACGGACGCGGTGCTGGTAATGCTGTTTTATACCTTCCAGCTTTATTTTGATTTTTCGGGCTATTGCGATATGGCCCGGGGACTGGGGATGCTGTTTGGCATCCGGATTCCGGAAAATTTCCGCTCCCCTTACCGCTCATCCAGTATCGTCATGTTCTGGAAACGGTGGCACATCACGCTGAACCGGTTCCTGACGCAGAACGTCTATATCCCGCTGGGCGGCAGCCGGAAAGGGAAAACGCGGATGTATGTCAATCTGCTGCTGGTTTTTCTGATCAGCGGGCTGTGGCACGGCGCGGGATGGAACTACGTGGTCTGGGGGCTGGTGCAGGGGATTTTATATGTGCTGACCCGCATGTGGCAGCAGCGAAAGGGGGCAAAAAAGGACGCGCCCCCGCACCGGGCGCGGCAGGTTTTAGCCACGGCGGGCACTTTTTTCCTGGTAAACGTGTCCATGGTGCTTTTTCGTTCGCCCACCCTGCACGACGCCGGCCTTTTGTTTTCCAGGATGGCCACGGGAGGGATGGCGGCGCCCTCCCCCGGTATTTACGAGGGGTTTCGCCTGCCGGAATTTTGGTATGTGATAAAGGTGCTGGGGCTGGACAGGCTGCCGGGCAGCGGCATGTATCTGTGCGTCGCGTTTCTGGCCTTTTCCTTCTGGGCGGTATTTGCCGCAAAGGATGCGGAAACCAAAACGGCGCGCTTTACCCCCCGGGCGTGGAATATGCTGGGCACGGCTTTGCTGTACGGCTGGTGCATCCTTTCGCTCTCCGGCGTATCCACCTTCCTTTATTTTAATTTTTAACAGAAAGAAGCAAACGAGATGAATCGCTATCGGAAATGGCTGATCGGAGTCTTCGCCCTGCTGCTTGCGGGTTTTGTCCTGGCGGCGGCCCTGGTGATCTATGTGGATCCGTTTTTCCAATATCATAAACCGCTGTCCTGGTTTCCGTATCTGGTAGACAATCAGGTGAATCAGAATCCGGGACTGGCCAAAAATATGGAATATGACGCGGTGCTTTTGGGTTCCTCCATGACGGCCAGCTTTAATACGGACTGGTTTGAACAGCAGATGGGCTTAAAGACCCAGAAGCTTTCCTATAACGGTTCGTATCCCAAGGATCTGGCCAATATCATGGATCTGGTTTTTGCCGCGAAAAAAGATCGGGTAAAGGCGGTTTTTATGGCGGTGGATGAAGCGACCTTCTCGGCGGATCCGGAAGAGACCAAGTTTCCCATCACGCCCTGGCTGTACGACAACAATCCGTTCAACGACGTGTCGTATCTGTTCAATAAAGAAGTGATCCTGGACTACATTCTGCGGCCGTTGGCGGATCCGACGGACAAGTCGGACTGGTCTGTGCTCTATCAGCCCTGGTGGACGGACGAATACTACAGCAAGGCCACCGTACTCATGTATTACGAACCGGTTCCGATCGAAAAGGAGCCGCTGCCGGAAACGTATTTTTTAGAGGCGGTGGAAAAAAATCTGGACTTAAATCTGTGCCCCTATCTGGAAGCCCATCCGGAGACGGAATTTTATATTTTCTTTCCGCCCTACAGCATCCTGTACTGGAACGATGTGACCCGTGCGAAGCAGCTGGACGCAGTGACGGCCAGGATTTCCTATATGGCGCGCCGCCTGCAGGAATACGATAACGTGAGGGTTTTCTCTTTTCTGGATCAGGAGGAGATTGTGTGCAATCTGAACAATTACGCGGATACGATGCATTATCACAAGGATGTGTGCCGCTATATCACCGATTGTTTTTCCAACGGCGACTGCGAGCTGACGGCCGACAATATCCGGGAACGGATGGAGGCGCTGAAAGCGCTGGCGGCCGGCTACGATTACGAGGCGATCTGGGACGACTGGTATGAAAATACGCCGCGTTTTTATGAAGGGAGAGGCTGAATGATCCAGAAAGCGATGGGATTTCTTTTTCTTTTTGTGCTGGCGCCCTGCGGGATCGGACCGTTGTTTACCGTAGGGATGGGAAGGCGGGGCTATAGCCTGATCCGGCTGTATCTGTCGGGTTTTCTGGCGGAACTGGCCGTCTTTGAGCTCATTGCGGTTCCCATTATGATCCGGGATCCCTTTGGGATGGACGTGCTGGTGGCTGCCGTGAATCTGGCTTTGGCGCTGCTGATGGCCGCAGGCGTTTTTACCGCGTATGCGTTTCTGAAAAAAAACGGCGGCCTGTCCGCCGTGGTTTCTTTTGGCAATGCCTGTGCAAAACGAATCCGGGGACTGACCTGGGAGTGCCGCCTTTTCTGGCTGGCTGCGCTGGCCGTCATCGGGTTTCAGGTCGTCATGTCCTACGTTTACGCTTCCTTTGACGGCGACGACGCCTATTATGTGGTGCAGTCGGTGCTGGCGGATCAGACCGGCGTACTCAATCGGATCCGGCCGTATACGGGGCTTTCCATGGATCTGGACCTTCGGCACGCTCTGGCCACGCTGCCTCTTTTTGTGGCTTACGCAGCGCGTATGACGGGGATTCACGCGGCGATTGTTTCCCATACGCTGCTGCCGCTTGTGCTGATCCCGCTGACCTATGTCGGGTATTTTGAGATTGGAAGGAAGCTGTTTTCTCCCGGCGATGTCAGGCTGCCGGTCTTTCTGGCTCTGGCAGGGATCGCGCAGATCTTCGGCAACATTTCCATCTATACCAACGCCACCTTTTTCCTGATGCGGACCTGGCAGGGCAAGTCGATCCTGGCCAATCTGGTGCTTTTGGTAATCCTGTGGCTGCTTTTAGAGATTCTGGATGAAAAAAACGGGGAAGCGGCAGGCGGTTTCTGGGCGCTGCTTGTGACGGTCAACATCGTATCCGCCATGATGACCAGCATGGGCGCGTTTTTGTCGGCGATGTTCATCGGGATCGCCGGAATCGTGACGGCCTTTCGCAAGCGAAACCTCCGGTTTTTGTTTCGCTTCGGACTGTGCTGCGTGCCCAACCTGATCTATCTGGTGATGCTTGTGCTGTTAGCCTAGGAACCACCAAAGAAATGTATTTTGGACGGGAAGGAATTAAAAAAGGATGGGGATATTTGAGAAAGAACAAAAACAGAAGTTTATTTTTCGCGCGGGAGTGATTCTTCTGATCGGGATTGGATTCTGGTGTCTGATTCGCATCTTTTTTTCTCCGGAACGAGTGTGGAAATTTGACGGGGCAGAGACGGCTGCAGATTGCGGGCTGCATATAGTCGGGGACGGAATCTGGTTTGATGCCGGCGTGATAGATCAAAATAAGCGGGGATGGTATATTGATAATAGCATGGAATACGGTGATGTTTTTGCAGAGACACCGCCGATTGATCTGGATACGGGAAGTTATGATATCACGATTTCATACCAGGCGGATGATGTGGGAAATGAGTATTCCTTTTTATCCCATATTGGAGGATACAGAAACTTAAGAGTGGGATCCAAAATTGAAAATGAGGGGCTGGATGATAGCAGACTGAAAGTTACGTTGAAACGGAATGTATTTTGGCCGGAAAAGGAATGTCAGGTTCAGGTTTCTTACGGAGGAAACGGGTATCTGATTTTGAATCAGATTGGGATCAGACAGAACAGAGATTTTGAAAAGATGATTCTTTTTTGGATTGGGGTTTTTGGCATTGTCTGTCTTTGCTGGGTAAAAGTAAGAAAAAACAAGGAATTACGGTTGCTTTTTTGGACTGCGTTCGGAGTGGCAGTTGCGGCGTCTATTCCGATATTGACATATTATATGCCCGGGGGAGATGATCTGTATTTTCATTTGCTCAGAATCGAGGGGATGGTACAGGCGTGGAAATCCGGACAGTTTCCGGCACGTATTCAGCCGGTCTGGATCAATGATTACGGGTATCCCGTATCTGTTTTCTATGGAGAGGGAATCTATTGCCTTGCGGGATTTTTCAGGTGGATTGGGTTTTCTACTCAGACCGCTTATAAAATGTATCTGTTTGGAATCAATGTCCTGTCATTTTTAGTGACTTCATATAGCATTAGGAGGATATTTGGAAATCAGAAGATCGCTCTTATGGGGGGAGCCATATATACGCTGGCCCCGTACCGCCTGATCAATATCTATGTACGGGCGGCAGTGGGGGAATATACGGCCATGGCTTTTTTTCCGTTGATTCTTGCAGGTTTTTATGAGATTTTGACGCGGGACAAAAACGACCGACGGATGAGCTGGGCTCTTATGGGGATTGGTATGACCGGACTTATACAGAGTCATGTACTTTCCACGGAGATCGTTGGAGGAATCCTGATCCTTACCTGTTTTCTCTTTTTGAAACCACTGCTTTGGGAACGCAGGGTTATCGATCTGTTAAAAGCGGCGTTTCTGACGGTTTTGCTGAATCTCGGTTTTCTGGTACCGTTTTTGCATTATTATCTGTCGGAAGACCTCAACGCGACGCAGCCTGGTTTTGGCGGTTGGATACAGGATCGCGGTGTCTTTCTGTCGCAGTTGCTCAATTTATTCCCATATGGCTGGGGAAAGGATTATCCGTTCTCTATGATGATCGGTCAGGAAATGACGCCGGAAGTGAGTTATGGGCTGGGCATCGTATTTATGATGGGCATTTTTGGGTTTCTCTACGTATGGAAGGAGAATCGGCAGGAAAGAACGAAAGAAATGCAATTGGGAAAATATTGCCTGATAATGGGCGTCATCTTAGCCTGGATGAGTACGATTTACTTCCCCTGGAATTATCTGATCGCATTGACGGATTCGAAATTGTTGAGAACCCTGCAATTTCCATGGCGCCTGTTAGGGCCTGTCAGTATCTTATTTACCATGGTATGCTGTGTGGTATTACAAAAAGGGAAGGAAAACGGCAGAGGGAAAAAGAATTACGGCAGGATGTGTTTTCTTATGATAGGAGCGCTTGTGCTGTTAACTGGTTATTTTGAAACCAGCTTACTGAGAGAATGTGAATACGTTTACGTGCCGACAATGGAAAGAATTGATACTTTTTCATGGCTCGGGGGAGCAGAATATCTGCCAACGGAAGTAGAGGCGAATTCGGATTTGCTCCGACAGGGAGAAATAAAGTATGAAGAATTCGTTACCGTAGCTTCATTTGATCAAAAAGGGACAACCTGTATATTGAACTGTCGCAATCACGCAGACGATACGGCGGAGATTCTGCTCCCTCTTTTGTACTACAGCGGTTATGAGGCGATAGATGTGGACACGGGCGGGCCTATGGAAGAAAAAAAGGGTGAAAACGGACGTATTTGTCTGCTCCTGCCGGGGCATTATCAGGGGACTGTGAAGGTGGAATTTAAGGAACCTTTTTTCTGGAGAATATCGGAAGTGGTTTCCCTGATTTCTGCGATTGCTTTTGCCGGTTGTTGGATCAAAGGGAAAGGATTGAATTTTCGGATGATCTTGCGAAAGAAAGAGAAAATAGGATCGGAGGGATGATATGCAGCAAATATTGGCTGTTTTCAGAGAATATTGCGGAAGCGGATGGTATCCGGTCCTGTTTTTGATCGCGCTGGTTTATCTGCTTGTCACGGAAAAAGACAGGAAAGTGCGCATTGTGCTGGCAGAGGTGCCGCTGTGTATCGTTTTGCTCTTTTTCTTTCCGCCTTTTAAAATGCTGATGGATTTTCTGGACGAGGGCACCTATTACCGGGTGCTCTGGCTGCTGCCCATGACGGTGGCAATCGGATATGCGGGGATCAGGCTGGCGGGCAGGCATATCCGCCTCGGCTTTGCAGCGCTGGCGCTGGTTCTTGTCCTGACCGGACAGTGCGTCTATACAAACGTCAATCTGTCCCGGGCCCAGAATCGTTTTCATCTTCCCAACGCGGTCATCGCCATCTGTAATGAAATCATGCCAAAAGAGGGAGAAGAAAGAGTGTGGGCGGTTTTCCCGGATGAGCTGATCCACTATGTGCGGCAGTATTCTTCGGAAATCCAGATGCCCTACGGGCGGGAAATGCTGGTGCCGGAATGGGGGTGGAACTGGGATACGCATCCCATCTATCGGGTGATGAAAGAATCCCCCATTGATCTTGCGGCGCTGGCGCCGCTTCTGACGGAGTATAACTGTCAGTATCTTGTGCTCAACCGCAGCGCGGCGCTGAAAGGCAGCCCCGAAGAAAACGGACTGAGGCTGGTGTCGCAGATCGAAGCGTACGATATCTACCGCAACGAGGCGGTGGAGATCTTTAAGAAGAAGTGACCAAAGCAAACACGTCCGCGAACCGGGCGGCCACCTTTTGCCGTCCTTTTTCGTTCAGATGAAACCCGTCGGTGAGACAGTCGGTATCTTCCATGTTGACGCCGCCGTAATAGTTATCAATGAAGGTGATGCCGTTGCTGCGGCATACCTCCAGATACCAGTTGATATAGTCCGGCAGCGTGCCGTTGCCGAGATCGTCCCGGTCTGCGTCCACCATCTTGCCGTCTGCGTCCGTAAAGGTGCCGTAGGCAGGACAGAGCACATAGATGCGCACATACGGGTAGGTTTCCTGCATGAGCTGGATGGAGGCCGAAAGCGCGCCGAAACAGGTATTCAGGTTTTTCAGATTGTTTTCGTCATAGACGATGCGGCCGTTCTTATAATCCTGCAGATCGTAGCAAATCACCAGAGCGTCCACCTTTTCCATGTCCGTCTCTTCCAGCGTCTTTAACGCGGCGTCCGCCGACTCGGATCCCATATCGGGGACAATCACATCCATCAGATCAAAATTCCGGTTGCAAAGCGCGGCCACGACCCAGTACAGGCTCAGGCCGTCCAGCGGGTAAAGGTTGCTGTAGGTTTCATTTTTCATGGAAATGGTACTGCCGGGAAACGCGCCGTTTCGGATGTCTGCGCCGGTGGCGTCGGCCATCATGGCCGCAAGGCCGTTTTCGCCGCGGTCGTCGGAGAGCGGGTCGTTTCCCAGGGCCAGCACGGTGGTGACGCCGTCGTCCGGGCGGCCCTGGAGCAGTTCCGGATTCAGAGGCTGCACATAATCCAAAAGCTCCACGTCGAAGGCCGTGTTGTGCTCGCTGGGATCATAGTCGGATTTCTTTCCGGCGTCCCAGCTTTTGAGCCGGATCACGGTGACGGCAAAGGCGGCGGCCAGCACAAGAAAGAAGATCAGATGCCCGCTGATCCTTTTTCCGGTTTTTTTTCTTTTTTTCTTTTTGGGGGATCTGTTTGCAGTAGTTTGCCTGGGTTCCCAATCCAGGAAATCATCTTCGTCCGATCGCATGGTTTTCTCCAGGGCATAGCCGTTTCTTTTTATCTTATCATTCTGTCCGAAACCTGTCCAGAAAAATGCGGGGAATTAAGAAAATCTCAAAAATTTTTCAGTTCCCAATCAGAAGGAACGATGGTATAATGATTCGATAGAGAATATGAGATCAAAGGGAACAGGCATGAAAAAGAACAGGACAGCGCGGAATCTTCTGATGCTTCAGGCTGTGGTGATGCTTTATACCATGGCGACGGTTGTGGGTAAATTCGCATCCCAGGCAGAGGGGGCGGTTTTTTTCCTCCTCTATGGCGCTGAGATCGGCATCTTGGGTCTCTACGCCATTTTCTGGCAGCAGATCATCAAACGGTTCGAGCTTTCCATAGCCTACGCGAACCGGGCGACGGCGCTTTTGTGGTCCTTTTTATGGGCTGTCCTGATCTTTGGAGAGCGCCCCACGGTAAAAAAAGCGCTGGGCATTGCGCTCATTCTCGCAGGGACCTGTATTGTCAACAGCGGGAAGGGAGGAACCGAGATTGAAAAATGAGTCTGCGTCCTATCTTTTCCTGATCGCCTCCGTGTGTATTGCCTCCCTGTCCCAGATCCTTTTAAAAAAGGGCGCGATGCGCCGTTATGCTTCCTTTCTCAGGGAATACTTAAATCCCTGGGTCATTGGCGGCTATCTGATGCTGTTTGGCTCCGTGTTCCTGACGATTCTGGGCCTTCGCAGACTGGACTATCTCAACGCGCCCATCGTAGAATCTCTGGGGTATGTGCTGGTTCCCGTGTTAAGCGCCGTATTTTTCCGGGAAAAGCTGACGATGCGCAGGTTATTGGGAATAGGCTGCATAGTGGCCGGTGTGATAGTTTTCTACATTTGACACCGGAAGCGACAGCCACCTGGCGTATTCCTGCGTCCGGCTGTACGCGGCGGAGAGCAGGAGCAGTTCCCCCGGGTTTTTACAGTGTTCCCGCAGCGTCTGGCGTTCCTGTCTGTCCAGATTCACATATTTGATATATGAGATCCTCAGTTCCGTAAGATGGCCTTTGCAGCGCGGACAATAGGTCTTATGTCCGTTGAGGATATGGATGCGCTGGCAGTGCCTGCAATAGTGTATGTACATCATGGGTGTGCTCCTTTCTTCCCCGAAGGGACGCAGTGAAGGACAGACGGCGGCAGATTTTTTTGTACGCCGGTGCCGACTGGTGTTTTTTGTGAGATTATTGTGTCATGAAACGGGGAATTGTGCAAGAAAAAGCGTTCGACAAAAAGTGCGCGCGGCAGGTCCGCAGCAGAGAAATAAATGGGAGGGAAACCGTTGAAAAAAGACCAGGCAAAAGCTCCAAAAACCGGGAAAAAGAAGGAAATATCCGCTAAAAAACCGCAAAAAGGCGCATCCTATAAGCTTCAAAAGCAGGAGACCGCGATTCTGGACTTCGATCTGGAGGAGGAAAACAAAGGGCGGAATCGGTCGAAAGACGCGGCCGATGCTTACGGCGGACAGATGCCCAAAAAGCCGGTCACGGTGGACACCGGGACGTTGGAGCTTCTGGATGCGGAGGAGATTTTAAACGCCTCTTTGCACAGCGAATCCCGGAAGGCTTCCGAAGTCCGAAAGAAGAAGGAAAAGACAGAAAAGACAGAAAAGACAGAGAAAAAAGAGAAGAGAGAGAAAACAGAGAAAAAAGAGCGGCCGGCAAAGGCCGTCCGGACGGCAAGTACGGCGCACAGCGCCCATGCGAAGCATCCGGAAACGAAATCGAAAAAAAAGAAACGCCGTTCTTTCCTGGCGGATTTTGGCGCCATGGACGCGGTGGTCGCCCTGACCGGCGTGGTGGTGCTGTTTGTGGCCGTTTTGACCGTGGGGATTTATACCAGCGCCCGTACGGTAAAATCCCAGGTGGCCGCCATGGCGGAAGTGGGCGAAAAGATGGAGACCATCGGGATCGCCGGGGACAGCGTTTTTACGGCGGTGGCCGACGCCAGGATTGCGGGGCTTGAGGCCGCCGGGCTGGATCCTTTGACGGGGACGGAGGGCGGATACGACGAAAAGGAACTGTCGGTAAAGATGGAGGTGGGATTAAAGCTCACTTCCGTCCAGCGGGATTTAAAGATCAAGTTCACGAACCGTTCCTCCGGCAAGCTGATCGGCAATTACGCCTTTACCGTGCAGATCAAGGGGCCGGAAAACCTGACCAAAACGGACGACGATAAGGATGGCATCATTTACATAAGCAGCATCAAACCGGGCGAATATACCGTCACCATTACGGAGCCGGAGGAGATCGAAAAATGCCGCGCCGCCGGCGTTTCGGCCATGGTTACGGTCAAGGATCAGATCGAATATAAAAAGATTGATGTCACGGATGAAGTAAAATCGGAGACGGAGATCAACGCCGCCAAAGAAGACACAGAGGTCAAGACGACGGTGGAATCCGTCAACACTGATACGGTGGAGTGGGTGGAATCCACCAAGACGCTCATCGAGGGCGGGACGCCCGTTTTTGAAGAGGTGAAAAAGGCGGATATTCCGGCGCCCGGCACGGTGGCGTTTCTGGAGGATACGGTGGGCCCGCCCGTACGGCAAACGGCCTATTTTGCCCATGAAATCCTCACTTCATCGGATCCCTACGGCGTCATGCCCATCACCGAGCCGCAGGTGGAGGAGCTGCGGGTGACCCGCGTTTCCATTGATGTGGAAGGGGAATGTGTGGTAGGCGGCTCCGTTACGCTGCGCGCCAGAGCGGAAACGGAAGGAGAGGGAAGTCTTCAGGATGGGGACTATGAATGGTCGGGAGACCTGTCGGGAAGCGGCCCGTCCATAAGCGTACCCACGGGAGAGGCAAGAGATTACAACGTTACCGTGTCGGTAAAGGGAGAAACGGCGCAGACGCAGGTGACGATCCGCGAAAAGGAAAAAGAACCGGCGACGGTGAGCGGCGTGTCCGTAAGCGCCTCTTCCGACAGGGTTCCCATCGGAGAGAGCGTGACGCTGACGGCAAAGGTCTCTTTGTCCGACGGTTCTGACGGAACCGATGCGTACGACGATCAGATCAGCTGGAGCAAGACCGGGGGCGGCACGCTTTCGGGAAGCGGGGAAAGCAGGACGCTGACGAGCGAAACGGAGGAAAGCATTTCCGTGACCGCCAGCGTGGAAGGAAAAACCTCTGCTCCGGTAACGGTGACGTTTTACCGTAACGTGACCGAGAAGAAAGTGGAGAGCGTCCGGCTCTTTGATCTTTCCCTCACAGTGGGAGAAACGCGCCCGTTGAACTGGGAAGTAAAGCCGGATGACGCGACGGACAAGAGCCTGACCTGGACGGTGACTTCCGGAGGCGATGTGGTTTCCGTGGACGGCAGCGGAAATGTGAAGGGATTAAAATCCGGGACCGCAAAGGTACGGGCCACGGCAAAAGACGGCAGTCAGAAATATGGCGAGTGTACCGTAACGGTAAATTCGGGTCTCAGCGTTTCCATGAGTTCTCCCGGCAGTATCCGGGCAGGGGAGGAAAAACAGCTTACCGCCACGTTTACGGGCAGTTACAATAAAGATACCGTGGAATGGAGCGTTTCCGATTCGAGGATCGCCTCCATCGACTCCAGGACCGGAAAAGTGAAGGGCCTGGCAGTGGGCAAGGTAAACGTGACCGTTTCCGTAAAAGGGGGCAGTCAAAACAGCGGCGAGAACAGCAAGGACACGAAGGAGCTGGTCGTGCTGGCGCCGGATGCCGTGATCGCGCTGGATCCTTCCAGCGCAACCATTCGCGTACAGGAAAAACAGACCATTAAAGCCACGGTTAACACAACGGGAAACAAGGCGGTGGAATGGACAAGCTCTGATGAGAGCACCGTAAAGATTATTGAGAACCGGGACGACAGCTGCACCGTGCAGGGCTTAAAGCCCGGCAAAGCGGTGATCACCGCCATCAGCAAGGAGAACCGGGACAAGAAGGCCACCTGCGAGATCACGGTGGAGCTGGAAAACGGCGCCGCGCCGCTGAAGGATAAAAACGGCAATCTGCTTTATTACAGGATCGGGGATCTTTATTATCCCGCCACGGTTGCGGACTATTATAAATATGACGTGTTTTACCGTCAGGTGGAATCCGGCCAGTACCGCTACACCGGATGGCAGAATATCGACGGGAAACGATATTACTTCGATAAAAACGGAGTGCCTGTAACGGGCGAACAGATCATTCAGGGCATGAAATATACGTTTCAAAGCGACGGGTCCCTGCAGACCAACGCCGTCATGGGAATCGACGTATCCAAACACAACGGAAACATCGACTGGAACGCGGTGAAAAACGCGGGCGTAAACTTTGTCATCATTCGCTGCGGTTACCGCGGTTCTTCCACCGGCGTACTGGTAGAGGATCAGAAGTTTAAGGCCAACATCCAGGGCGCCGCCGCCGCCGGTCTGAAGGTGGGCATCTACTTTTTCAGCCAGGCGGTCAACGAGGTGGAAGCGGTGGAAGAGGCTTCCATGACCATTGATCTGATCCGCAAATACAGCATTTCCTATCCGGTCTATATGGACGTGGAAAGCGCCAACGGCCGCGCCGACCATCTGGACAGCGCCACGCGTACCAAGGTCATCCGTGCCTTCTGCGAGACGGTCCGGGGCAGCGGATATACGGCGGGCGTCTATGCCAACAAGAGCTGGCTTACGGGAATGATGAACACAGGATCTTTGGGAAGCTATAAGATCTGGCTGGCGCAGTATGCCGCCGCGCCGACTTATAACGGCCGCTACGAGATGTGGCAGTATTCCAGCAAGGGAAAGATCGCGGGCATACCGGAAGCGGTGGATCTGAACATCAGCTACATGAGCTACTAAAGGTGACATTACAACAGTCCGTATTCTTTTTTCAGCCGCAAAATCCGCCTCACGCTGTCGTCCAGCCGTTCCTGAGAAATCCGGCCGCTTTCCACCTCGTCGAGGATTGCGTGAAACGCCTCCGGAAGATTTTCCGGCATCAGAATGATATCGCATCCGGCGCGAAACGCCAGGACTGCCGCATCCTTTGCGCCGTACTCCTCTGCGATGGCACCCATTTCCAGAGAATCGGTAAGAATCACCCCCTGAAAGCCCAGTTCCTTTCGCAAAATTCCGGTAACCGTCTGTTCGGACAACGAGGCGGGGAGCAAATCGCCGGTCAGGTTGGGCGTGCTGATATGGCCGATCATGATACAGGCGCTTTCGTCCGCTTTCAAAAACGGCACCCATTCGCAGCGCGCCATTTCCGCCTTTGTCTTTTCGCTGACGGCCATGCCGTTATGGCTGTCCTGGGCGGTATCGCCGTGTCCCGGAAAATGCTTGAACACGGGAATGATGTGTTCCTGCCGCAGCCCGTCGGCCATGGCGCCGGCCATTTCTGCGGCGACAGCGGCGTCCCGGGAAAAGGACCTTGTGCCGATGACCGGATTGTCCGGGTTGGTGTTCACATCCGCATCCGGCGCGAAATCCATATTAAAGCCGTACGATTTCAGGTAGCCGCCGATGGTTTTTCCCATATCATAGGCCGCCGAGACGTCGCCGTCGGCCGCCACGGCGGCTGCGCTTTCGTATTTGGGCAGGTCAAAGGCCTCATGGTTTGCCAGCCGGGCCACGGCGCCCCCTTCTTCGTCCACGGCCAAAAACAGAGGAATCGGGCTGGCGGCCTGCAGCTCCTGATTCAGACGGATCAGCTGTTTGGGGGATACGATATTTTTCCCAAACAGGGCGACGCCGCCCACCGGATATTCTTCCAGCGTCCGCCGCATCTGAGCGGTCATTTCGGTGACGCCCGCCCCGTCGCCTTTTTGGACGTTGGAAAGAGCGTCCGGCCGTACGAAAAACAATTGTCCTACTTTCTGAGACAGCGTCATCTGCGACAGGATCGCCTCCGTGTCGGAAGAAGACAGACTGTCCTGCGCGTCTTGGGCGGGACTGGCAAAGGTCGTATTTCTGTAAAGCCCGCAGGCGGTCAGAAAAAGCAGGCCGGCCGTCAGAAGACAGGTGGGACAGCGCAGAGTTCTTTTTTTCATCATAGCATCCACTCCGTTTGAAAAATCAATCTGTAAGGTTTTCATAAAAGCCCTCCCTGCGATACACAGGCCCGCTCTTTTTTAGGGGAAAAACACGCTCTCCTATATTACGATTATACAATATCTGAATGGGACATATCATATTTTTTCTTATATTTCTTCAAATCCAAAATTGAAATTTTAAATTCCACTCTCAAATCCTCTGGCGGAATTTACTTCTGCATGAGTAGTGTTTACCTCTG
>CANQUI010000040.1 GCA_947626995.1 uncultured Eisenbergiella sp. | reverse complement strand
GAGAACGTGACCAGTCAGGAGGACAGCTACACGTTTACGATCCCGTCTCAGGAGCCCTATCAGGGAGAATGGTATAAGTATGGCGGCCTGGAGGGATACCCTGCCTGGTTTAGCACGCCTGATTTTTTATATGAATTCAAAGGGTGGGCCACAAGCCCGGACGGACAGGCAGAGTACCAGCCCGGGGATACGGTCACTGTGACGAAGGAAAACCCGGAGCTGAGGCTGTACGCGGTATGGGAAAAACAGTATTATTACAGGCTTTCCAGTGTAGCCTCTGGCCCCGGAGAACTCATAAATAATCGTTGGAGTTTAACCTATATCACCACAGAAAAGGAGCATACCTTTGTGATTCCGGATCAATTGCCGGAGATGAGTGAATACTGGGGACCGAACGGATGGTACTATACGGATAACGAATATATCTGCATCGGATATTCCGATACGGACACCTTTGTATATCCCAGCGATACTTCCGATCGTTCGAAATGTTTTTATCACTTTAACTTCTACCCGGGCACAGTGGACTACAGGCCGGGGGATTCCATCACCCTGACGGCGGATGATCCGTCAAAGGGGATTTATGTGGTTATGGAAGAGAGCCGCGGTTACACCCTGACCTACGACGCCAACGCGCCGGCCGGAGAAGTGTCCGGTCTGCCGGATCCTCAGAGCGCCAAGGGCGGTCAGACGGAACATGTCTTTCGCGTTTCCGAAAAGATTCCGGTTCGCGCCGGCTGGAAGTTTGAAGGCTGGGCTTTGGAAGCTGCCGGAACGGTCTGCTGCCAGGCGGGCGGACGGGTTACGGCAAAAGGGGACGCACCCGATATGATCCTGTACGCGGTATGGAGCAAAGAACAGGGGAATCCTTCGGGCGGACAGAATCCCAATCCCGGCGGGTCCAACCCCGGAAATCCCAATCCTAGCGGTTCCAACCCCACACCGGGCACATCTGCGCCGGGAACGCCGGCCAACGACTCGCTGCTTGCGCAGATCGCTGCGGCCGCGCAGGGTGTGCTGGGCGTGAGAACGGATGAAACGGCCCAGGCCGGACAGGAGGCAGCGTCCGGACAGGCGCAGGGCGTACTGGGGGCGCGCACCGGAGACGAGGCGCCCATAGCAGCATGGGCGATGACCTTTGCACTTTCTGCGCTGGCATTGGCTGTCCTTCGCAGAAAACGCGGCGCAAAGACCGCGTAACCATCAGGCAGTAAGGCAGATAGATCCGCCGCAGGAGCCATCGGTTATCCTGCGGCGGTTTTTTGTGTTTCCGGGAGTTCCCGCTGATTTTCTGTTGTAACGCATTAAAAAATTTGTTATAATACCAGAGACGGTCCGGACGCCGCAGAAGGATTGTCCGGAAAGGGAGCGTGAACCGGATATGGCGGATCTTTTTCAGGAAACGATAAAGCAGCGGTTGCAGGAGGCGCAGTTTGTGCTGGTAGGGATCGGAAGCGAATTCGCGCCCTCCTTTGCGCCGATGGAAAGGGACGGCTTTTATGCCAAACTCCTGGAGGATGCCAGGGGGCGGGAAGACGAAGAACGGCGGAATCAGTATCTGCGGTTTCATTATCTGACGCGCCGTCCGGATCAGCGGATTCTGGCGGCCTACCATGAGCTGGCAGAGCTTTTGGACGGAAAAAATTATTTTATCGTATCGCTGGGCACCGACGATCTGATTTATGCGTCCGGGCTGGATGCAGCGCGCATCGTGACCCCCTGCGGAGGATTTCGGGCGATGCAGTGCAGCCGGGGGTGCCATACGGATCAGGAGCCGTTGGTGATGGATGAAAACGTGCAAAAGGAACTTCTGGCAAGCCTGGACGAATGTGCGGGAGATTGGGATCAGGTGGACTTCCCGGTCTGCGCGGAGTGTGTCGAACCGTTGTGGTTCAATCAGATCTCTACGCCCGGCTATCGGGAAGAGGGGTATCTGCCCCGGTGGCAGGACTATACCGCATGGCTGCAGGGGACGCTGAATTGTCGGCTCTGTATTCTGGAACTGGGGGTGGGGATGCAGTTTCCCCAGATCATCCGGTTCCCGTTTGAGAAAACGGCATTTTATAACCAAAAGGCCGATTTTTTCCGGGTTCATTCCCGGCTGTATCAGCTGCCGGAGGAATTAAAGGGCAGAGGGACTTCTGTCGCCGCAGATCCGGTGGATTTTTTACGGACATTCAAAGAGGGCGGTCAATAGCGCCCGTTTCGTCTTTTTTGGCAGGAGAAGAGGAAAGCGGATAGATGGTAGCGATCATTGATTATGATGCGGGCAATATCAGAAGCGTGGAAAAAGCGCTGCGTGTAATCGGTCAGGAGACGACGGTGACCAGGGACAGGGAAACGCTGCTTATGGCGGATCACGTAATCCTGCCGGGCGTAGGAAGCTTTGGAGACGCCATGGGCCGCCTGCACGCCTACGGACTGGTAGAGGTCATCCATGAAATCATTGAAAGGGGAACGCCGTTTCTGGGCATCTGTCTGGGACTGCAGCTGTTGTTTGAGTCCAGCCAGGAAAGCCCCGGAGTGCCGGGACTTGGCATCCTGAAAGGAAAGATCCTGCGTCTTCCGGAAGGAAGGGAGGAAAACGGCGCGCCGTTAAAGATCCCCCATATCGGCTGGAATTCCCTCTCTTTTCCCGCGTTTGGGGGACAAAAGCGGGGAACGCTGTTTTCCGGTCTGCCAAAGGAGCCCTACGTTTATTTTGTCCATTCTTATTATCTGTCGGCGCAGGAGGATATTGTGTCCGCCAGGACCCGTTACGGCGTATCCATTGACGCCGCTGTGGAAAAAGGAAACGTATTCGCCTGTCAGTTCCATCCGGAAAAAAGTTCGGAAACAGGCCTTGGGATCCTGAAAAATTTTGTGAAGCAAGAGCGGGAAGGAGCGGACGATGCACACAAAACGGATCATTCCCTGTCTGGACGTGCATAACGGCCGGGTGGTAAAGGGCGTCAATTTTGTAAATCTGCGGGATGCGGGAGATCCCGTTTCGGTGGCGAAGGCCTACGACAGGGCCGGGGCGGACGAGCTGGTCTTTTTGGATATTACGGCCTCCAGCGACGGGAGGAAAACGGTGGCGGATATGGTGCGCCGCGTGGCCGAGCAGGTCTTTATCCCGTTTACGGTGGGAGGCGGCATCCGTACGGTGGAGGATTTCAGGGCTCTTTTGCGGGAAGGCGCAGACAAAATTTCCATCAATTCTTCCGCCATTGACAGGCCGCGGCTGATTGGCGACGCCGCGGAAAAGTTCGGCAGCCAGTGCGTGGTGGTCGCCATCGACGCCAGGAGAAGGCCGGACAAAAGCGGATGGAATATATACAAAAACGGGGGCCGGATCGATACGGGAATGGATGCGGTTGCCTGGGCCGTACAGGCGGAAAAGCTGGGGGCCGGCGAGATTTTGCTGACCAGTATGGACTGCGACGGCACAAAGAACGGATATGACATCGCCCTGACCAGGGCGGTGGCCGAAGCGGTTTCCATCCCGGTCATCGCTTCGGGCGGAGCCGGAACAAAGGAACACTTTTTTGAAGCGCTGACGGAAGGAAAAGCGGAGGCGGCGCTGGCGGCTTCCCTGTTCCACTATAAAGAGCTGGAAATAGACGCGGTGAAAAGCTACCTGAGAGAAAGGGGCGTAGCGGTACGCCTGTGAGGAAAACAATATGGCGATGATCCAGAATGACTGGCTTGCGGCCCTGCGGCCGGAGTTTGCCAAACCTTATTACGCGCGGTTGTTCCGCTTTGTGCAGGAAGAATATGCCACACAGATCATTTTTCCGCCGGCCGAGGATATCTTCAACGCGTTTCATTTCACCCCTCTTTCCCGGGTCAAGGCCGTGATTTTGGGCCAGGATCCCTATCACAACGAGCGGCAGGCGCACGGGCTTTGTTTTTCCGTGCAAAAGGATCAGGAGATCCCGCCGTCTCTGGCCAATATTTATCAGGAGCTGCACGATGATCTGGGCTGTTACATTCCGGACAACGGCTATCTGAAAAAATGGGCGGATCAGGGCGTGCTGTTATTGAACACGGTGCTGACCGTGCGGGCGCATCAGGCCAACTCCCATCAGGGAAAGGGATGGGAGCAGTTTACGGATGCGGTGATGGAAGCGGTCAACGCGCAGGACCGTCCCATTGTGTTTTTGCTCTGGGGCAGGCCGGCGCAGCAGAAGGCGGCCATGCTTAACAATCCCAGGCATCTGATCCTAAAAGCTCCCCACCCCAGTCCCTTATCGGCTTATCGGGGATTTTTCGGATGTCGGCATTTCAGTCAGGCCAACGCCTTTTTACAGGCCAACGGCGTGTCGCCCATCGACTGGCAGATTGAAAATATCAGGTAAAAACCGAACGGAAAAAACAGAAAATTGACAAAACAGGCAGGAATACAAAATGGAAAAAAAAGCGTTTGTAACAAAGGAACAGATTGAACAGATTACAAAGGAATATCCCACGCCCTTCCATCTGTATGAGGAAAAGGGAATTCGGGAAAACGCCAAAAGGGTGCAGGAGGCGTTTGCCTGGAATCCGGGATTCCGGGAATACTTTGCCGTCAAGGCGACGCCCAATCCCTTTCTGATCAATCTTTTGCGGGAATACGGCTGCGGCGCGGACTGCTCCTCCCTGACGGAGCTGATGCTGTGCGACGCCATCGGCATGCGCGGAACGGATATCATGTTTTCCTCCAACGATACGCCGGCGGAAGAATATGCGCTGGTGGACCGGCTGGGAGGCATCATCAATCTGGACGATATCACGCATATCGAATTTGTGGAAAAGATCCTGGGCAGGCTGCCCAAAACCATGAGCTGCCGTTACAATCCGGGCGGCGTGTTTACGCTGAGCAACGGAATCATGGACAATCCCGGAGACGCCAAATACGGCATGACCACAGAGCAGATCTTTCAGGCTTTTTCGATTATGAAGGAAAAAGGGGTGGAGCGCTTTGGAATCCATGCGTTTCTGGCCAGCAATACCGTAACCAACGAATATTATCCCCGGCTTGCGCGGCAGCTGTTTGAGCTGGCGGTGCGGCTGCAGGAAAAGACCGGCGCAAAGATCGCCTTTATCAACCTTTCCGGCGGCGTGGGGATTCCCTACCGGCCCGATCAGGAGCCCAACGATATCCTCGCCATCGGAGAGGGCGTCCGCAGAGTCTACGAAGAGGTGCTGACGCCCGCGGGTATGGGGGACGTGGCGATCTATACGGAAATGGGACGCTTTATGATGGGCCCTTACGGCGCGCTGATCACAAAGGCGATTCATGAAAAGCATACGTATAAGGAATATATCGGTGTGGACGCCTGCGCGGTGAACCTGATGCGCCCCGCCATGTACGGCGCCTATCATCATATCACGGTGCTGGGCAAGGAAAACGCCCCCTGCGACCACGTGTATGACATAACGGGATCGCTGTGCGAAAACAATGACAAATTTGCCATTGACCGCAGGCTTCCGCAGATTGACAGAGGCGATTATCTGTTTATTCACGACGCGGGGGCGCACGGATATTCCATGGGCTATAATTATAACGGGAAGCTGCGCAGCGCAGAGCTTTTATTAAAGGAGGACGGCAGCGTGCAGCTGATCCGCAGGGCGGAGAAACCGAAGGATTATTTTGCCACCTTTGACGGGTTCGACTTTTATCGGAACCTGAAGCTGTAATGCGCCTGCCGGTTTGCTTTTGGCGTAAAATACCGTCCCATAGCCGTAAAAATCCGTGTCGACGAATAAAAAAAGAGTTATAATGGAAATACCATAAAAAGGAGACGAGCCGGCAGAAATGGCCAATGAGCCGGATCCGGCGCGCCGCAAAGTCCGGCTCCCGCTGCAAACCCGGTGCTTTCTGCCCAAACGCCGGCGGGGCCTTTCGGGCAGAGCGTGCTTGGCGAAAATTCCTGACTGCGTTTCCGGTGTCAAAAAAGCCTTGCAAATGAGAGCGGGGTATGATAAGATTTATTTTGCCCGCTGAAAAGCGAGGCAAAAGGCCGGCGTGGCGGAATGGCAGACGCGGCAGACTCAAAATCTGTTTATGGTGACATAGTATGGGTTCAAGTCCCATCGCCGGCAGAAAGAATCCCTGTAGGCATACAGCCTGCAGGGATTTTTGCGTTCGTTATACCAGTTCCATATCGATGCGAATTTCGTTGCCCCGGCTGGACACATGGCCGATGCTGCCGGTGATGAGGGGCATCATGGGAGGCAGATGCCCCAGATCCACATCCAGAATGACCGGGACGTTGTGCCGGCTGGCGACGGCCAGCACCGCCTGATAGGCGTCTAACCCCATCATTTCCTGCCCGAAGCACAAAGGGCGTCCGATCAGAAAGCCGCTGGCGCCCCGAAACCATCCGGCCTGTTCCATCTGCCACATGGCGCGTCGGATACCGAATACGTTCAGATCGCAGGCCTCCAAAAACCACAGGATTCCGTCCTTTTGGTAGGTTTCAATAAAATCCGAAACCCGGTCGAACCGGGTGCCCAGAAGATTGACCAGACAGTCCATACAGCCGCCCAGCAGCCGGCCGGAAAAGGACAGCTCCCGATCGGGGACTTTTTTCAGGATCCGGGGAACGGTCACATGATAGGGCAAAAGCGGATGGGTCTCGTCCTTTTTGGATTCTTTCTCCCAAAGCGGGTAGCCCGATACGCTGAGACATTTTCCCGTGAGCAGCTGCAGAGCGTCCTGCAGGGAAGGGTGCCAGGGCTGCATCCCGAAGGCGGACGCGCAGGGGCCATAGACCGACGCGGTATCGCAAAGGGTGGTCAGAAGGAAGGTAAAATTGGTGTTGTCGGAATATCCCATGTACCATTTGGGCGGCGCATTTTTGAGAAGGTCAAAATCCAGATATTCCAGGATCTCGCACATCAATTCTCCGCCGCCGCAGGAGAGAAGGCAGGAAACGTCCGGCTTCAGATAATAATCCATCAGCTCTACGGCGCATTTTTGGGGCGTGTTGCTGATGCCGATCCCTTCCCCGGCATAGCAGTTGGGGCCAAGATCCAGTCGATAGCCCAGTCGGCGGAAGTTGTTTTGCGCGTTTTCAAACGCCTCCCGATAGGGCGATATGCCGCAGCCAAAGGAGGGGGCCACGAAGCCGATGGTCTGCGCTTCCTGTAAAAAGGGTGGGTATTTCATTCTTACCTCCGTTCCGGAGCGTTTACGCGACGAGCGATGAGAAATTCGCGGATGCGATTTCTCATCTGCTATCAGGGCAATTTGTGACGCTCCGGCACAAATTGCCGATTGAAAAATGAGATATCAATCTCATTTTTCAATCTTACTTTCGTTCCGGCGTTTAGCCGATCTTCACATTATTGGTGGGATCAATAAAGCCTTCTCCGAACACCTCGTTGGTTTCTGTAATCATCACAAAGGCATCGGCGTCCACCGCAAGGGCGGCGTGGCGCACCTTATAGGCCTGGGATTTGGAACAGGCGCACAACAGCACCTGACGGTCCGTTTCGGTATAGGCGCCTCTGGCCTCCAGCATCGTGGAGCCTCTGGCGCAGACGCGGTCGATCTGCGCGGCCACCGCCTCCGCCCGGGTGGTGATGATGATGGCCAGTTTGCCGGATTCCGTACCGTACATGATCTTGTCCATGACCACGGAGGCGGTGAAGGTGGCGATCAGACCGTAGAGGACCGCGTCGATGTTGCCAAATACCGGCCAGCCCAGAAGAATGATCACCAGATCGATGGACAGGGTCACGAATCCGATGGAAAGATGCGGTGCCAGGAGTTTGACGGACATGGTGAGAAAATCCGTGCCGCCGGTGGAGGAGCCGCGCATGTAGATAATGGCAAGCCCCGTCCCTAAAAACACGCCGTAAAACAGCGCCGCCAACAGCGAAGAACCCTCATAGCAGGGGAAATGCACAAAGACCAGATCCAGAAACAGCGTGCAAAACAGGATCGTACGGAGGGATTTGAACAGAAAGCGCCGCCCTACGATCCGGTAGCTGATCAGGATCAAAGGCAGATTCAAAAGCAGGGAAACGGTGCCGATGGGAAAGCCCCACAGGTGGTTGATCAACAGCGCAAGGCCGGAGATGCCGCCCGGCGCAAACTCCGCTCTGCTGGCGAAGGAATACACGGCGACGGAATAGAACACGCCGCCCACAAGATCGCTGATCAGATCCATCAGAAACCGGCGCAGTTTGGGGGACGCCGGGATTTTTTCTGCCATGTCCTTGGCTCCTTTCTTTCAATCTGTGGACAGATACTAACATAGGGGGCCGGTTTTGTCAATCGTCCGGAAGCTGCGGCGGGCCCGTGCGCAGCGAAAAGTTTCGGGAAACATCCGCTTGCGTTCCCGGGCTTTGGGTGATAAGATAAGGCAGAGCAGGGGGAGGGAGCGCAATGGATTCGTCGGAACTGATGGAACAGTTTTTAAGGACGGCCGACCGATTTCGAAAGATCGATCTGGGCGTTCTGTTGGAAGGAATCACACAGGGAGAGTATATGGTATTATCGGCGATTTATGACAGCAGCCGCTGGATCGGGGATTTTTACGGCGCTCCGATTTCCGAGATCGTCCGCAGCCTGCAGGTGCTTCCGGCTTCCCTGTCGCGGACGCTGCGTTCTTTGGAAAAAAAGGGGCTGGCGGAGAAAAAAAGTCACTGTCTGGACCGCCGCAGCGGATATGTCTGCCTGACGATGGAAGGGGAACGGCTCAGAAAGATCGGATGCCAGCGGCTTTTGACCTTTGCCGACGGCATTGCCGCAGCGATGGGGGAAGAGGCGACCTACGGCCTGCTTTCTTTGTGGGGACGGCTTGCGGATGTGGTTTCGGAGAAACTCACAGAATATGAAAAGACCCGACCTGCCGGAGAAGAACCCCGATAGCGGACGACGTCTTTTTGAAAACAGAAGAAGATACGCGCATAATCGCTCCCTTTCTGGACAGAATAGAAAAAAAGTCCGGGAAGGGAGTTTTGATATGGATAAAATGAGCGGCAGTCTGACGGAAAACAGGAACTATATAGAACAGCAGCTGGGAGCGACGCAGAATTTCGACGTGCTTTCCCGCGTGGTAGAGATCGGGGGAAAACAGGCATGTCTGTACATGATCGACGGATTTTGCAAGGATGAGGTGATGCAGAAGCTGCTGCAGCATTTTATGGGAATCACAAAGGAGAAGATGCCCCCAAACGCCCATGAGATGAGCGAACAGCTGGTTCCCTACGGAGAGGTGGATCTGGCAGACAGCTGGGATCAGATCACCTATTCGGTCATGTCCGGGGTGGTGGCGCTCTTTATCGAGGGATATGAGAACTGTATCCTCATCGACGCCAGGACTTATCCGGCGCGCAGCGTTTCCGAACCGGAAAAGGACAAGGTGATGCGCGGTTCCAAGGACGGCTTCGTGGAGACCATCGTATTCAATACCGCGCTGATCAGGAGGCGGATCCGCAGTCCCCAGCTGCGCATGGAGATGATGAAGGCGGGAAAAAGCTCCCAGACGGACATCGTGCTTTGTTATATGCAGGACCGGGCGGATCTCGCCTTTCTCTCCCGGATCAAGGAACGGATCCGTACCGTGCAGGTGGACGCGCTGACGCTGAATCAGGAAAGTCTGGCGGAATGTCTCTATCAGCGAAAATGGTACAATCCGTTCCCGAAGTTTAAATATACCGAACGGCCGGATACCGCGGCCGCGCAGATCCTGGAGGGAAATATCATCATCCTGGTGGACAATTCGCCCTCCGCCATGATCACGCCGACTTCCTTTTTCGATGTGGCGGAGGAGGCGGACGACTTTTATTTTCCGCCTATCACGGGCACCTATCTGCGGCTTTCCCGGATGCTGATTGCCCTGATCACGTATTTTTTAACGCCCACGTTTTTGCTGCTGATGGAATATCCCCGGTGGATTCCCAAAGGATTCGAATTCATCATGGTGCAGGATACGGTCAATATTCCGCTGATCTGGCAGCTTCTGATTCTGGAGCTGGCGATTGACGGACTAAAGCTGGCGGCGGTCAATACGCCGAACATGCTCAGCACGCCGCTGTCCGTAATGGCGGCGCTGGTACTTGGCGAATTTTCGGTAAAAAGTGGATGGTTTAACAGCGAAGTTATGTTATACATGGCCTTTGTGGCCGTGGCAAACTACACGCAGAACAGCTATGAACTGGGATATGCGCTGAAATTCATGCGGATCCTGAATCTGATTCTGACGGCGCTTTTCGGCGTCTGGGGATATGCGGCGGGCGTTCTCATCCTCATTCTGAGCATCGTCACGAACCGGACGATCAGCAATCAGAGTTATCTTTATCCGCTGCTGCCTTTCAATCCCCGGCTGCTGGCGCATCAGATCTTTCGCACAAGGCTTCCGGAGGCGAAGAAATAAAACTTGCATCCTTCTTTTCTCTGTGGTACTCTGCATACAGACGGTTCAGGACAGCCGCGGCTGCTGTATTTGGGAGGGGCAGAGGAATGTATCAGAATTATATTTTCGATTTTTACGGGACGCTGGTGGATATCCGCACGGATGAGAACGCTCCCTTTTTATGGGAAAAGATGAGCGAGATTTATTCGGCCTGCGGCGCGGGATATGCGCCAAATGAGCTGAAAGAGGAGTTTCGCCGCCTGGAAAGGCAGGAGGCGGAGCGGATCGGCTCCCTGTATGCGGAGCCTGACCTGACGGAGGTATTTGCGCTTTTGTACCGGCAAAAGAAGGTGCGCTGCGACAGGACCATGGCGCGGATGACGGCGATTACGTTCCGCGCCCTTTCCCGTTCGTATCTGCGCCTCTACGACGGCGTGACGGAGCTTCTGGGAGAACTGCGCCAGCGCAAGAAGGGCGTTTATCTGCTGTCCAACGCCCAGAGCGATTTTACCCGCCCGGAAATTGAAATGGTGAAGCTTACCGGATACTTTGACGGAATCTTTATCTCCGCAGAGCAGGGCTGCAAAAAGCCCTCTCCCGATTTTTTCCGGAAGCTTCTGGATACATATCGTCTGGATCCGCGTGACTGCATCATGGTGGGCAACGATCCGGAGGCGGACATAGACGGCGCGCGGGCGCTGGGCATGGACTGTCTGTACCTTCACACGGCCACGTCCCCGGCCTTTCGCGGACCGGGCAACGCGACGTACTGCGTGCCGGACGGCGATTTTACCAGGATCAGAGAACTGATCCTGCCGCAGGATTGTTGACTTTACCGTCGCTTTGTGACAAAATAGGGATACATTCGTTCAAAAGGCATGACAGGAGGGATACCAAGTGACAAAAATCAGGACCCGTTTCGCGCCCAGTCCGACGGGGCGTATGCACGTGGGGAATCTGCGCACCGCGCTTTACGCGTATTTGATCGCCAAGCATGAGGGGGGCGACTTTATTCTCCGCATCGAGGATACCGATCAGGAACGTTACGTAGAGGGCGCGGTGGAGATCGTCTACCGGACCCTGCGCAAGACCGGGCTGATCCACGACGAAGGACCGGACATAGACGGCGGCGTGGGCCCTTATGTGCAGAGCGAGAGGCAGCAGAAGGGGATTTATCTGGAGTACGCCAAAAAGCTGATCGAAAAAGGAGAGGCCTATTACTGTTTCTGCGATAAGGAAAGGCTGGCCTCCTTAAACCGCGTGGTGGCGGGAAAGGAGATCAACATCTACGATAAGCACTGTCTGCACCTGACAAAAGAAGAGGTGGAAGCAAAGCTGGCGGCCGGAGTCCCGTATGTGATCCGGCAGAACAATCCCACGCAGGGAACCACGACGTTCCACGATGAGATCTACGGCGATATTACGGTGGACAACGCGGAGCTGGACGATATGATCCTGATTAAGTCCGACGGTTACCCGACCTATAATTTTGCCAATGTGGTGGACGATCATCTGATGGGGATCACGCATGTGGTCCGTGGAAACGAGTACCTTTCCTCCTCGCCGAAGTATAACAGGCTCTATGAGGCGTTCGGATGGGAAGTGCCGGTATACGTCCACTGTCCGCTGATCACGGATGAGGAACATCAGAAGCTGTCAAAGCGCAGCGGCCATTCTTCGTTTGAGGATCTGATCGAACAGGGCTTTCTGACGGAGGCGGTGGTCAACTTTGTAGCGCTGCTGGGCTGGAGCCCGCAGGAGGACCGGGAGATCTTTTCCTTGCCGGAGCTTGTGGAAGCTTTCGATTACCGGCGCATATCCAAGTCCCCCGCGGTATTTGACTTCACCAAGTTAAAGTGGATGAACGGAGAGTACATGAAGGCCATGGACTTTTCCCGCTTTTACGAGATGGCGCTGCCCTATCTGAAGCAGACGCTGACCAGGGGGCAGGATCTTGAAAAAATCGCAGGGATGGTAAAGACTAGGATCGAGACATTTACGGATATTGCCGGTATGGTGGATTTCTTTGAAGAACTGCCGGAGTATGATCCCAATCTGTACGTCCATAAGAAAATGAAGACCACAAAGGAAAGCGCCCTTTGCGTGCTGCAGGAGCTTTTGCCGGTGCTGGAGGCGCAGTCGGACTACACAAACGACGCGCTGTATGCGACTCTATTATCCTATATCGAACAAAAGGGCTGTAAGAGCGGTTCCGTGCTCTGGCCGGTGCGCGTGGCGGTTTCCGGCAAACAGATGACGCCCGCGGGCGCCACGGAGATCATGGAAATACTGGGAAAAGAGGAATCTTTGGCCCGGATCCGAAAAGGGATTGCGCTCCTTTGTCAGTAAAAGAAAGAAATCGGATTTGCAGGGAAACGAACAACAACAAAAAGCAATTGCCTGGAATACGGGACCGGCGCTTATCCTGGCCGGCCCCGGTTCCGGAAAGACCTTTACCATTGTGGAACGCGTGCGGTATCTGATCGAGGTCCGCAACGTGGATCCGTCTCACATTCTTGTCATCACATTTACCAAAGCGGCCGCCCGGCAGATGCGGGACCGTTTTTTTTCCAGGATGGAAGGAACGCATCCTCCTGTCAGCTTCGGCACATTTCACGCCGTATTTTTTCACATTTTAAAACAATCCGGACGTTACCGATGCGACTGTGTGTTAAACGACCGGGAAAAAAGAGAATTTCTTTGCACCGTACTGCAGGATCCGGCGGTTTTTTGCCCGGAAGAGGGAATGGAAAACAGAGACTGGCAGGAGGGGCTTTTGGCGGAATTTTCCTGTCTGAAAAACCAGGGCAGCGCACCGGAGACGTTTCGCAGCGCCTATCTGGAGCCCGCTGTGTTTCAAACGGTTTTTCTGCGGTTTCAGCGGCTGCTTTCAGAGAGGGGAAAGCTGGATCTGGACGATTTTGCCCAGGCGGTCCGTCACCTGTTTTTGACCCGGCCGCACATATTGGCGGAGTGGAGAAAACGGTTTGCCTATCTTCTGGTGGACGAATTTCAGGATATCAATGCGGCGCAGTATGAAACCGTAAAGCTTCTGGCCGGGGACCGGAAAAATTTGTTTGTAGTAGGGGACGATGATCAGGCCATCTATGGGTTCCGCGGTTCGGATCCCTCTGTGATGAGGCGGTTTTTGTCGGATTATCCCCAGGCGGTTCGGATCGATCTGAGCGTCAATTACCGGAGCCGTCCCGGAATCGTGGGGACGGCAGAGCGGCTCATCAGCGCCAATACGCTGCGGATGCCAAAGCGGATCCGGGCCGGCAGAGAGGCAAAACAAAAGGACGCAGGAGAGGATCGGACGATCTGGCGCCGTTTTTCTAAGGACGGCTCGGTCCGCCTTGCAGCGTTTTCAGACCGCAGGCAGCAGGCCAAAGAGATCGCAGACCGGATTCATTTTCTGGTGATGCAGGAACAACCGCCGGGATCCGTCGCCGCGATATTCAGGACAAACGGGGACGCGGCCCTTCTGGCGGAGGAGCTGAGCAAAAGAAAGATTCCGTTTGCGATGAAGGAAAAGCTGAAAAGCCCTTATGCGCATCCGGTTTGTCAGGATCTTCTGGCCTATCTGGAATTTGCCAAACAACGGCGCAGCCGGGAGCTGTTTTTCCGGATTATGAACCGGCCCTGTCGCTATCTGTCCCGCCGGGCGGCAAATCAGGAACAGATCCGCTTTTCGCATCTTAGGGAATTTTACCGGGACAAGCCTTATATGGGGCCGATTCTGGAGCGATTTTGCAGGGATATTGACCGGGTGGCGGTTATGGACCCGTATGCGGGCGTGCATTACGTGCGAAAAGGCATGGGATACGATCAATGGATAAAACAGGAGTTTTCCGGCGACGCATATCGGGAGGCTGTGGCAATGGCGGATTTTTTTCAGGAAAGCGCGCGGGGGTTTTTGGCGCTTCCGGTTCTAAAAGAGCATATCAGAGAGTACGAAGAGGCGCTGCGAAAGAGCGGGCAAAGCGACGGGGCACAAAAAAAGCCCGGGGAGCGCGTGAGCCTTTTGACCCTGCACGGTTCCAAGGGGCTGGAATATGACGCGGTTTTTCTGCCGGACTGCAACGAGGGGATCATCCCCCATAAAAAGAGCGAAAAGAAAGAAGAACTGGAAGAAGAGCGGCGGATGTTTTATGTGGGAATCACCCGGGCGAAGGAAGAACTGTATCTGAGCTGGGTGGGCGGGACGCGGGAGGAACCGGGCGTCTTGTCCCGCTTTTTGGCCGATCTGGGGTATCGGGAGCCGTACCGGCAGTAAGGCAGTGCGGCTCCCGGCGGATCACAGGCTGTCTTCGTCCTCGTCGGGAAGGTCTACCAGTTCATCAAATTCGCAGGTATCCAGGTATTCGTCGAAGGCTTCTTCCACCGCCTCGTATTCCGCATCGTCGGCGATGTAATCCAAAGAAGGCTCCTCGTCCGGATTATGAGGATTTTCATGGTACCGGTAAAACCAGACTTCTCCGTCTTCGTTTTCCCCGTCGTCGTCCAGAGGCATCAGGACGATATAATCCTTTCCTCCCACCTCCAGAATCGTGATGATCGCGCAGGTAACGCTGGTGCCGTCCTCCAGCTCCAGCTCCACGGTCATCTCCTCATCGCTTTCTTCATATTCGCTGCCCATAGTCTGTCCTTTCTTCCGGCGGGATGCCGGATCCGGCTGCGCCGGGATCAAAGATATCTGTAGTATACCCGAAGTTTATCTGGCGTGCAAGGTTTTCTTATGGTATACTGAAACCAGAATCATGATATTTTGGAATCGGCCCCGGACACAGGACAACAGGAAGGACAGGTAGACACCATGAGGAAAAAGAGCATGACCGTTTCGAAGGGGATCCCTTATCCGCTCGGCATGACCGTAACGGGAGAAAGAGAGATCAATCTGGCGGCCGTTGGGCGGCAAAAGAAGGAATGGGGGCTTGTTTTGTATCCCAAAGACGGAGGGGACCCGATCCGGCTGCCGTTTGAAGCGCAGCACAGAATCGGCGATGTTTTCAGTATGAAAATATCCGGTATCCGCAGCAGTGACTATACCTATCGTCTTTTCGAGGGCAGGAAGGAAACGCTGGATCCTTACGCCCGCCGTGTTTTCGGGAATGAAGAATGGGGGCAGCGGCCCGATCCGGCGCTTTTTGGCGGCGTGGGAGACAAACCCTTCCGCTGGGGCGACGACGCGCCTTTGATGACGCCGTTGTGCGACAGCCTGATTTATCAGCTCCATGTGCGGGGCTTCACCCAGCACGCCTCCTCCGGCGTACGTCACAAGGGCACCTTTGCCGGGGTCGCAGAGAAGATCCCGTATCTGAAATCTCTGGGCGTCACGGCGCTGGAACTGATGCCCGTCTATGAATTCCTGGAGGTGGAACAGGAAAAAAAGGACGCTGTTTTGACCATGCAGGAGGCGGTTTTTCGGTATCGTGAAAAAATGCCGCCGGAGGGAGAAAGAACCGGGGAAAAGGCCCGGACGCGCATCAATTACTGGGGATTTAAGGAGGGCTTTTATTTCGCGCCCAAGGCGTCCTATGCGGCGGGAGAGGACCCGGTATCCGAATTCAAGCGGATGGTAAAGAAGCTGCATGAAAACGGGATCGAGGTCATTTTGCAGTTTTTCTTTCCCCGGCAGATCCGGCAGGGGCTGATCCTGGAAGTGGTAAAATTCTGGGTACAGGAGTATCATATCGACGGCGTTCATTTGATGGGGGAGCGGATCCCGGTAACGCTGGTGGCCACGGATCCTTTGCTTTCGCATACGAAGATCTTTTGCGCGGAGTTTTCCTGCGAGGAGATTTATTCTTCTCAGAAGACCCCGGAATATAAGAATCTGGCCCGTTTTTCGGACGATTTTATGTACGACATGCGCCGGTTTTTAAAAAGCGACGAGGATATGATCCGGGGCGTGCTCTATCAGCTGAAAAAGAATCCCAAACAGACCGGCGTGATTAACTTTATCACCAATTACGAGGGCTTTTCGCTGGCGGATCTGGTTTCTTATGAACGCAAGCACAACGAGGAAAACGGCGAGCAGAACCGGGACGGGATCGGATACAACGCCAGCTGGAACTGCGGCGCCGAGGGGCAGACAACCAAGCGCAGCATCCTGAAGCTTCGCGAGAAGCAGATGCGAAACGCCATGCTTTTGCTGCTTTTTGCCCAGGGGACGCCGATGATCGTAGCCGGCGACGAATTCTGTTTTTCCAGAGGCGGGAACAACAACGCCTGGTGCCAGGACAATGAGACCAACTGGCTGAACTGGAAGTTAAGCGCGTCCAGCCGCAGATTTCTGAATTTTGTGCGGGCGGCCGTCGCGCTCAGAAAGGCGCATCCGATCCTGCACATGCCGGAGGAGCTGACGATGATGGATTTTATCGCCTGCGGCTGTCCGGATCTTTCCTATCACGGCCAGGAGGCGTGGAAGGTATCCTATGAGCGGATCTGCCGGGAGGTGGGTGTGCTCTATTGCGGCAGATATGCCCGGATCGACCGGAAAACCGAGGACGACTTCTTTTATATCGCCTATAATATGCACTGGGAAGAGAAGGATATGGCGCTGCCGGCGCTGCCCAGGTCTCTTTGCTGGGAGGCGGTTTTGGATTCTGCGTCCGGATACGCCCGTTCGCAGGAGGAGGAGACGCAGCCGCCCGTTTTTAACCACGAAGCGGATCGGACGGTGCGGGTCAGGGAGAGGAGTATCCTGATCTTAAAAAGCCGTGTGAAAGCGGGAAAGAAAGGGAAGGCAAAGTGAAGGCGGTACAGCATTTTTTGACCATCACCCGGCACAAATGGCTTGTGATGAAAGGGTGCTTTGCCGTGGGTCTGTACTGGCAGGGAATCTGCCACGATCTTTCCAAATATTCGTTTACGGAATTTCGGGTGGGCGCAAAATATTATCAGGGCAACCGCAGCCCCAACGCGGCGGAACGGGAGGCGCTGGGGTATTCTACCGCATGGCTGCATCATAAGGGGCGCAACCGGCATCATTGGGAATATTGGATCGACTACAGCGCCCGCATTTATGAAGGGGGAATGGCGCCCGTGCCGATGCCGGAAAAATATGTGGTAGAGATGCTCATGGACCGCATCGCCGCCTCCCGGGTGTACCGGGGCAAGGATTATACCGACGGCGATCCGCTGGCATATTATATCCGGGCGAAAGAAAAGCAGATGCTCCATCCGCAGACCAGAGCGCTTTTGGAAAAACTCCTTTCCATGCTTGCACAGGAAGGGGAAAAGGCCACGTTTGCCTATGTGAAAAAGGAGGTACTGGGCGGATAGAAGGTTACGGGTCACCGGATCGAAAAAGGCACATATTATAGCAGTATAAAATGAGGAGATGAAAAATATGAATTGTCTTTGTTTCCTTTGTCTGCTGGGCCTTTGTCAGAGCCTGAACACTGCAGGCAGCCCCGGGACGCCATCCTGTGGGGCGAAAAACGCGATGCCTGCGGCAAATACGGGCGGCAGGAGAACGGAAAACGGCAGGGAGCGCCGGGAGGGATTCGGGTTTCCCTTTGCGGATACCGTTCCCGATATGGAGCCCAAAATTCCATATTCCGCTGTGGGAGCCGCCTATTCGGAAGGCTGCCAGTGCCAGGAGTAAGACGCGGGGCCGGACAGGAAAGCTGTCCGGCCCCGTATGCCGTCCCTGCCTGCCTTGACGAATCCGGCGACGGAGAGTATACTATGGTTCAGACGACAGAGGAGGTATTCATATTATGATTGGAGAACAGAAGGTTCTTTTCAGCGGCATGCAGGCGACGGGCAATCTCACGCTGGGCAACTATCTGGGAGCGCTGCAAAACTGGGTGAGCCTGTCGGAGGAATATATGACTTTTTACTCTGTGGTGGATCTTCATTCCATCACGGTGCGGCAGGATCCCGCGGAATTAAGGAGCCGTGCGAGAAAGCTTTTGACGTTATACATTGCGGCCGGCCTGGATCCGAAAAAGAACTGCATTTATTATCAGTCTCACGTATCCGGCCATGCGGAGCTGGCCTGGATTTTGAACTGCTTTACCTATATGGGAGAGCTCAACCGGATGACGCAGTTTAAGGATAAAGCGGCCAAACATGCGGACAATATTAACGCGGGACTGTTTACCTATCCGGTGCTTATGGCGGCGGATATCCTGCTGTATCAGGCGGATGTGGTGCCGGTGGGCAAGGATCAGCAGCAGCACCTGGAGCTGACCAGAAACGTGGCCCAGCGTTTCAACGCGATTTACGGGGATGTGTTTACCATCCCGGAGGCTTATATCGGAAAGACCGGGGCCAGCATCAAGAGCCTGCAGGATCCCGCCAAAAAGATGAGCAAGTCCGACGAAAATCCCAACGCCAGCATTTATCTGATGGACGATCCGGATACCATTATCCGCAAGTTCAAACGCGCGGTGACAGACTCCGAGGCGCAGATCCTTTATCGGGACGAGCAGCCGGGCATTAAAAACCTGATCGACATCTACAGCGCCTGCACCCAAAAGGGCGTGGAGGATGTGGTCCGTGAATTTGACGGAAAAGGCTACGGAGAATTCAAGCTGGCGGTGGGCGAAGCCGTGGTGTCCGTTTTAAAGCCGTTACAGGAACGGTTCGCCCAGATTTCCAGGGACAAGGATTATCTGGACGGGATCATCCGGGAAAATGCGCAAAAAGCGGAATATTACGCGACAAAGACTCTGCGCAAGGTGCAAAAGAAAGTGGGATTCCCCGAACGGGTTCACTGAAAGTTTTGAGTTAGTCACGGCGAATTCCCGGTTGACAAAGAACAGGATCGGATATATAATCCTAGTAACTCAATGGGTTTAATATGGGAAAAGAGGGATGCTATGAAAGTATATGCGGATCAGGCGGCCACCACAATGATCGGGAGCCGCGCTTTACAGGCGATGATATCCTGTTATACAGAGCATTGCGGAAATCCTTCCAGTCTGCACGAGGCCGGCAGGGATGCGGAAGCTGTGCTGGAAACGGCCAGAGAGCGGGTTGCGCAGATGCTCCACGCAAAGCCGGGAGAAATCTATTTTACCTCGGGCGGAAGCGAAGCGGATAACTGGGCGATCACTCAGGCGGCCGCTCTGGGCACCCGTAAGGGAAAGAAACATCTCATCTCCACGGCGTTTGAGCACCACGCGGTGCTGCACACGCTGGACGCCCTCAAAAAGCAGGGATTTGAGGTGACGCTGCTGCCGGTGCACGAGGACGGCCTTGTACGGCCGGAGGAGCTGGAGGCTGCGATTCGGGACGATACGGCGCTGGTCAGCGTGATGTATGTGAACAACGAAGTGGGCACCATTCAGCCCATCTCTCAGATCGGCGCGATCTGCCGCAAAAAGGGCGTTTTGTTCCATACGGACGCGGTGCAGGCGGTGGGCCATCTGCCCATTGATGTAGAAGCGGAACAGATCGATATGCTTTCTATGGCGGCCCATAAATTCCACGGCCCCAAGGGCGTGGGAGCTCTGTACGTGAAAAAAGGGATCCCCATCGGGAATCTGATCCATGGGGGCGGTCAGGAGAGAGGAAAGCGCGCCGGAACGGAAAACGTGCCGGGGATCGTGGGAATGGCGGAGGCGCTGGCGGAAAGTTTGGAGAACCGCAGCGAAAAGAACGACCGCATCCTTGCCATGCGGCAGAAAATCGCCGACGCGGTTTTGCAAATTCCAAAGACCAGGCTCAACGGCGACAGGACAAGACGGCTGGCCGGGAACCTGAATTTCTGCTTCGACGGGATCGAAGGCGAGTCGCTGCTGTTATATCTGGATCTGGAAGGGATCTGCGCATCTTCCGGTTCCGCCTGCACATCGGGCTCATTGGAGCCCAGCCACGTGCTTCTGGCGCTGGGGCTTCCGGCGGAGGTGGCGCACGGATCGCTGCGCATCAGCCTGGATGAGACCAACACGGAACAAGAGGCGGATTATATCATAGAAAAGCTGCCGGTCGTGGTGGAAAGGCTTCGCAGCATGTCGCCGATCTGGAACAGGCAAGGCGATTGAGGTTACAGGTTCAAAGGATCTTATAGAAAGGACGGGACCAGGCTATGGCAATGACATATAGCGAAAAAGTGAGGGATCATTTTGCACATCCCAGAAACGTGGGAACGATTGAGGACGCCAACGGCGTCGGAGAAGTGGGAAACGCGGTCTGCGGAGACATCATGAAGATGTATCTGAAGATCAGCGACGACGGGATCATTGAGGATGCAAAGTTCAATACCTTCGGCTGCGGCGCGGCCATCGCCACCAGTTCCATGGCGACGGAAATGATTAAAGGAAAGTCCGTCGAAGAGGCGGCCCAGCTGACCAATCAGGCGGTGGTGGAGGCGTTGGACGGTCTTCCGCCCGTGAAGCTGCATTGTTCGGTTCTGGCGGAAGAGGCCGTGCAGGCGGCTTTGGAGGATTACCGGAAACGCAGGGAAAAAAAGGAAGAAAACGCCTGAATCCGATATGGGAATAATACACAAAATTCCCTGGGCTTCTCATGGGGAAAAACTTACGAAATTTTGCCGGTGAGGAAGTTTTTGTTAGCTAAGCTCTGATTTTCCGGGTATAATAGTTTTGTAGGAGGCGGTTCCGCAACCGGGAAACGCCATGTGGATACGCGGAAAGTTGAGGGAATTATGTATCGGAAAGGTGATTTTGTCACGTATGGATGTAAAGGGGTCTGTCAGGTTAAGGATATCACGACGCTGAGCATGGATGGCGTCCCGAAGGATAAGCTGTATTATGAGCTGCAGCCGCTGCACGATACCGGCAGCAAGATCTTTACCCCGGTGGAACATGAGGCCAGCAGGAGCGCGATGCGTCCGATGCTGTCTGAGGACGAGGCGGTGACGCTGCTGGAGGGCCTGGAGGAGCTGGACGAGATCTGGATCGCGGACGACCGCGCCCGGGAAGCCAATTACCGGGAGACGATCAACCACTGCGATGCGAAAGGGATGCTGGCCATCCTGCGTTCCCTGTATCTGCGCCGAAAGGACCGGATGTCCGTGGGACGTAAGCTGACGGCCATGGATTCCCGCTATCTGCGCATTGCGCAGGAAAACCTTTACACGGAGCTTTCTCTGGCGCTGTGCCAGCCGGAAACCGAGATCACAGAACGGATCGAGGGGCAGCTGGAGAAGCTTTGGAGCGTAAAAAGCTGATCCGCAAGGAAAAGAAGAAGGGGAGAGACTTCGCAAAGAGGTCTCTCCCCTTAATGGTTGTGTAAAAAGGCCGTGCAGGGCTGGCTTATGCCTTTCCGGCCGTGCCGGTCACATACTTTTTTACCGCCGCAAAA
>CANQUI010000039.1 GCA_947626995.1 uncultured Eisenbergiella sp. | reverse complement strand
GTCTGCCCTTCAGCTTCCGGCGCTGTTCTTTTACTTCGTCCCATACGGAATTTCCTGCGGCCATGCCCTTTTCTCCTTTTTTAAAGCTATTCTTATGATAAGGTCCCAAAGCGGGAAAGTCAATGGATGGGGCGCAGGATAAAAATTAAAAAAATGTGAACAGCCGGGTTTGCGCCTTGAAAAACCTGCCGGGTTGTACTATGATATTTTTATAAAGAATGGAAGCTGCGCCGGAGGGTGTGGACGCGGCTGTCCGACAGAGGAAAAGGTGGGAAGCAATATGGAAAGCTACGTAGAATGTCTGGTGCCCCGCAAACCCAGCGGCGGCATGAAAGCGCTGAAGGTCGGGCTGATCGCGGCCGCCGTGTTCTGTTTTTTACTCGGACTGGTCGTGATCTTTTTTATGCTGGGGACGCTCCTGCTGGGGGCCGCCGCTTATTTTGTCGGCCTGTACGCCAGCGTGGAGTATGAATATCTTTATGTGGACCGGGAGATTTCCGTAGACCGGATCCTGAATAAAACGCGCCGTAAGAAGGCGGATCGGTTTGACGTGGAGCGGATGGAGATTCTGGCGCCGGTCAACTCCTGGCATCTGGACGATTACCGGAACCGGCAGCTCAAACAGACTGATTATTCCAGCGGGAGGATCCATCAGCCGGACAACCGTTACGTCATGATCTATGACGGAGGCCGCAAGGTCATTCTGGAGCCCAACGAGGCGATGGTGCGGGCCATCCAGTCCGTAGTGCCCAGAAAGGTATTTATGGATTGACAGTCTTTGTCAAGTCTGATACATTCTTAATACATCAACTTTTTGACAATACGACAGGAGGAAAAAAGATGGGTCAGATTATCGGAGAAGGCATTACATTTGACGATGTGCTGCTGGTCCCGGCGTATTCGCAGGTGATCCCCAATCAGGTCGACGTGACGACCTGGCTGACGAAAAAGATCAAGCTCAATATTCCGTTGATGAGCGCCGGCATGGATACCGTGACGGAGCACAGAATGGCGATCGCCATGGCGCGGCAGGGCGGCATCGGCATCATTCATAAGAATATGTCCGTACAGGCGCAGGCGGATGAGGTGGACAAGGTCAAGCGATCCGAGAACGGCGTCATTACGGATCCTTTTTCCCTGTCTCCGGAGCATACGCTGGCGGACGCCAACGAACTGATGGCGAAGTTCCGTATTTCCGGCGTGCCCATTACGGAGGGCCGTAAGCTGGTGGGCATCATCACCAACCGCGATCTGAAGTTCGAAACGGATTTTTCCAAGAAGATCAAGGAATCCATGACCAGCGAGGGCCTGATTACGGCAAAGGAAGGCATCACGCTGGAAGAGGCCAAGCAGATCCTGGCCAGGGCGCGCAAGGAAAAGCTGCCCATTGTGGACGACGATTTCAATTTAAAGGGCCTGATCACCATCAAGGACATTGAAAAAACCATCAAATATCCGCTGTCGGCCAAGGACGCCCAGGGCAGGCTTTTGTGCGGCGCGGGCGTGGGCATTACGGCCAATGTGCTGGAGCGCGTGGCGGCGCTGGTGGAGGCCAAGGTGGATGTGGTGGTGCTGGATTCCGCCCACGGACATTCTGAAAACGTGCTGCGCTGTCTGCGGATGATTAAGGAAGCCTATCCCGATCTGCAGGTGATCGCGGGCAACGTGGCCACCGGAGAGGCGACCCGGGCGCTGATTGAAGCCGGAGCGGACGCGGTCAAGGTAGGGATCGGCCCCGGTTCCATCTGTACCACCCGCGTGGTGGCGGGCATCGGCGTACCCCAGATTACGGCGATTATGGACTGTTACGAAGTGGCCAGACAGTACGGCGTTCCCATCATCGCCGACGGAGGCATCAAGTATTCCGGCGAGATTACCAAGGCCATCGCGGCGGGCGGCAGCGTCTGCATGATGGGTTCCATGTTTGCCGGCTGCGACGAGAGCCCCGGCGATTTCGAACTGTATCAGGGGCGCAAATATAAGGTGTACCGCGGCATGGGTTCCATTGCGGCCATGGAAAACGGCAGCAGGGACCGGTATTTCCAGACCGACGCCAAGAAGCTGGTGCCGGAAGGCGTGGAAGGCCGCGTGGCATATAAAGGCCTGGTGGAGGATACGGTGTTTCAGCTGATGGGCGGCCTGCGTTCGGGCATGGGCTATTGCGGCGCGGCGACAGTGGCGCAGCTGCAGGAGAACGGGAGATTCATGAAGATCTCCGCCGCCGCACTGCGGGAAAGCCATCCCCATGACATCCAGATCACCAAGGAAGCGCCCAATTACAGTACCGGGGACTAAACCTTCAAAAACATAACTGACATCAGAAACCAAACGCGTGACTGGCGGATCGGTGGAGTTTACCACAGGGAGCGCGTTTGCAGGAAAGCCGGCCGCCTGGGTACCCTTTTATTCAAGAGGCGTATTCAGGCGGTTTTTTATCGACATGTGCCAAAAGGCGGAAAGAGAGAACCGATATGGAAAAACGAAATCTTTTTGAGGAACTGAGAAACAACGAGTATCCGGGACGCGGTATCGTCATCGGCAGATCCGGGGACGGAAAGAAGGCTGTGGCGGCTTATTTTATCATGGGGCGCAGCGTCAATTCCCGGAACCGCATCTTTGTGGAAGAAGGGCAGGGAATCCGTACCCAGGCCTATGATCCCTCCAAGCTGGAAGATCCCAGCCTGATCATTTACGCGCCTGTACGCGTCCTGGGAAATCGGACCATTGTGACAAACGGCGATCAGACGGACTCCATTTTTATGGGGCTGCAGAAAAAACTCACGTTTGAGCAGAGCCTGCGCAGCCGTTCCTTTGAGCCCGACGGCCCCAACTATACCCCCCGCATTTCCGGCATTTTGCGGGTGGAGGACGGCGAATATGCGTATGCCTTATCGATCTTAAAAAGCCACAACGGTGATCCTGCCTGCTGCGAACGCCACATGTTCTCCTATGACTGGCCCGCCGCCGGAGAGGGGCATTTCCTTCATACCTATCTCCATGACGGCAATCCCCTTCCAAGCTTTGAGGGAGAGCCGAAATGGGTGTCCATAGAAGGTGAAATCGACGCGTTTACCCAAAAAGTATGGGAGAGTTTGTCGGAAGAAAACAAGGTATCCCTGTTTGTGCGCTATATTGATATTGCAAGCGGCGCCTGGGAGACCAGAATCGTAAACAAAAACCGGTGAGTCCGATCATCCAAAGGACCCCAGAAAGGAATCGATCATGAAAGAAATCGAACTGAAGTATGGATGTAACCCGAATCAAAAGCCTTCCCGAATCTATATGGAGGACCAAAGCGAACTGCCCGTAACCGTACGAAACGGGAAACCCGGCTATATCAATTTCCTGGACGCACTAAACGGCTGGCAGCTGGTCTCGGAGCTTGCGGCGGCCACGGGGCTTGCGGCGGCGGCTTCCTTTAAGCATGTGTCTCCTGCCGGAGCGGCGGTGGGGCTGCCTCTGACGGATACGCTGGCAAAGATCTACTGGGTGGAGGATCTGGGGGAATTGTCCCCTCTGGCCTGCGCCTACGCCCGGGCAAGGGGGGCGGACCGCATGTCCTCCTTCGGGGATTTTATCGCCCTTTCCGACGTCTGCGATACGGACACGGCCAGGCTAATCAAACGGGAGGTTTCCGACGGGGTGATTGCGCCGGGATATACGCCGGAGGCGCTTTCGATTCTGAAGGAAAAAAAGAAGGGCAATTATAACGTGATCCAGATCGATCCCTCCTATCGGCCGGCGCAGATCGAAAAGAAGCAGGTATACGGGATCACCTTTGAACAGGGAAGAAACGAACTTGCCGTCGACGACGAGCTGCTTTCCCGTTTCGTGACGAAAAACCGGGTGCTGCCGCCCCAGGCGCTTATCGATATGAAGATCGCGCTGATCACGCTGAAATATACCCAGTCCAATTCCGTCTGCTACGTGAAGGACGGACAGGCCATCGGCATCGGCGCCGGGCAGCAGTCCCGAATCCACTGTACCAGACTGGCCGGGCAGAAGGCGGACAACTGGTGGCTTCGGCAGTCGCCGCAGGTCATGGGGCTGCAGTTTGTGGACGGCCTGGGAAGGGCGGACCGGGACAATGCCATCGACGTTTACATGGGAGACGAATACGAGGATATTCTGGCGGAGGGCGTCTGGCAGACCCGTTTCAAGGTTAAGCCTCCGGTATTTACCCGGGAAGAAAAGCGGGCCTGGCTGGACCGGCTGCAGGATGTGACACTGGGATCCGACGCCTTTTTCCCGTTTTCGGACAACATCGAACGGGCGCACAAAAGCGGTGTGAAGTACATTGCGCAGCCCGGGGGTTCCGTGCGGGACGACGCGGTGATCCAATGCTGCGATAAATACGGCATGTCGATGGTATTTACGGGAATCCGGCTCTTCCATCATTAAAAAGCAAAAAAAGACAGCCATATCCGTTTTTTGCGGATATGGCTGTTTTTGTGTGAAAAAAGCGTCTCAGAGATTCGCCTGCCGCTTCGGTCTTATGCCTCCGGGGCAGGAGCAGGGGCAGGGTCGGTTGCGGGCTTTAAGCTCAGATAGTAGCCTGCCAGGGTAGTCTGCACATAAGGCGTAACGTAAATGGTAGCGATACCGCAGGTTACGCTGACCAGCAGATGCCATAAAATAAAGGAAAGATTCAGGACGAAATACTCCCAAAGCTTGCCGGACATCATGGTCTTGCTCTTGTTCACGCACTCGCGGATGCTCATATCGGGATTCTCAGCAAGAATAAAGAATGCCTGAGAATACCGCAGGCCGGCGATAATGCCGGGAATTACGCACAGCAGGCTCCATAAGTAGACGAACAGACCAATCCAGAGCGTAAGGCCGAAAACCTTCAGGATCATCGGAAAATGTCCCCACAGCTCGGAAAAGCCGGTTTCTTCCTGCTTGAATACCTTCAGGGAATAGCAGATGTAGCCAAATTCCAGCACAACACTGACCAGTCCCGCTGCCAGGCCGACCACCAGGCAGATCAGCGATGCCGCCAGGCCTGCCTCTCCGCCGGAATTGTAGGAAGTCCCGTTGACGGAGACGCTGGCAACCCCGGTCACTGAAGCGACAATGAGTGCAACAGCAGAAAGGGCAGCGGCAATGGCCAAATAAACAAGGGTTACAAGTACGGGATGCGGCTGCGCCTGACGCATGGCGTTTTTGGCATCCTGCTTTAGTAAAGCACGATTCATAATCATTTCCTCCTTCATAAAGAAAAGTTATATGTCAGTCTTATTATAACATATTCATGAAAAACGTAAATAGAATTTTGCGTTTTATGTTGTAATTTCCGGGTCATTTTGTTAATATTAGAAAATAGATGCGTAAGAAGGACTGGAAGGAGGACGCCGTCCGGCCGCGGACGTGCCAGCGACTATGCATGAGGAAAATCTGACAGCAGAAGAAAAGAAAGAGGCAGTTTCCCGTAATTTTATCGAACAGATCATCGATCAGGATCTGGCGGAGGGAGTTTACGATACCGTTCATACCAGATTCCCGCCGGAACCCAACGGATATCTTCATATCGGTCATGCCAAGAGCATCCTGCTCAACTATGGTCTGGCGCAGGAGTATAACGGCAAGTTCAATATGCGGTTCGACGACACCAATCCCACGAAGGAAAAGAGCGAATTTGTGGAGTCCATAAAGGAAGACATCAAATGGCTGGGCGCGGACTGGGAGGACAGGCTGTTTTTCGCTTCCGATTATTTCGGGCAGATGTACGAGGCGGCGGTGAAGCTGATCCGAAAGGGCAAGGCCTATGTTTCCGATCTTTCCGCGGATCAGATCCGGGAATACCGGGGGACGCTGACGCAGCCCGGAACGGAGGATCCGTACAGCCGCCGGAGCGTAGAGGAGAATCTGACGCTGTTTGAAAATATGAAAAACGGGCTCTATGGGGACGGCGAAAAGGTGCTTCGGGCCCGCATCGACATGGCCAGTCCGAATATGAATCTGCGCGATCCGGTTCTCTATCGCGTGGCGCATATGAGTCATCATAATACCGGGGATCAGTGGTGTATCTATCCCATGTATGATTTCGCCCATCCCATAGAAGACGCCATCGAAGGGATCACCCATTCGATCTGTACGCTGGAATTTGAGGATCACAGGCCCCTTTACGACTGGGTGGTACGGGAGCTGGAATATCCGCACCCGCCTAAGCAGATCGAATTTGCCAAGATGTACCTGACCAATGTGGTAACCGGCAAGCGCTACATCAAGAAAATGGTGGAAGAGGGCATTGTGGACGGCTGGGACGATCCGCGTCTGGTTTCCATCGCCGCGCTGCGCCGGAGAGGGTTTACGCCGGAGTCCATCCGGATGTTCGTGGAGCTGTGCGGCGTTTCCAAGAGCAATTCCTCCGCGGATTACGCCATGCTGGAATACTGCATCCGGGAGGATCTGAAGTTAAAGCGCCCCCGCATGATGGCGGTACTGGACCCCATCCGGCTGGTGATCGACAATTATCCGGAAGGCCAGATCGAATATCTGGAGGCGGCGAATAATCTGGAAAATCCGGCTCTGGGAAGCCGAAAGATCCCCTTTGCCAGAGAGCTGTATATCGAGCGGGAGGATTTTATGGAGGAGCCGCCCCGGAAATACTTCCGGCTGTTTGTGGGCAATGAAGTCCGTCTTATGAACGCTTACTTTGTGAAATGCACGGGCTTTGAAAAGGACGAAAACGGACAGATTACCACGGTGCATGCGACCTACGATCCTCAGACAAAATCGGGCAGCGGCTTTGACGGCCGCAAGGTGAAGGGAACCATCCACTGGGTGGCGTGCGAAACGGCATTTTGCGCCCCGGTGCGCCTGTATGAGAATATCATTGATGAAGAAAAGGGCGTCTATAACGAGGAAGACAGTTCTTTGAATCTTAATCCCAATTCTCTCACCGAAAGGCAGGCCTGGATGGAGCCCGGATTAAAGGACGCAGCGCCTTATGAAAGTTTTCAGTTTGTCAGGCAGGGATTTTTTTGTGTGGACTATAAGGACTCTGTCCCGGGCGCGCCGGTGTTTAACCGGATCGTATCGTTAAAGAGCTCCTATAAGCTTCCCAAGAAGGACTGAGTATGCAGGATCTGGTGATCGAACTGCGAAATGACGGCACGCATTTATATGAGCAGATATATGAGCATATCCGACAGGAAATCAGGGCGGGGAAGCTTCTCTATCAGGAGAAGCTTCCCTCCACGCGTTCTCTGGCGGAATATCTGCAGGTATCCCGCGCGACGGTGGAGCTGGCGTATGAGCAGCTCCTTTCGGAAGGGTATCTGGAATCGGTTCCCTATAAGGGGTATTATGTGGCGCGGGTGGAAGAGCTTTATCACATCGGCGGTGCGGCCGGACAGATCGAAAAAGAGGAGAAAAAGCCCGTTTTGGGCTATGCGGTGGATTTTACTCCAAACGGCATCGATATGCGCCGGTTTCCCTTTGGAATCTGGCGCAGAATCAGCCGGAACGTGTTAAGCCAGGACAACCGGAAGATTTTTCTGCCGGGCGCGCCAAAGGGGGATCCCGCGCTGCGGGAGACCATCGCGCGCTATCTGCACGCTTCCCGCGGGGTCAATTGCCGGCCCGGTCAGATCGTGATCGGTGCGGGAAACGATTACCTGCTGCTTTTGCTGCGTTTCATTCTGGGAGAGGAGCGGTATGGGGTCTTTGAAAATCCCACGTATCCGAGGGCGTATCGGATCTTTGGCCTTTTTGCCAAAACGCTGTCCTGCGTCGCGTCGGATGAAAACGGGATCTGCGTGGACCAAATCCCCGGAGAGGCGGACACGGTGTATGTCATGCCGTCCCATCAATATCCCACCGGCGTGGTGATGCCCATCGGACGGCGGCTGGAGCTTTTGCACTGGGCGCTGCAGGGACAGGATCGCTACGTGATCGAGGATGATTATGACAGCGAATTTCGTTACCGGGGCAAGCCGATCCCTTCTTTGCAGGCTTCCGACCGATGGGGAAAGGTGATTTATATCGGTACGTTTTCCAAGTCTATTGCGCCCGCGATCCGGGTCAGTTATATGGTGCTTCCGGAGAAGCTGACGGAGGCGTATGAACAGCGGTGCAGCGTTTTTTCTTCCACCGTATCCCGGATCGACCAGGCGGTGCTGGACGAATTCATCCGGGACGGGGCGTTTGAACGGCATTTGAACCGGATGCGAAAGGTGTATCGGGGAAAGCACGATATTTTGCTGGAAGGGTTGGAACCGTTCCGGAAGGATTTTGCCGTTTCCGGCGAAAACGCGGGGCTTCATCTGCTGTTAAAGGACAAAAAAGGGCGGACGGAGGAATGGCTGAAAGCGCGCGCGCAGGCGTTGGGCGTACGGGTCTACGGGCTGACGGAAGCGCTGGTGGAACCGCCGGACGAAAAAGAAGAGCGTCCTGCCACCCTGCTGCTGGGATTCGGCGGCCTGACGGAAGAAGAAATCAAAAAAGGCCTTCTGCTGCTGCGTAAGGCCTGGGAAATTTAAAAGACGGGCGCCGCACATCACGCGGCGCCGCTGTTTCTTGCTGTTTGAAATTAGCGAAAGCTCAGTCTTCCGCCAGAGAATCCGCCGCGTTTTCGGCGGCGTCGGCTGCCTTTTGCGCCGTTTCCCGGGCCGCGTCCAAAACGGTCTGGGCGGTGTCGGAAGCCGTTTCGGCCGTCTGCTCTACCGCCTCCGATACGCCGGATTCCTCCAGCTTCTCATTGACGGAATCCACGGCTTTTTCCGTGGCTTCTTTCATCTTATGCAGCGCGTTTTCCAGATGGCTGTCCACCGCCTGAAACTCGTCGCTGTTTTTGATCCGGCTGACGGTCTCGGAGATCTTGTCGCTGACATTTTTGTATTCGTTGGTGGATTTGATCTTGGAAGCGGCTTCGTTGACCTTGTTTGCCACATTGCCGTAGATCTGCGCGGCCTTGTCGTGGGCCGCCTTCAGATCCAGGGTGACGTAGGTGTGCCCCTGCTCGTTGGTATTTTTGGAAAAGACCGGCGCGGCGGCTGCCGTGCTCTCGTCTTCAAAATCGTCGTCGTCGAAGGAGCCGTCTTCAAACTCGCTGTCGTCGAAGGAAAGATCGTCGTCCTGCAGGGAATCGTCCGAAGCGCCGGGCTCAGACGCATTTTTATCTTTTTTATTCTGCAGATAATAGTAGGTTCCCGCTGCCGCGGCTCCTGCCGCTACTGCAAACGCCAGAAATTTGCCGAAATTTTTAGCCATGATGTTCCTCCAAACTTTTTCTTTATATTTTAATACTATTTTACGGAATTGAAAAGAGACTATGTATAAAAAAAATCTAAATTTGGGGAAAGTGTTGAAGGATGGGAACCGGTATGCTATCATAAACACAGGTGTCGACTGCAAAAGTCAATCGTAAGAGGGGTTACGAAGGATGAATGATAAATTTTTTGATCTTGGGCAGGCGAAACAGGAACGGATCATCAATGCGGCGCTCAAAATCTTTTCCATGAGCGGCTATCGGTATGCCAGCACGGACGACATCGTGCGGGAGGCCGGGATCAGCAAAGGGCTGCTGTTCCACTATTTTGAAAGCAAGATCGGGCTGTACACCTTTTTGTTCGAGTACAGCGCCCGCTTTATGCTGCTGGAACATTCCCGGGAGGTGAGCACTTCCCAGACGGATCTGTTCGCGCTGGTACGCCAGATGCAGCGGGCGCGGATGCAGGTGATGAAGCGCTACCCCTACATGCAGCAGTTTATCAACCAGTGCATGCAGGAGGAATATCCGGAGGCGGCCGCCGCGACCCAGGAGCGGCGCCTGGACTATCGGGAGCGGATGAACGCCTATGCCATGCAGGCGGATTATGCGCCCTATGAAAGGATCGGGGATTCCCACCGGCTGATCCGGCTGCTTCACTACATGATCAGCGGCGTCACCCGGGAAATTTCCGAACGCTACGATTTTACGCCGGAAAAGCTGTTCGATGAGATCTGCGCCTATCTGGATCTGTTGGAGCGGGCATTTAAGGGGGAAAGGGAATGAAGGAAAAGCTGTATACCATCCCGTTAAACGATGCGGTCAATGCAAACGACGAGTGTCCCTTCTGCTATATCGAGCGCAATGTGGAGCAGGATCTGATGGATTTCGTGCTGGGCTCCTGCGCCTCCTACATGGAAAGCGACGTAAGGCAGGATACGGACCGGGAAGGGTTCTGCCGGACCCACATGAAAAAAATGTTCGACTACGGCAATACGCTGGGAAACGGGTGGATCTTAAAGACCCGCTATAAGGAGCTGCTCAAAGAGATGGACAGCCAGTTTCAGCGGTTTAAACCGGCGAAAAGTTCCTTTTCCGGCCGGTTCCGCAAGGCTGTGGCGCCAAACGCCATCGGAGAATGGGTGCAAAAAAAGGAGAGCAGCTGCTATATCTGCGACCGGTTTCAAAAGGAATACGAGAGGTACCTGGATACCTTTTTCTATCTGTATCAAAACGATCCGGCCTTTGTGGAGAAGATTCAAAACAGTAAGGGATTTTGCCTGCATCACTTCGGGGAACTGTGCAGCCGGGCGGACGCGAGCCTGTCCGATTCGCAAAAGCAGACCTTTTACCCTCAGATTTTCGCGCTGATGGAGCGCAATATGCGGCGGATGTCGGAGGATGTGGACTGGCTGATCGAAAAATTTGATTACCAAAACCGCGACGCCGACTGGAAAAATTCCCGGGACGCGGTGCAGCGCGGGATGCAGAAGATCACGGGCGGTTACCCGGCGGATCCGCCGTACAAGATGAACAAATGACGGCGAAATTGTTGACAGAAGGCGGATTTTGTAGTATCGTCGTCTGAAAGGGGTTTATCGGAGGACGGATGATGCGGGGGATGGCGATGCGAACTGCAGATCGAATGACAGAAAGGGCGTACGGTGTTTTCCGTACGCTTTTTTACGCAGGGCCCTTTGCCGCCGTTATCATGCCGTCGGCCGGTCTGCCGGAAAAAAAGAGGAGGAAATAGGAATGAAAGAAAGAACGTTAGGCCAGAAGATCATTCTGGGGATCCAGCATACGCTGGCCATGTTCGGCGCCACCGTGCTGGTGCCCACATTGACGGGACTGAATGTTTCCATTACGCTGCTGTGCGCCGGTCTGGGGACCTTGCTGTTCCATCTGGTGACAAAGAAGAAGGTGCCGGTATTTCTGGGGTCCAGCTTTGCGTTTATCGCCGGCATCACGGCGGTGCTGGGAGGCTCCCGGGTGGGCGATCCCGATTATCTGGAGCGGCTGTCGGCGCTGAAGGGGGCGCTGATCGTAGCCGGTCTTGTGTATGTGGTCTTTGCGCTGTTAATCCGGATCTTCGGATATGAAAAGGTCAACCGGCTTTTACCGCCGATTGTAACGGGCCCGGTGATCATTGTCATCGGCCTGCGTCTGTCCGCGTCCGCCATCAACAGCGCGTTTTATGATAACGGGCAGTTCAGTATGCGCTCTATTTTGGTGACGGTGGTGGTGCTTGCCACGGTCATTGTCGTTTCCATCTGGGCGAAGGGCATTTTCAACCTGATGCCCATTCTGTTTTCCATTATCGTGGGCTATCTGGTCTGTCTGCCGCTGGGATTCTGTGATTTTACGGCGGTGCAAGAAGCGCACTGGATCTCCCTTTTGGATCAGTCCATTTATTCCCAGCTCCTTTGCGCGCCAACGTTTCATCTGGACGCCATCATGGCGGTAGCCCCCATCGCGCTGGTGACCATGATCGAGCATGTGGGAGACATTACCACAAACGGCGCCGTCGTGGGACAGAATTTCTTTGAGGATCCCGGCGTGCACCGCACGCTGCTGGGCGACGGCCTGGCCACCGCCCTGGCCGGCCTTTTGGGCGGCCCGGCCAATACGACGTATGGAGAAAACACGGGCGTACTGGCGGTCACCAAGGTGTACGATCCGGCCATCATCCGGATCGCGGCCGGATTCGCCATCCTTTTGGGCATTATCGGAAAATTCGGCGGATTTATCACCAGCCTGCCCGCTCCGGTGACCGGCGCCATCAGTATCGTGCTCTACGGCATGATTTCGGCGGTGGGCGTCCGGATCCTGATCAATTCCCGGCTCAATTTCGGCAACAGCAGAAACCTTTTGACGGCGGCCATTATTCTGGTGCTGGGGATCGGCTGCGACAGCATCCCGATCACCGAAACCGTGACCATTTCCGGTCTGGCCCTGGCGGCGGTAGTGGGCATCCTGCTGGGCCTGATCCTGCCGGAAGGCCCGGACAGCGTGCTGCCGGAATGATCGGCGTTTTTTAAGCAAAAAAAGCCGCGTCTGTCGGCCTGTACGGGCCACGGCGCGGCGTCGGGGGAGGAGATTGTATGTCCCTTCGCTTTCTTATCGGCGCCTCGGGCGCAGGAAAAAGTACATATTTGTATCGCTCCATCATCAAACGCGCCCAGTCGGAACCGGACGGGCGCTTTTTTCTCATTGTGCCGGATCAGTTTACCATGCAGACCCAGCAGGATCTGGTGACGATGCATGAAAAGAAAGGCATCATGAACATCGACGTTTTAAGCTTCGGACGTCTGGCTCACCGGATCTTTGAAGAGCTGGGCGGCGACGACACGCCGGTGCTGGACGATACCGGAAAAAGCCTGATTATCCGCCGGGTCGCCTCCGGCATCCGGGACCGGCTGCCGGTCATCGGCCCCAACCTGGGCCGGATCGGGTACGTGCATCAGGTCAAGTCCGTCCTTTCCGAATTGATGCAGTACGGCGTGGGGCTTCGGGAAATGGAGACGCTTCTGGCCTATTCGCAAAAGCGCGGGCAGCTGTATTATAAGCTGAAGGATCTTTCCCTGATCTATGAAGCGTTTCTGGATTTTATCCGGGACAGGTTCCTGACCATAGAGGAAACGCTGGAGGTTCTGGCGGGACTGCTTCCCGCCTCCTGTCTGCTAAAGGACAGCGTGATCGCTTTCGATGGCTTTACCGGCTTTACGCCGGTGCAAAACAAGGTGATCCGTGAGCTTTTGGGGCTGGCAAGAGAGGTGGAGGTGACCGTCACCATGGACGGAAGGGAGGATCCCTTCCGGATGGGCAGCCAGCAGGAGCTGTTCTATTTAAGTAAAAAGACGATCCAAAGTCTGACCGGGCTTGCCCGGAAGGTAGGATGCAGGGTGGAAGAGCCGGTGGTTTTTACCCCGGAGGTATGTCCGAGATTTCTGGCTTCCCCTTCGCTGGCGCACCTGGAACGGCAGCTGTTTCGCTATCCGGCAGAACGATCTCAAAAAGAGGCGAAAGAGATCCGGATCCTGGAAGCCGGCAGCCAGCAGGAGGAGGCGCGGCAGATCTGTATTGCGATCCAAAGGCTCGTGCGAAAACAGGGATACTGTTATCGGGATTTTGCCGTGATCTGCTCGGATTATGAGGCCTACGCCGGTTGTATGGAGCGTCAGGCCAGAGCCTACGGAATCCCGGTATATATGGACCAGACCCGGGGGATCGGCCTGAATCCTTTTATTGAACTGATTAAGAGCGCGCTGCAGATCCGGGTGCAGAATTACAGCTTTGAATCGGTCTTTCATTATCTGCGCAGCGGTCTTGCGGGATTTTCCATGCAGGAGGTGGACCGGCTGGAAAATTATGCCCGTTCGCTGGGGATCCGGGGACGGAAAAAATGGGAGACGATGTTTGTCTTTCAAACCGACGGGATGGCGGACCCGCAGGAGGAACTCAAAGAGCTCAACGCGCTGCGGCAGCGTCTGACGCAGCAGCTTTCGCCGCTGTTTCGGCCCTGCAAAACCACAGAAGAATTTGCCCGCGAGCTGTATCGGTTCATCGAGGCCAACGGGGTGGAGCAAAAACTCAAACGGTTTGAGGAGCGCTTTTTACAGGAAAACGATCCGGTGCGTCAGCGCGAATACGCGCAGATCTACCGACTTGTCATGGACCTTCTGGATCAGGTGGTGAGTCTGATCGGAGACGAACCGGTGCGGGCGGAGGAGTTTGCCCGGATCCTGGACGCGGGATTTGAAGAGATTCAGGTGGGGACGATCCCCCAGAATGTGGACCGGGTGATGGTGGGAGATATGGAACGCACCCGGTTAAAACCGGTAAAGGTGTTATTTCTTGCGGGAGCAAACGACGGCTATCTTCCCAAAAATGCGGGAAAGGGAGGAATCCTTTCGGATCTGGACCGGGAATTCATTTCCGGTTCCGGAATGGAGCTGGCGCCCACGCCGCGCCAGCAGATGTACATTCAGCGGTTCTATCTGTATCTGAACATGACCCGGCCTTCTCACCTTCTGGTGCTTTCCTATGCGCGGCGCAATGCGGAAGGCAAGGCGATGCGGCCCAGCTTCCTGATCGGGCAGCTGCAGCGGATGTTTCCGTCGCTTACGGTGGACAGACCGGAGCGGGCGCCGTTTCTGGATCAGATCCAGTCCTTTCAGGACGGACGGCAGTATCTGGCGGAAGGGTTTTGCCGCTATGCGCAGGGACGGATGGCAGAAGAGGACCGGAAGGATTTTTTCACGCTTTACCGCGTTTACCAAAAGAACGGACAGTATGCTGCGTTTTGCAGGAAACTGGAGGAGGTGTCGTTTTACCGCTACCGGGGAGCCGGGCTTGGACGCGCAGCGGCATCGGCCCTTTACGGGGAGACGCTCCTTGGCAGCGTCAGCCGCCTGGAACAGTATGCGGCCTGCGCCTACGCGCATTTTCTGCGCTACGGGCTTGGTCTTGCCGGACCGGAGGAGTTTACGGTAGAAGCGGTGGATCTGGGCAATCTCTATCACAGGGCGCTGGAACTGTTTTCCCGCAATCTGAAACAAAACGGATACAGCTGGTTTGATTTTCCGCCGGAAGAGGGAAAGCGCATGGTCAAAGAGGCGGTGGACGCCTGCGCGGTGGTGTATCATAACGCCGTGCTGTTTGACACTGCCCGCAATCTTTATGCCGTCACGCGGATACGGCGCGTTTTGGAGCGCACCGTGTTTACGCTGCAATATCAGCTCAAAAAAGGCAGCTTCGTACCGGAGCGGTTCGAGGTGTCTTTTTTGGAGGAAAAGGATCTGGAAACGGTGAATTTTACGCTGGGCGATTCGGGACGGATGTGTCTGCAGGGACGCATCGACCGCATGGATGTGAAGGAGGATTCCGATCATGTCTATGTGAAGGTGGTGGATTATAAGTCGGGCAGCCGGGACTTTTCTCTGGCGGCGCTCTATTACGGGCTGCAGCTGCAGCTGGCGGTCTATCTGAACGCGGGCATGGAACTGGCCGCCAGGCGTCATCCCGGAAAACGGGCCATGCCGGGCGCCATGCTTTACTATCGCGTGCAGGATCCTTTTGTGGAGTCCCAAGAGGAGGAAACGGCGGAGGAGATCCAAAAAAGAATCCTGCGCCAGCTGCGTCCCACCGGTATGGTGAACGAGGACCCGGCCGTGCTGGAGGGGCTGGATCGCAGCCTATCGGATTCTTCCGATGCCGCGCCCCTGGAACGAAAGAAGGACGGCAGTCTTTCTGCCCGCTCCAGCGTGATGTCGGAATCGGATTTTCGCGCGGTGCTTTCGTATACGGAAAAAAAGATCCGGCAGGCCGGCCGTGAGATTTTGGACGGACGCATCGCCTGCGACCCTTATGTCAGGGGCGACCACAGCGCCTGCGAGTTCTGCGATTATAAAAAAGTCTGCGGATTTGATCCAAAGCTGGACGGATTTGGGCTGCGGGAGCTGGAAAAGCTGGATGAGAAAGAGGCGCTTTTGCGCATCCGGAAGGAGGAAGAGGACGGCGATGAAATTCACGGCCGATCAACAAAAGGTCATTGATCTGCGAAATTGCAATATCCTGGTCTCCGCGGCCGCCGGTTCGGGAAAAACGGCGGTGTTGGTGGAGCGGATCATCGGCCTGGTCAGCGAAGCGGATCAGGGTGTGGACATCGACCGGCTGCTGGTGGTCACCTTTACCAACGCGGCGGCGCAGCAGATGCGGGAGCGTCTGGAACAGGCGCTTTTTGTGAGGGCCCAGGCCGAACCGGAGAACGAACATTTGCAGCGTCAGCTTTTGCTTTTGCATAACGCGCAGATCACCACCATCGACAGCTTCTGTCTGTATCTGATCCGCAATCATTTCAACGAGATCGGGCTGGATCCCGATTTTCGCATCGCCGATGAGGGAGAGCGCCGCCTGCTGTGCCGGGACGTGTTAAAGGAGCTTCTGGAAGAGAAATTTGCAAAGAAAGACCCTGATTTTTTACAGTGCGTGGAGTGTTTTACCGCCACGGGGCAGGAGAACCGGCTGGAGGAGCTGATCCTTACGCTCTATGCGTTTTCCATGAGCCATCCCTGGCCGGAGGAATGGCTGAAGCAGCATCGAAACGATTACGCGCCGGAGGATTGCAGGCAGATGGAGCAAACGCCCTGGTACCGGTGGATGCAGGCGGAAGTGGCAAAGGGGCTGTCCTTTTGCGAGCAAAAGCTCCAGGAGATGCTCCGCCTTTGTCAGGAACCGGCGGGCCCCTATATGTATCTGGCGGCGCTGCAGGAGGATCTGTCCCAGGTCCGGCTGCTGAAACGGGAGACGGGATTCTTTCCGGAGGAAGGACAAGATGCAGGATGGGATGCAAAACGGCTGTACGACCGGATGCAGGACCTTTCCTTTTCCCGGCTTTCGGCCAAAAAGGACGACGCTGTGGCGACAGAAAAGCGGGAACAGGTAAAGGCCCAGCGGGACAAGATAAAAAAACGGCTTTTGGGGATGCGGGAAACGTATTTCTTTTCCTCGCCCCAACAGGCCCTGCAGGAAATGCGGCAGGCGAAAGAAACGCTGGGTGCGCTGGCGGATCTGACGCTGGCGTTTCTGGACCGGTTCGCCCAAAAAAAGAGAGAGAAAAACCTTCTGGATTTTTCGGATATGGAGCACATGGCCCTTCAGATCCTGCTTGTCCGCGCCCCGGACGGCACGGTGACACCCTCCGGGACCGCGCTGGAATATCGGGAACATTATCAGGAGATTCTCATTGACGAATATCAGGATTCCAATCTGGTACAGGAATTGCTTTTGCAAAGCATTTCCGGGGAGGCGGACGGGCGTTTTAACCGTTTCATGGTGGGAGACGTAAAACAGAGCATTTATAAGTTCCGTCTGGCCCGTCCGGAGCTTTTTATGGAAAAGCTCCGGCAGTATCAAAAGGAGGGATCGTCCTGTATCCGGGTGGATCTGAGACAGAATTTCCGCAGCCGGACGCAGGTGACGGACTGCGTGAACGACGTGTTTTTCCGTCTGATGCACGAAGGGATCGGCGGCGTGGAATACGATCGGGACGCCGCGCTGTACCCGGCGGCGCAATATGTAGAACCAAAAGAAACCGGCGCCGATCCATACGAACCGGAGTTTCTGGTGGCGCTGTCTGAGGAGAGCGGCAGCGCAGGACGGCAGCAGGAAGCGCGCATGGTGGCCGCGCGCATCCGGGAAATGGTGGGAAAGCTGCCTGTTTTTGATAAGGAGAAAAACAGCCTGCGTCCGGCCCGCTACCGCGATATCGTGATTTTGCTGCGGACTGCGTCGGGATGGGACGAGACGTTTAAAAAGGCGCTGGAGGAGGAAGGAATCCCGGCGCACGTAATCTCCCGGACCGGCTACTTTGCCGCGCAGGAGGTGCAGAATATCCTGCATTTTTTACACATTTTGAATAATCCCCTGCAGGACATTCCGCTGTTTGGCGTCCTCCATTCCGTGATCGGCGGGTTTACGGACGAGGAGATCGCCATGCTGCGCTGCAAAGAGGAAAAGCGGAAACAAAAGCTGTACGACTGTCTCGTTTGGGAGGCGCAAACCTCCGGACAGGGGGCGCTGGCAGAAAAGTGCAGGGCGTTTCTGGCTTTTTTGGATCGGTTTCGGGAGTATGCCGTTTACCTGCCCATTCACAGCCTGATCGAGCGTTTTTTGGAGGAGACCGGGTATTTGTACTGGGTCAGCGCCATGCCGGGCGGGAATCAGCGCAGACTGAATGTACAGATGCTGCTGGAAAAGGCGGAGAGTTTTGAAAAGACCAGTTATTTCGGCCTGTTCCATTTTATCCGCTATCTGCAGCAGCTGGAAAAATATGAGGTGGACTACGGCGAGGCGGGGGATCTGGATGAAAATGCGGATCTTGTGCGCATCATGAGCATCCATAAGAGCAAGGGACTGGAATTTCCCATCTGCTTCGTTTCCGGGCTGTCCAAACGGTTCAACCGGCAGGACATCCGGCAGCCGCTGATTGTAGATATGGATCTGGGACTGGCGATCGATCATGCGGATCCTGCGCAGCGTACCAGGCGGGCCGTCCTTAAGAAGAACGTGATGGCGCAAAAGCTGATGCAGGACGGCCTGGGAGAGGAACTGCGGGTTTTGTACGTGGCCATGACCCGGGCGGAGGAAAAGCTGATCCTGACGGCGCACGGGAAACCGGACCGGGTTTCTTTCCAGCCTGCGTCAGAGGAGCTGATGGACGCCCCCGGGTTTTTTGAACTGCTGCTTCCCGTATGGCAGGAATCCGGCAGGCAGGTCAGTCTGATCGATCCAAAGCAGCTGGAGGAGAGAAAACAGGTGCGCACCGTGTTGGCAGGGCGGCTGCGGCAGAGTCTCCATGCGTCCCGGCCTGCCGATTCTTGGGACAAAAACCGGGAGAAGGCGCTGGAGGAACGGATCCATACGCCCTACGCCCACGCCAACCTGTCCCGGCTGTTTGTCAAGACCACGGTTTCGGAACAAAAAAAAGCCGCCATGCAGGAGGCGCAGGAGGGGAGCGCATCCCTCTTTCCAAACGAGGAGGCAGTCCCCTATCTGCCCCGTTTCATACAGGAGCGGACGGAGACGGTCAGCGGCGCGCTGCGGGGCAGCGCCTGCCACAGACTGCTGGAACTGTTTCCCTTTGAACGAAAGGAAGATCCCGGGGAATGGACGATCGCGCAGATACAGGACGTGATAGAAGAAAAGGTCAAAAGCCGGGAGCTTACGCAGGAATACGCCCGGGTCATTTCCCCGGATAAAATCCGGCGGTTCCTGCAATCGGATCTGGCCCGCCGGATGTGCGCCGCACAGAAGAAGGGCCGTCTTTTCCGGGAACAGCCCTTTGTGCTGGGTATACCGGCCAGTCAGATCGAAGAGGGGCTGCCGGAGGAGGAAACGGTGCTGATCCAGGGCATCATTGATGTGTTTTTTGAGGAAGACGGGAAGCTGGTGGTGGTCGATTATAAAACCGATGTGATCAAGCAGGAAAAAGACCTGGCGGACCGGTACCGGGTGCAGCTTCAATATTACGCCCAGGCGCTGGAGCGGCTGCGCGAAAAGACCGTAAAGGAAAAGATCCTGTATTCCTTTTTCCTGGGCAGGGAAATCCCGCTTTAAAGATGAAAAAAGCAGGAGGGCGTCCCCTTTTTGGGACGCCCTCCGATTTGTTACGGCTGATTTGCCAGCGTCTTGAGACGGAGCATGACCTTGCGTACCGGCGGCAGGGCTAAAAGCACCAGCGTCAGGATCATTTCCGGCAGAATGTAGCTCATGTTGTAGAGCGTGGAGCCCCAGACGGCGGCAAGATTCGCGGCGGGATTGTGGGAGACGTATTCGGTGTAGAAAAGATAGCCCGAGATATTATGGACGATCAGCCGTCCCAATACGCCTGCCAGGTATCCTTTGATCAGTCCGTTTTTGGATTTCCAGAAAAACCCGGACAGGCCCAGCGCGCCAAAGGCCAGAGGATAGTCCAGGAGCACCTGGAGAGGATGTACGATATAAGGCCCTGTGATAAACTGCAGGATGCCGTAGGCAAAGGCCGTAATCAGCCCGGCGGCAGGGCCGTACCAGTAGCCGGTAAGACAGATCACCAGCATGGAAAACAGCGTGATGGATCCGCCTGCCGGAAGACTGGGCAGCTTGATGACCGTGGCGATCACCAGCGCCAGCGCCAGCGCTGCGGCGCAGAAAACGATTTTGCGGGTGGTCAGTTTCTTTGTGTGTTCCGTCATAAAAAAACCTCCTTGTGTGTTGGCACAGGAGGAAACGTCGCTGTCTTGCAAAGCGGTTCGGACGGGAACGAAAAATCCGGAGCGAAAAAAAGCCCTACTTCCTTCTTTGTCCGCTTTACAAAACATGCCTCCCTACGCCGGTATTATCCGGGTCAGGTGGTGAGGGTTAAAGGCGGTTTCCGCCTTAGTCTCAGCGATCAGCTCCCCTGGCATTGTTGTGCTGCAGCAGGTCTTATGAAAGGGACATGCTGCGCGTCCTTTTCTACTATAGGCGGCGGGACAGAATTTGTCAATCCCATGATCCGGCGGCGGATTTTTTTTCACAGAAAATTCATAGTCGTCTTGTCCCTTTTCTGTTATGATAGGGATGTGATGAAAAAGTAATTTTGGGAATTTTTGACAGAAAAGAGGGAAAAAGATGTTTTCGTATATTTTATTTGATCTGGACGGCACCATCAGCGATCCCAGAGAGGGGATCACAAAAAGCGTGCAGTACGCCCTGGAAAGCTTTGGCATATATGAGACGGATTTAAAAAAGCTGGAGCCCTTTATCGGCCCGCCCCTTCGGGACAGCTTCATGGAATTTTACGGTTTTACGCCCGAACAGGCCGAGACGGCGGTGGCAAAATACCGGGAGCGGTTTTCCGTCACCGGAAAGTATGAAAATGTGCTGTATCCGGGGATGCGGGAGCTTTTACAGGAGTTAAAGAGTTCGGGACTGCATCTTGGCATCGCCTCCAGCAAGCCTGCGGTATTTGTGGAGGACATTCTCAACTACTTTGGGATCCGTCCGTATTTTGAAGTGGTGGTAGGCAGTGAACTGGACGGGACCCGGGAGAAAAAGGAAGAGGTGCTCATGGAGGCGCTGCGCCGTTTCGGCGCGGCGGACAGGGATTCCGTGGTATTGGTAGGCGACCGGAAATACGATATGGAAGGAGCCAAACAGGTGGGGATCCATCAGATCGGCGTGACCTACGGCTTTGCCGCGCCGGGAGAACTTTTGGAGACGGACCCTCAGATTGTTGTGCGGGATGTAAGCGGCCTGCGTCAGGTGCTGCTGGGATACAGGGCGCCGCAGCCGCAGAACGTTTATGACGCCCGTTACCGGGGCCCGCTGCCGAAGGATACGGATTATGTCAGCCGTTATCGCAGTACGGCTTCCTCCGTAAAAGAGCGGCGGATCCTGGGCGCCGCAGGCAATTGCGCAGGGGCGATGGCGCTGTATTACGTCGTCGGTCTGGCAGCGGTGGCGGCCGTGTTATTTTTAAGAGTAATCTGGGGGAATTTTTGGCCGGAAATGGCAGAAAACGAAACGTTTTGGCTTCATCTGGGAAACGCGGCGGGGATGATTTTAGGATGCGTGTGCTGTCTGGGAGTCTGGCATAAGCAGATCCAAATCAAACCGGTCAAAAAGCTGGACCGGCTCTCCCTTTTGCCGATGCTCATTCTTTCCGCCTCTCTGGCGCTGGGAATGAACGGCGTTTTAAGCATTGTGGAATTATATCGGTTTTCTCCTGCCTTTCAGGAAATTTCGGAATTCCAGGTTCATACTCCCATCTGGCTTGGGATCCTGGAATTCGGGGTCCTGGCTCCTTTGGGAGAAGAAGTGGTATTTCGGGGGGTGGTGTACGGACAGCTCAAAAGGGCGAGCAACGTGCCCGTGGCTCTTGTGCTGTCCGCACTGCTCTTTGGCCTGTATCATGGAAACCTGGTGCAGTTTGTCTATGCCGGAACATTGGGGCTGGCCATGGCTCTCGTCTATGAGGTCTACGGCTCCCTTCTCCTGTCTGTCCTGTTCCATGCGGTGGCCAATCTGACAGTTTATTTCCTGTTGGATCTGCTCCCCATCGGCAGTGTGTTTCTTCTGCCTTTTTGCTGCGTCGCCTTTCTGGCGATGTCCCTTGTCAGCCTGATCCTGATGGTCGTCTGGCAGAGACAGAAGCAAAAATAGTGTTACTATGGGTGATTTTACAGCAGCCGGATTCCGTTTTCCAGCGCTTTTGCCCGGATCTGGGGCGGCCAGAGGGAACACTGTACCTC
>CANQUI010000038.1 GCA_947626995.1 uncultured Eisenbergiella sp. | reverse complement strand
AGACAGCGTTTATTTAGATCCGAAAGAGGACTCATAAAGAAAAACAGGAAAAGTGCCAACGAATACTTGACACATACTGCTTTTTAAGATCTCTTGCGATTCGTTCCGGGGTATGATATGATGGATATGCCATAAAAAACAAGCAAGCACAGAAAGACGGAGAGCAGGTCGCGGTTGTCAAACGGAAATCGTCCATTCGGCCCCGTTATAGCTTGTTGAAAAGCTTACCGTAACGATTCTCAAAAGCGAAATTGAAATTTCAGACACGGAGGATCCGATCTTTGCGGTGGCCGTGATCATATCCATCCGTCTGGCGCTTTATCTCGCCTCTGTCGCAGGAAGCATGTCCACCGTGGCCGTGCACCCCTGACACAATTTCTTCGGAAAAAACGTTTTCAGGCAAATGCCCGGAAACGTTTTTTATGATCCGTTCGAAATGGTTGCACAAAGCGCCGGGATGCTGTAAAATAAAACAAATTCCATGACACCCTTTCACCCAAACACAGGAGCCCTCCGTCCTTTGGATCAGGAGCCGCTCCGGAATGGAGAATCCCATGAAAGAGACACCCCACGAAAAACGTCTCAGCCGGTCTGAGATCAGCTGGATCCTGTATGACGTGGCCAACTCCGCCTTTACCATGATCGTGACGGCGACGATTCCCATCTACTTTCGCAGTCTGGCGGAGGGCGCGGGAATGAGCGCGGCCAACGCCACCTCCGTCTGGGGCAGCGCAACCAGCATCGCGATTCTGATCCTTGCGGTTCTTTCCCCTCTGCTGGGCGCCATTGCCGACTATGAAAATACCAAGAAAAAAATCTTTACCGTTTTTTTCGTGCTGGCCATCGTCGGCGGGCTGCTCTTTACCTTTGCGCCGAACTGGATCGCTTTTCTGATCTTTTTTATCCTTTCCCGCATCGGATACGCCGCCTGTAATATTTTTTACGACGCGATGCTCATCGACGTCACCACCGATGAACGGATGGACCGTATCTCCACTTACGGCTATGCGTTCGGCTACATCGGCAGCTGCATCCCCTTTGTGGCGGGCCTGCTTCTGATCTTAAACTGCGATGCGCTCAAACTTCCCATGGCCACTGCAACCCGGATCTCCTTTTTGATCACAATGGCCTGGTGGGTGCTGATGTCGATCCCCTTATACAAAAACGTCCATCAAAAATATTCCGTCCCCCGGCAGTCTCATATCATCCGGCATACCTTTGGCCGTCTGCGCGCCACCTTTCAAAAGCTTTCGCAGAATAAAAAACTGCTGTTCTTTATTCTGGGATATTTCTGTTACATCGACGGCGTCTATACCATTATCTCCATGGCCACCGCTTACGGCGGAGAGGTGGGCATCGATTCCAACGCCATGGTACTGGCGCTTTTGCTCACCCAGTTCGTCGCTTTTCCCTGCTCCATCCTAAGCGGCACCCTGGCCAAAAAATACGGGGCCATGCGGATGATCAAAATCTTTATCTTCATGTATATCGGCATCTGTCTTTTCGGATACGGGCTGGACACCGAACTGGAATTCTGGATTCTGGCAGTCTGCGTCGGCATCTGTCAGGGCGGTATTCAGGCGCTGTCCCGTTCCTATTTCGGCAAACTGATCCCGAAGGAGGAATCCAGCGAATACTTCGGATTCTTCGACGTTTTCGGCAAATTTGCGGACTTCTTCGGCCCGCTGATCATATCGGCCTGCGCCTTTTTCCTGCACAGTTCAAAGTACGGCGTTCTTTCCCTGATCGTACTGTTTGTGGCAGGCTTTATACTGATCACCCGATCGGAAAATAAATCTTTTTCAAAAGGAGCCTGAAAAATGGAAAATCAAAACCTTACCATGATGACAGATCTCTATGAGCTGACCATGATGCAGGGATACTTTAAAAATAAGGACCGCAATGAAACGGTGATCTTCGACGCCTTTTACCGCAACAACCCCATGGATTCGGGATACGCGATCTGCGCGGGGCTGGAGCAGGTGATCGAATATATCAACAACCTGCATTTTTCCGATGAGGACATCGCCTATCTCAGAAGTCTGGGGATTTTTGCGGAAGACTTTCTGGACTATCTGAAGCAGTTTCGGTTTTCCGGAGATATTTACGCCATTCCGGAGGGCAGCGTCATGTTTCCCAGAGAGCCCATGATCAAGGTGATCGCGCCCATCATGGAGGCGCAGCTGGTGGAAACCGCGATCTTAAACATCGTGAACCATCAAAGCCTGATCGCCACCAAAACCTCCCGGGTCTGTTATGCGGCCCGCGGGGACGGCATCATGGAATTCGGCCTGCGCCGCGCCCAGGGGCCGGATGCGGGCACCTACGGCGCCAGAGCGGCTATGATCGGCGGCTGCGTGGGCACCAGCAACGTACTGGCCGGCAGACTGTTTGACGTTCCGGTAAAAGGCACCCACGCCCACAGCTGGATCATGAGCTTCCCGGATGAATATACGGCGTTTAAGACATACGCCGAAATGTATCCCTCCGCCTGCATCCTGCTGGTGGATACCTACGACACCTTAAAATCCGGCGTACCAAACGCCATCCGCGTCTTTACCGAAATGCGGGAAAAAGGCGTCGATCTGTCCTTTTACGGCATCCGTCTGGACAGCGGGGATTTGGCCTATCTGTCCAAAAAAGCGCGCAAGATGCTGGACGCGGCGGGATTTCCCGATGCGGTCATTTCCGCTTCCAACGATCTGGATGAAAACCTCATCGACAGCCTGAAGGTACAGGGCTGTAAAATCACCTCCTGGGGCGTGGGCACGCACCTGATTACCAGCAAGGACTGGCCTTCCTTCGGCGGCGTATACAAGCTGGCCGCCATTGCGGATCCGCAGACCGGAGAATTCATTCCCAAGATCAAGCTTTCGGAAAACACGGAGAAGGTCACCAATCCCGGCAACAAGACCATCTACCGGATCTATGAAAAAGAGACGGGAAAGATCAAGGCCGACCTCATCTGCCTGGTGGGAGAACAGTTTGACGAAAACCAGCCTCTGACCCTGTTCGATCCCAACGAACCCTGGAAAAAGACCCGGATGAAGGCGGGCACATACACCATGCGGGAAATGCTGATTCCGGTTTTTGAAAAAGGCAAATGCGTCTATCATTCCCCGAAGGTAATGGAAATCCGGGACTACTGTACGGCGGAGCAAAATACCCTCTGGGATGAAACGCGGCGGCTGGTAAACCCCCATAATGTCTATGTGGATCTGTCCCAGAAGCTCTATGATATGAAAATCGGACTGCTCAATGAGATGAGCATGGCCTGAGCCTGCGCAACGCCATTGCGCAAATCCGTTTTTTAGGATAAAATAGACTCGGTCCGCACCGGACCGTAAAAAAATATCAGGAGGTCATTATGGTAAAGATCATCACCGATTCCGCTGCCGATATGCCAAAGGAGATCATAGAACGCTTCCACCTTCACGTAATCCCCACTCCCGTGGTCATTGACGACGTGGATTATCTGGACGGCGTTACCATACACACAGAAGAATTTTACAACATACTGGACGATGCAAACCGGGATATCAAAACCTATCACATCAATCCGGACATGTTTGAGCAGGCCTTCCGGCCTTACGCCCAAAACAAAGACAGCGTCCTGTATCTTTGTTTTTCCACCGGCATCGCCGCTACCTATAACGCCGCCAATCTGGCCAAACAGGCTGTGCTGGAGGATTATCCGGACTTTGATCTGACCATCATCGACTCCCGGTCCGCCTCGCTGGGCTTTGGCCTGATCGTGTACAAACTGCTGCTTTTGCAGGAAAAGGGCGCCGACAAGGATACGCTGATAAAAGCGGCGGAATTTTTTGTCAGTCATATCCGACATGTTTTTACCGTCAGCACGCTGAAATACCTGATCCGGGGCGGGCGTCTCTCCAAAGTAAAGGGCACGGCCGGGGAACTTTTGGACATGAAACCGATTCTCATCGTGGATGAAAAAGGCAGCCTTCAGGTATTGAAAACCGTAAGGGGACATAAAAAATCCATCCGGGCGCTGGTGGATTATGTGACGGAGCATATCGCCGAACCGTCCCGTCAGATCGCAGGGATCTGCCACGGCGAGGATCCGGAGGCCCTCTCCTTCACAAAGACGGCTCTTCTGGACGCCGTACATCCAAAGGAGCTTTTGACTTCCGTCGTCGGCTGCGCCATCGGCGCGCATACGGGCCGGGGAATCATCGGTATCGTGTTCTTCGATGCAATTTCGGAAGAATTTGAAGCCTAGACAAAACAACCTGAAAAAACTCCTGCCATTTTCCCAACGGCAGGAGTTTTTACTGAGGGTTCGTTCACGCGATCACTCTCTGGAACATGGTCTTGGAAACACCGCAGATCGGGCATACCCAATCGTCCGGCAGATCTTCAAACGCCGTGCCGGGGGCAACGCCGTGCTCCGGATCTCCCTTGGCGGGATCGTAGGTGTACCCACAGGGATTGCAGAAATACTTATCCATATCATTCATCTCCTCTCTCCTATGTAATCTTACAGAAAGATTATAGCACAGTTTTTTTAGTCAGACAATGAAATCACGTCCGCCGGTTTCACAATTCTTTCACGTTTTTTTCACAGGGTTTTCAAAAGGGCCGCTTATAATGAACCGGAATTCACACGGAGGAAAACCTCATGGAGTATCGACACGAATGGAAGCACGAAATTGATCGCGCCGATCTTTTTTCCCTGCGGCTGCGGCTGAAGGCCGTCGCCTCACTGGACAGTCACGCGATCGGAGGGCGTTATGGCATCCGAAGCCTTTACTTTGACACCCCGGGCGACCGGGCGCTCCGGGAAAAACGGGACGGTACCGACAGGCGGAAAAAATTCCGCATCCGGTATTACAATGCGGACCCCTCCCTCATTCATCTGGAAAAAAAGAGCCGGCTGGGAGGGCTTTGCAGCAAGCAGACCGCCGTCCTCACCGCGCAGGAGGCGCAGGCGCTCGTCGACGGGGACACAAGCTGGATGCTTGCCCATCCCCACGGACTCGTTGGGGAACTGTACGTGAAAATGCAGACGGAGGGACTTTCCCCCAAAACCATTGTGGACTATACGAGAGAACCTTTTTTCTACGCACCGGGCAACACGCGGATCACGCTGGACTACGACATCCGCACCGGACTGCGGTGTACGGATTTTCTGAATCCCCATTGTATCACCATTCCCGCCGGAGACGCGCCCGTCATTCTCGAGGTAAAATGGGACCGCTTCCTGCCGGACATCATCCGCGACGCGCTGCAGCTTCCCGGACGGCATGTCTTTTCCTTTTCCAAATACGCGCAATGCCGTATTTACGGCTGAACAACGGCGCAAAATTGCGTCCGAAAATCTAAAGTAAAGGAGTAACCTCTATGACTTTTCAGGATATTTTCAAATCCTCTTTTCTGGAAAATGTGGCGGCGGTGAGCCTGCCGGATATGGCTCTGGCCCTTCTCCTCGCCTTTTGCCTGGGCCTGTTTATTTTGCTTATCTATAAAAAAACCTATCAGGGGGTCCTGTATTCCTCCGGGTTTGGCGTAACGCTGCTGGCGCTTACGATGATTACCACACTGGTCATTCTCGCTGTGACCAGCAACGTGGTGCTCTCCCTGGGCATGGTGGGCGCGCTATCCATTGTACGTTTCCGCACTGCCATCAAGGAACCGCTGGATATCGCCTTTTTATTCTGGTCCATTGCCGTAGGCATTGTGCTGGCCGCCGGCATGATTCCACTGGCGGTCATCGGCAGCGGAATGATCGGCATCATCCTCCTGCTTTTCGTGAACCGCAAGGTCCATACGAACCCGTATATCGTCGTCCTGCAGTGCAGCGATCATGCAAGCGAGACAGCCGCCGAAAAATTCCTGCAGGAACAGACGCAGCGGTGCGTCGTGAAAAGCAAATCGGCCGGAGAGGGGCAGATCGAGTTGAATTTTGAGATCCGCCTGAAGGATAACAACACGGATTTCGTCAATGCCCTCTGTGAAATGCCCGGCGTGCAGAACGCCGTTCTGGTCAGCTATAACGGCGATTATATGGGGTGAGCTATGGCTTCGGACAAACATCTCAATATCATCTGTTATCTTGCCATTTTTCTCGCGCTTTTGATCACGGCCCTGCTGGTGGTCGGAAAATGCGCCGGTTCCTCATGGACGAAAGCGGAGGAGGAAAAAAGCGACCGGTTTTCGACAGCGGAACGGGATGCTTCCTGGGACAGCTCCCGGGCTGAAAAAATCGTCCTGTCCGGCAGAGAGACCCGTATCCTGGGAAACGGAGGGTATATGGACGACGGCAACCTTTACCTTACCCAGCCCGGCGATTACATTTTGTCCGGAGAACTGACCGACGGCAGCGTGATCGTTTCCGCTCAGAAAAACGATGAAATCCGGATCCTTCTGGACGGCGTATCGCTGCAGTGTCAGGACGGCGCGGCCTTTTTGGTGGAACAGGCTAAAAAAGTATATCTGACGCTGGCCGACGGATCCGAAAACCGGATCGTTACCGACGGTTCAAATGCCGGCGATAACGACAGCATCGACGGCGCTCTCTATTCCCGGGACGATCTTGCCATCAACGGCAGCGGAACGCTTTTTATCACCTCTTTGGGCAAACATGCCCTGGTATGTAACGATTCGCTTTCTGTCGTCGGCGGGAAGCTCTCGATCAGCGCGCCGCAGGACGGCATCCATGTCAACGACAGCGTACGCCTTTCGGGCGCGGACATTACCATAACCGCAGGCGATGACGGGATCACCGTTTCCAACGACGAGCAGAACGGTTCCTTCTATATGGAATCCGGCCTTGTTTCCATCCTCTCCTGTTATGAAGGGATTGAAGCGACGGATATCACCATTGCCGGCGGCAGCGTGAACATTGCGCCGGAAGATGACGGCATCAACGCCGCCGGATCCGGCGATACCCCTGTCATTTGCATTACGGGAGGCGATATTTCCATTGTCAACGCCTCCGGAAGAGACGCGGACGGACTGGATTCCAACGGCGATATTATCATCAGCGGCGGGAATCTCTTTATCAGCCTGAACGCAGATAGCACAAACTGCCCCATTGACTGCGGAAGTGAAACCGGCGGCAGCGCCCGAATCAGCGGCGGAACCGTCATCGCCGCCGGCGCAGGCAGGATGGCCGAAGGCTTTGACAGCTCTTCCGAACAGGAATTTATCCTGTATCACACGGATCTGTTTCCTGCCGGGACCGCCTTTGCCCTCTCTGATTCAAACGGTAAGACGCTGCTTTCGGGGGAACTTCCCTGTTCTTTTTCTTCCCTTCTTTTGAGCGCGCCCGCTCTGGAAAAAGGGAAAACCTACCTTCTTTCCATCGGAGAACAAACGGAAGAGGTCACGACGGGCGCCGACTTAAATGACGCGGTCAATGCGCCCCGGATGAACACCGCTCCTGGACAGGGAGAGGCTATGAAAAAGATGCCCCTGCCGTCGGATGACGGCACCATGATGCCAAAACGGGACAGAAAGAATATGACGGAAGAAGCGCCGGGCCGGATTTGGGATCACAATATGGACCGGGGATTTTCGCCGGACATGAAAAACGGCGGCAGAACGGCCGAAGACAGCGCCTTTCTGTCTCCGGATACGGTCCTCCTGCTCGCCCTATCCGCCGTCCTTCTTCTGTTTTTCCTTGTAATTGTCAGGCTTTTCCCTGACCGCACCTAGCAAAGAAACGCCAGACGCGTATTTGCGTCCGGCGTTTCTTTTACTGCTCCATCTGCCTTCCGAGAAATCCGGCTGCGGACTGGATCAGCTTTTGCTCCACGTCTCCCATACTGGTTTTGGGATCGTTGTTGAGCAGAACCACCGCGCCGATCACATCTCCCTCGCAGATGATCGGGCTGATGGCCTCATTTTCCACTTCCTCCAGCCCTTCCGCCGCCACCTTCACAAAATTCTTTTCGCCCTTTTTTGCCATCACGTTTTCCCGGTTTTCAATGCGCTCCTCCAGCTCTCTGCTGATGGATTTCCCCAGGATCTGCTTGCTTCCGCCTCCGGCCGCGGCAATAAACTGATCCCGGTCGGCGATCAGCGCCGTATGCCCGGAAACCTGCGCCAGACTCTCCGCATATTGCCTGGCGAAGGTGCTCATTTCCCCAATCGGCGAATATTTCTTTAAAATAATTTCTCCGTCCCGATCCGTAAAGATCTCCAGCGGGTCCGCCTCCCGGATCCGCAGGGTCCGTCGGATCTCCTTCGGAATCACAATGCGCCCAAGGTCGTCGATCCTGCGAACGATTCCTGTTGCTTTCATCTATTTTTCCTCCATTTACTGTGCTGAATTATCTGAAAGCTAGTATTTGTAAACGAAGGTTTTTTTATGTAATCAGAACGGGAAAGATTTTCGAAGCATGAAAATTTGCCGCACGGCGCCCATTGATGGAAAAGTCTCAGAGACAAAACCCGAAATAATTTTGCTCTAAACGATCAAATTCCACTCCCTTGAGATCTCCATTTCCTTTTCGTATTCTTATAGGATAATTGATTTAATTGGCAAATTTCATGCCAACTCCTTTTATCATTTTATTTAATGCGCTTTCTGGGCGGTAAAAATCCTGCCTGCGCTTAATTCCCCTGTCTGATTTATCTGATCTTTTCTTCTGCCTTCCTTGATATCTCAATCTCAAATCGCCATAAGATTTCTATAAGTCTCCCGTTTCATTTCCCATTCCGCGAATTGCGCCTTAACAAGCGTTGCATTTCTTATATTTTTTTCTTCAACGGCCAAAACCTGATTTAATCAATATAACCATTCCCCACATAATTAGCCATAATATAAACCCTCTTTTTTAAATATAGCATTATCGTTTTTTCCGTTTCCCCAACCTCTGTTTTCTTTTACTAATTGCATAGAAATATGAGAGAAATAGTCTATTTTCCCCGATTATTGTCCATTGTCATATACTATATAATTATAATCCACGCCCCTCACAGGGGGCGACTCCTGCGGCTTACCAGCAAAAATTTACCGGTAAAATTTCAATCCACGCCCCCACACAGGGGGCGACCGGTATTCTGACAACCAGCAAATCATCATCGGGATTTCAATCCACGCCCCCACACAGGGGGTGACCATTGCGGTAAAAGTTCTCCGTAATGTCATTGATATTTCAATCCACGCCCCCCTCACAGGGGGCGACCAATCTTGTCAGCAAGTTCTGCCGCTGTTTCATAAATTTCAATCCACGCCCCCACACAGGGGGCGACGATTGTACCTTACGACGGGATGGAGCAGATACAGGATTTCAATCCACGCCCCCTCACAGGGGGCGACTATTCATGATTCGTACTCCTTTTCAATCCACATTTATTTCAATCCACGCCCCCTCACAGGGGGCGACTGGGTATCCTATTGCTTAGATAAGTTAGGCATGCTTATTTCAATCCACGCCCCCTCACAGGGGGCGACGATTTATCGAGGACTCCACCTGTAAATTGCCAAATTTCAATCCACGCCCCCTCACAGGGGGCGACGTGTTGTCGTTTCCGGTTTTTTCGGTTGTGCGCATTTCAATCCACGCCCCCTCACAGGGGGCGACAAAAGAGGGTCTGAGAGGCGGCGTGCGTTATTTGATTTCAATCCACGCCCCCTCACAGGGGGCGACCCGGAATTTCCGGGATAAGCGTAACCATTCCCGTATTTCAATCCACGCCCCCTCACAGGGGGCGACGACAGAGCCAAAACCGGGATCCGATCCCGCGAAAATTTCAATCCACGCCCCCTCACAGGGGGCGACACGGATCCGGGATGAGGTGTTTTTTAACTATGTATTTCAATCCACGCCCCCTCACAGGGGGCGACTCTTACAAGGGCTGTCCTTTTACGACGGCGAGATATTTCAATCCACGCCCCCTCACAGGGGGCGACCGGGCACAACGCGGCACTGGAAAACGTCGCGTCGATTTCAATCCACGCCCCCTCACAGGGGGCGACTCGGAATACCGGGAACTGGGACTCACCGCCACGATTTCAATCCACGCCCCCTCACAGGGGGCGACCAACGTTTGTTGGAGCAAACCTATCGGATGGCGATTTCAATCCACGCCCCCTCACAGGGGGCGACCTGAGGAGCTTACCTGATGGCGGAGTGGCTGACGGGATTTCAATCCACGCCCCCTCACAGGGGGCGACCAGATTTTCTCAACGTGCGAATCTGCGACGTTGATTTCAATCCACGCCCCCTCACAGGGGGCGACCCTTGTTAAACAACTGCTCCAAATTTCTTTCTCATTTCAATCCACGCCCCCTCACAGGGGGCGACTTACATCGCCCGTGGTAAACGCTACCGCGTTGTATTTCAATCCACGCCCCCTCACAGGGGGCGACGGGATGCTTGAGGGGACGTTCGGAACAAAGCAGGAATTTCAATCCACGCCCCCTCACAGGGGGCGACGCAGGCTTTATCCGGTTTAACCACGCGTGTGGAAATTTCAATCCACGCCCCCTCACAGGGGGCGACTCACCCGGCCGATACTTGGCATATTCGTCAACGCATTTCAATCCACGCCCCCTCACAGGGGGCGACGGCGCAGGGAATCGTGTCGATAACGTACTGCCCGATTTCAATCCACGCCCCCTCACAGGGGGCGACTACATGGCGCGGCGTGTCAACCTCTGGGCGATATTTCAATCCACGCCCCCTCACAGGGGGCGACTGCAATTATGCACAAAAAAGCATAATCATAATAATAATTTATATAAGAAAGTTCTATCCCTACGGGAGAAAAACGAAAAATATTTTCAGTATACGACAATATCCCTTGAAATATCATCGTTTCTGCGGTGCGAATCTCCCGGGAATTTTATGTATCCTTTGTATTCGCACCCTATGATCTTCACTACAAAATCAACGGCCTGTCCAGATCCAGTCCACGATCAACACCAATATGCTCCACCTTTGTCTTATGATGATTCCCAAGATAGTAAAACCGAACGCTGTCCTTTTTTGGGTCAATTATCTCCGCAAGAGAGGCTTTAAGCTGAAGACATTGCGAATTATCCATAATACATTCAAAAACGGAATTCTGAACTCGTCTCCCATAATTAACACATTGCTTTGCTACCCTTCTTAAACGACGTCTGCCGGATTCTGACTCCGTATTGACATCGTATGTAATCAAAACAAGCATAAGACCACCTACTTCCATAGCAGAGGCGGATACTCATCCAAATCTCCCCGCAGATACCGGGCTAACAGCATTGCCTGAACAAACGGAACCATGCCCCATTCAACTTTTTCATCCAGAAACGGATGACGAATAGTTCCCTTCTTCTTATTTTGCCATTCCATCAGGACCCTCTTGCGAGCGTCTGGTTTTATTAGAACCGCTCCGTTTTCCTGCGTAAAAAAATCCTCAGATGAAATAATATTTCGATTGATCAGCATTAGCACAAATCGATCGGCCAGCACAGAACGCAATTCCTCCATAAGATCCAATGAGAGCGACATTCTTCCCGGCCGATCAGTATGAAGAAATCCCACATAAGGATCCAACCCCACGCTTTCTAATGCGGAAGATACCATACCTTCCAGCAACGTATAGGAAAAAGACAAAAGCGCATTTACTCGATCAAGAGGAGGACGGCGATTTCGTCCTTCAAAATGAAATCCTTCCTTTTGTTGCACAATCATCTCGTCAAATACGCCAAAATACTGACTTGCCGCTTCTCCTTCTAATCCTCGCAATGTTGCGGGATCCGTACATATTCTGATCTGCTCCAATGACTGCTGTAGATTTTTTGATGCACGCCTTACCCGCACCGCGTCGATTTGTAGCTCATGATCACGCAGAACACGTTCCAACACCCAACGAGAATTGTATACTTTTCCCAGGATAAAATTTCTTGCAATTTGACAAGAGGCTGTTTCATTCTGTGCTTTCTCAAATTGATTTTTTCTTAGAACTACGTTCCCACGAATTTTTCCGGTTACCCTGGCCAGAAATTTTCCCTGCGGTGTCAAAAAACAAAGATCAATTCCTCTCTCGGCACATGCTCCCATCAGCGCAGGACTGGCCCCGCGATATCCAAATGATACAATGGCATCCAAATTGTGTAATGGTGCACGCCCTATTTCGCTTTCTTTATCAAGTACAACCACATTTTCTCCATCCAACGACAAATAATAATCCGGTGACGTCAGATATAACGTGTTCAGGAGTTTCTTCATTGTGTTTCCTCCTTCAACCTGCCAGCAATATATGCCCCGGCAGAGACAGTCTTCCCCAAACGGGGCATACAAATCTCTTTCAACGAGCAGGCGTTGCAACTCTTTGTCCAACGTATCTTTGGCGTATATTTTCTCATATACATGCGGTGCATATCATCCGCGATTTTCTTTACTTTGTCTCGTAATTCGCGATCAACCAACACCACCTCTCTTCTCCGGATTTCGCCGTAATAAATTGCACCTTCCAAAACAGGCACACAAAACATTTCTTCCAGACACATTGCCTGTGCCGCCATCTGAAGATAATCCGCATCGATCATCTTCGGCCCGCCTTTCTTATATTCCACCGGATAGGGACGGTAATGACCCTGATGGCTGAATAACGCTATCCCTGCGCTGTCCTCGTGAAACTCAACAACATCACATTCTCCGCTAAATCCAAGTTGTCTGGAATGAATTCGTAAGCCGCGTACTGTCAGCACATCTCCACGTTTTTCATAAGAAAATGAATCATGTACCTTTTTATGGAGCAAATTACCCTCAACTGTATGTATATTTTCCTGCCACTGCTGCTCCACATGAATCAGGGCCCACTGCCGTTTACAAAACACATAGTGTTGAATACCGGAAAGCATCAAAAACTCATCTTCATCGTATTCCATTAGATTTTCTCCGATACCATCACCGTTTCCGGAATCATATCCGTATGGATTTCCACCTCATAATCACTATATTTGCGCGGATAAAGGATTCCTTCTTTTCGGAGTACTTGTACAGCATCAAACAGCTTGTATGCCGGACAGTCCCCAAGTTCACTGCTGTGTTTAAACACGATCAGTTTCCGAACCGCCATTTTACCCCTGGCCGCGGAATGATCTATCTCAAACATATTGATAATGGCCTCCCAAAGAAGTTCCAGATCATCCTCCGAAAATCCGGTCACCTTTCGCGCCAGATTCGCAGAAATATAACCCTCGGCACGATACAGGGCATACGGCACAATACTCTTCCTGCCCATCTCTGTATTCTTTTTTTCCGCGTCCTTCTCTGTTGTGATTGCTACCCTTGTAATCGTTACATCCTGGCTGATAATGGGATCGACACTTCTGGCAAAACTTAACTGAACCGGCCCGCGCACCTGTCCGCAGTTCAGCGCAGCTTTTACAAATGTTGTCATAACAGCTCCGAACGTACGAATATCAAAGAAATGACTGCACATGAAATCGCGTATTTTTACATCGATATCGGGATCGGTTTTCTTGAGCTCTTTTACAGTCTTTTCATTTACTCCAACATCCTCAAATGCCAGATTGTCGCTTCTGTTTAACGGGACATCCTCCTTGATATAAATCTGATATCCTTTTTCACCCTCTTTTACGGTCTGCACATAATTGCGGATTTTTCGTTTCAGACATACATCCGTTACCAGACCATAACCGCTTTCCGGATCAATCCGCGGAGAATTTCCTGCATCCGGATCTCCATTGGGATTCCCATTCTCCACATCAAACAGAATTACAAATTCATACCTGTTTTTAATTATCTCCGCCATTTTATTTTTCCTCCTTCTTTTCCTTTTGGAATCTGCTTTGGACTTGATGATAATATCCCAGAATAAACATCCCCTGTTCTTCCAGGGACAAACGCATGGGATATGCGCCGCTCTGTGTATCAGAAACAATAATTTGATTCTGCAATTCCCCCAGTTTTCTTTCATAATGATTTTTCATGTCATTACTTTTTATTTTTTTAATATGGCTGTTTTTGAGCCTGAACAAGATCGGAAAAACAACCGCAGGAGTCGTGCAGGCTGAATTGAAGTACCGATCTTTAATCGTAGCATTGATCTCCGGATTCGCCTTTTCCTGAATTTCCTCTAAAAGTGCAAATTCCCGTCCCAGTACATATGCAATGTTTGTGTTATTTTCATTCAATTCCACAGACACCTCCTTTTTATAATTTCTTCTCAATACTGCCTTTATAATGGCTACACGTCCCGGTGTAATCTTTTTAATATGGTTTTCATCATCATCCTGCTCTACCCGGATTCTGCGAAGTACATCCGTATACAAGGCCGCCGGATATGCGCTGCCGGATAGTACAGCACGAAAAGCTGCTGCCGCCATATGCGGGGTCGGATTTTTCTCCTTCGACTTTTTATTCACCGTTTCCTGAAGCATACGCCATACGCCAAGATAACGATTCTGATCCCAGGCAGGACGGCAGAGATTCATGTTTTCATAGTGATCCGCCATATTTTTTAGGATGTTTCCAAAGCTGTCCTGATAAAAAAATCTTACGGAAAGTCTTGCCATATTTGGTGCCAGGCCCAATACATAAAACCGTTCCGCGAACATCAGTCTGTCCTTTGTGTCGTCCGGATCCAAATACATTTTCTTCTGCATCCGTTTAAATGTGTCATTCAAAACATCCTGTGTCTCCGGCCTGGGATCCATCATATCTGCAAAAAGATCCTGATATGCGCTTTCTCCGCTTTGGGCCCAATAAACCACTGTTGTATCACCTATGATACTCCGATGCCTATCATCCTGGAGCATATAATTTAGCGCAGTGGTATATGAATACATTGCCTTCTCCCCCACCGGAGCATTATAGCTTTGCTCCTTTGCATAGGATTGAAATGACGCCTCATTGAATGACACCAACAAGGCTCCGCTAGGTTGTATTCCCGGAATTCCCTTAATTGCCGTATGGATTCTCGCAATTGTATCGATCTTTCCACTGACCATACAGAGTGCTTTTGGGCCCTCTTCTTTTTGATCACGGTAATACTCCCATGCCTCCTGAATCTCCGGATCTTCCTGGACGTATTTTCCCTTATAAACGAATACCAGATTGACACCGGAAAACAATTCTTCCTTATCGTTTCCAAAAACCGCGTATTCTTCTGCCGAGCGAATATCCCAATTTTCAAAATACGAAATGACGGAACGCGCCGCATTGCCCGTACAGTTTTTCAGAATCTGCAAGTGCTTTTCCTTGGCCGCCAAAAAACACTGCTCTGCACGTTCCGGTTTGCCTTTTCGGTCGATTCCAAAAAAGTAGCTGGAATTGTCACAAAGGAAATTTGCAGATATCCCAGATGCACGTTTCACCGGTTCCGGCACTTTCAGCAACTGTGGCACCCACACCGTCTTTTTCCCTCGCTCATTTTCCTGTTTAAGCAGTACCACGCTTGTAATGATGCCATTATCGTCCAGATTCAGTCCATAAGAAACTTTGGCTGTACCCCAGCCCGGGCGTTCCACCTTCCCAGCTTCCGCCAACTTCTCATAATAGTCGGTCAATGCCTGTAAAATCATCGCAACACCTCGCAATTCTCCAGATTCAAAATTCCATCTTCTAAAATCGCGCGAAAGAACATCGGTTGAATCTGTTCCTTGTTCGTATAATCCATGTCATATAACATTAGGCCCAGATCCTTTTGTTCTCCCGAATAGGCTGTCACCACCTCATCATCTTCAAACAGTTCGAAATTGGCCGGAAATTCCCTGCAGCCAAAATAAGGCTGATGATAGCAGGCTCCCTTTCGCAGACGCCGTAGAATAATATCCTTGAACTTTCCGGCATTATCCGTCTGATTGGCCTGCTCTGTTACATCAAAATGGGCCTCTATTACGTAATCCACATCCTTCAGAATCAGAGCGGCTCTTTGAACGATCTCTTTCCTGCTGCTGATACTAATCTCCTTTTTGGCTCCATTCATAACACTGAACACATTATGCGCCGATGCCTTGCGCTTCACTTCATTCCGGCGGACGCTGGTAAACCGGATCGGCTTACACACATAGATCTTATCAATGTGCCATCTCAATCCCGGATGCCAGTATACACTCTCCAGCAGTCCTCTCGCGGCAGACGGCGTTATGATATCGTATGTACAGCGTTCTACTTTGAGTTCGGGTCTGCTGAAAAGAGCATAATCCCCCCATACATGAACTTTGACTCCATAAGACACTTTTATCACCTCCCTAATTGATCTCTTACGGTCATAAATACACGTTCCTACATCTGATCTTTACGCAGCTTTGTAAAACAGTTCTGCTTTTAAAAAAAGATTCCTTCCCCCCTTTCCATCTTGACAGTCAGCCCTGTCTCTTCCAAATACTGCCCCTCGTTTTTCAGAATCGCCATTGCTTCATCGATCTCATCCAAAGAGCCCGCTTCCCGAAGAGCCTGATACATATCTTCATAAACATTTACGGAATATCGTCCCAAGTTCCGCATCAATTTCCGGCTCCGTTTCCCGTAACGGAGTTGATCCGCCAACCGTTTGGCCTCCGGATCCCGTGTAATCAGGATGCTTCTGGTATCGTCCTTTATAATCTTGAATTCTTCCGCAATGGTATGAAAAGGAATGGCTGTGATTCCGGCCTCCCCTAGCCTCTTAAGAATTTTCTTTCGATCCAATCCCTCTCCCTTTACGCCATGAAGAATCGTGAAATACTCCTGAATGGCTTCCGGAGAACCTATATCCGCATAATGTGCCATGATTTCTTCTGCAATTGTTTTCTCCTGCTGAATCGAAATATTCCTGTGACGGCTTTCCGAAACGAACTGAAACACATGGGTTATGCTCTCATTTGCCGGTCTGCGTCCCTCCCGGTTACAGCGTCCCGCTGCCTGAATCATACAATCCAAGCCTGCCGCCTCCCGATATACCGTCTGGAAATCAAGATCTACTCCCGCCTCTATCAGACTGGTCGCAATGACGCGACAGGTTTTTGATGAATTCAACCTCTCATGAATTTCATGCAGTACCCGTTTCCGATGTTCCGGATACATCAGAGTAGATAAATGGAATACCCCTTCTCGTCCTTTCAATTTTTCATAAATCTCTTGTACCTGTATTCTGGTATTAAGAATACAAAGCACCTGGAATTCCTCATCAAGCCGTCGTATCAGTTCTTCTTCCGTCAAATCTTTGTCTTGCATCAATATTGTTCTGCGAAATGCTTCATACTGTTCCTTTACATTCGGACAGATTTCTCCCCGCAAAAGCTGCGGTAAAAGAAAGGGCCGAAGAGACGGTTGGGTTGCCGTGCACAACAATGCCGTGCATCCATAGTTCAAAACCAATTCATTGATCGCCCAAAGACATGGTTTCAAGTAGTCACGCGGCAGCATCTGTGCTTCGTCAAAAACCAGAATACTTCCGACAATATTGTGCAGCTTCCGACATTTAGAGGAACGGCAGGAAAACAAGGATTCAAAAAACTGCACATTTGTCGTTACTACAATAGGCGCATCCCAGTTCTCTGCCGCAAGCTGTTTTGGATTCAATTCTTCATCATCCGAATATTCCACGCTGCTGTGATTCTCCAACACATACTCATCGCCAAAAATATTCCGAAAAACTGCCGCGTTTTGTTCAATAATACTGGTATATGGAATTATATAAATAATCCGATGAAGGTCGTGTGTCACAGCATGTTGTAACGCAAACGCCATAGAAGAAATTGTCTTGCCTCCGCCTGTAGGCACCGTCAATTGATAGATTCCCGGATCACTCTCCCCTTTGCGGATACAAGCATTTAAAATATCCGTTCTCCTTGTATTCAAGGAATTTGTCAAAGACTCCTGTTTCTGGATATTTCCGGAAACAGGAGAAGAATTCTCGGCCTTCTCAATCCACGGCCTGATAAAATCATCCAGCTTCGTTTTCAACTCCGACATGGGCGCCTCCGGCAGGGAGCGAATCCGATCTTCCATAAATGCTTCCGTATCCAAATAATCTGCATCAACCAGGCAGGAATAAAGCATCCGAATAAAGAATGAAACGCAAAATTTCCCCTGAACGCTTTGCAAAGCCGGGGGAATAGGAGGAGAAACCTGTATTTCTTTTTTAAATGTCTGATAATCCGGAACCACCTTTTTTAATCGGCTGCTCAGAGAGGCCTCCGGAGAGGCCCCGCCTTCATACATCCCATCGGGAAGTCCGGCATGATGACCCGCAATACAGTACGCAGCCGGAAATACCTTAAGCTTACAGGCTTCCTGAGCCCCTGCTGTCGAATGATCCACCTTTATTTTACGTCCATGAATCCTTTCCTGAAATTCCTCGGAATATTTTCCGATATCATGCAGGAGACCGCAAAAATATCCCCAGTCCCCGGCATGAAATAGATCTGCAAACTGTTTCGCCAAATCGGCCGTCTGAGAAAGATGTTGGGATAACGGCTGCTTACGAAGCCCGTCCTCTGAAATATGCGCCAGATACATGGACCGCTCCTTTCATTCCTTATTTTTCATTCCTCTATCCGGAAGCTCTCCATCACTTATTCTTCCTATATTTTACATGATTTTCCTTTTTTTCTCAATAAAAACCTGCTTTTTTGCACATTCCCCTTGTCTTGTGATATAATTTACGAAACGAACCACAATCCAGAAAAATTATTACAAGAGTGTCTGGTTTATATGCTGTCATATAAGGAATAATCTGTGCTAAAGGAGGTAGCTGGAGCTAATGAAATTAGATGCTAATGGAACAGAAATCAGAGTAATGGGCGATATTGTTAATGAGGATGCCTATATTTCTCTTACAGATATTGCAAAATATAAAAATCCAGACAATGCTTTTATCGTGGTGGCAAATTGGATGCGTAACTATTCCACGATTTCATTCTTGGGTTTGTGGGAGCAGATTCATAATCCTAATTTTAAACCTATCGAATTCGATAGGTTTAAAGCAGAGTCAGGGGATAATGCTTTTACACTGACACCGCAGCAATGGATAAAGGCGACAGATGCAGTCGGCATTATTTCAAAATCGGGACGATATGGTGGAACTTATGCTCATACGGATATAGCTTTTGAATTTGCATCGTGGATTTCACCAGAATTTAAGCTGTATATCATCAAAGACTATCAGCGACTAAAGAAAGATGAAGCGAATAGACTGGCAATAGGTTGGGATGCGAAAAGGGAGCTTTCAAAGATTAATTACCGGATCCATACCAATGCAGTAAAGGAGTTTTTGATAGCACCAACATTATCCCCACAGGAGACGGCATATACATATGCTTCAGAAGCGGATATTCTGAATATGGCTTTGTTCGGAAAAACGGCGTCTCAATGGAGAAATGAAAATGGTATAAGTGGTAAAATACCTAATATCAGAGATTTTGCATCAGCAGAAGAATTAGTTGTGCTCATCAATTTGGAAGATACAAATGCTGATTTGATAAGGCAGGAAGTGCCTCAACTTGAGCGATTGAAGATATTAAGGGAAAAAGCGTACAGGCAGTTAGAGCTTCTTAAAAAAAGTCAGGACATGATTAAGGTGTTGAAGCAAAATTTGATTGAGAATTTTGAAACGGCTCAGTGAGAACTACACCGTCAGAAGTCCACAGTATCTGAATTGTATTAAACCACAATATCAATAAAAAGAAAGGAACGTGGTGTATTCGGTTATGAATACATCATACAAGGAAAAAATGAAAAAAGTCATTCGCCGTATCCTTACCATATTGCCGGCCGTCCTTTTGCAGGTTCTCTGGCTGCTTGTCCTCGTTCATTGGCTTGCACCCTGGGCGGCGCTGATCAACGCCGGGCTTTCGATCCTATCCCTTTTATTTGTCCTGTATCTTATTACAAAGCAGGAGGAAAGCACCTATAAGATCCTCTGGCTTTTGGTGATCCTGACCTTTCCTCTCCCCGGCGCGCTTTTGTATCTCCTTTTCGGAAACAGGCGCACCACAAAGCCTTTAAAAAGAAAACTGGAGCAGGCTCCGCCCCTTCCAAAGGACGACTTTGACGCTGCGCCGATTTATGCAGCGCTGTCCGACAAAAATAAGCGGCTCGCCCAGACCTTTCGCTGGGTAGAACAAACAACGGGCTTTTTGCCCCACATCAACCGTGGCGCAAAATATTATCCTCTGGGCGACGCCATGTTTCCGGATATGCTTGCCGAACTGCAAAAAGCCAGGCGGTTTATTTTCGTGGAATATTTTATCATTGAAAACGGCCGGATGTGGGATTCCATGACAGAGATCCTTGCGCAAAAGGCAGCGCAGGGCGTGGATGTGCGGGTGATGTACGATGACCTTGGCAGTCTTTCCACCTATACCAAAACCGAGGCGGAAAGGCTCAGAAAAAAAGGCATCCGGTGCGCAGCGTTCAATCCGCTGATTTTCATCAAGGGAACGCTGAATTGCCGGGATCACCGTAAAATGCTGATTATCGACGGAAACGTGGTCTTCAGCGGCGGCGTCAATCTGGCCGACGAATACATCAATCAGATTGAAAAATACGGTCACTGGAAAGACATCGGCTTTCGGCTCACCGGCGAAGCCACAGAAAACTATGTCAGGATGTTCCTGCAGTTTTGGAACGCCTTTGCAAAAGACCCCGTGCCAAACGAATATCTGACAAAAAAGGAGCCCCTTTGCACGGACATTTCGGACGGCGTGATCCTCAGCTACTATGATTCGCCGCTTGGCCCCGACGCCGTCTCCAATGAACTGTATATTGATCTGCTGGCGCAGGCGCAGGAAACGGCATGGTTTTTTACGCCGTACCTGATGCCCGGCAACGCGCTGTTGGACGCCTTCCTCAGAGCCGCCCGCAGAGGCGTTGACGTTCGGATCCTTATGCCCGGTATTCCGGACAAAAAACTGGTGTACCGGATGTCCCACAGCTTTTATTTCGTGCTCCTAAAAGCCGGCGTAAAAATTTATGAGTATACGCCCGGATTTGTACATGCCAAGGCCTGCCTGATAGATGGCGTGGTCGGAACAGTGGGAACGGTAAACCTTGATTACCGCAGTCTGTTTTTGCATTTTGAAAACAATTCGCTGTTTTACGGCGCGTCTTTGTTGGAAGATCTGAAAACGGATTTCCTGGCGACGCAGGAAAAATGCAGGGAGCGGACGCCGGATAACCTGGGAATGGGATTTGGCAAATGGCTGATAGACGGGGTGCTTCGGATCTTCGCCCCCCTGTGTTAAAAAAGGGGCGGAAAATCCGCCCCTCCACAAATCAGTTGCTGTCCCGGTTTTAATACAACTCGCTCTTGGAAACAGCAGAGATCAGAAACAACGCCACAATGTCAAGCACAGCTTCCACGATCAGGGAAACGCCGGTGAAGATCCACAGCGCGACGGCGGCGGTGAACGGATTCTTCAAAATGATGACGCTGCAGAGCAGGGAAATGACCGCACTCACCGCGGGCAGACCCCATTTTCCCAGTTTCAGACGGATCAGATCCACCGTCCACTGAATCTTGACCAGGCCGGCGACAAGTACCGCCACGCCGTAGAGGATCGCAAGAACCGGAAATGCGACGATGAACCAGTCGGCCCGAACCGCGCAGAATGTACCGGCCACCAGCGCCAAAAGCCCTTTGAACAGCGACTGACTCGCCGCGGCCTGAACGGCCCCTGTTCGGAAATAACCGATCACACAGATCAGGCCGATGGCAATTAAAACGATCCCGAATACCGTCACAATCGCAATGGTGAATTTTTCGGGATTGATGAGCAGCAAAATACCCACCAGAATTTCAAACAGGCACAAAATAATACTGTTTACATGTTGTTTCAAAAAACTCATCTTCGTCTCTTTTATGGTGCGCGCACCATATCCCCCTTTCTTTTTTGTCCCAAAAGTCCGGATCGAACTTTTTTTCATTATAATACGCGGCTGTCCAAATGACAAGGGCGGCATGTCTTTCACCGCTCCCGGATCTCTCCGATCGCCCTTTGCAGAATCGCCTGGGAATCGTTCCCCTGAATGTCCAGCCCTTCCGCCTTAATCACGCGCAGCTTTGGGATTGAAAACAGGCCGCACATTTCTTCCCAGTAGCGTTCCAGAGAATTGTTTGCCGGCAGATAGCCGCCGGCGGTGGTGACGACGATCAGCTTTTGGCAGGCGCAGCATTTGACGGGACGGCCGTCCTGCCCATAGCGAAAGGCGATCCCGTTTACACAGATCTGTTCCAGCCAGATCTTGAGCAGGGCCGGAAACGAGCAGTCCCAATAAGGAGCCCCGATCAGGATCTCATCCGCCTGTGCAAACTCCCTGGCATAACGATAGGAGGGAGAAGCCAGATTTCCTTTTGCAAGATCCCGATCCCTTTGCAGCAGCCGCTCTTTGTCCAGCGGGACCAACGGCTCCTTTAATAATTCCAGGATTTTCAGATCCGTTCCTTCCCCGTTCCAGTGTGCCTGCATATAGGCCCTGCGAGGGAACAAGACCGCCGGCGGCGCAGGGGGGCTACGCGCTCAGTTCCTTCCATGTCCGAAAGATCAGCGCTCCCGC
>CANQUI010000037.1 GCA_947626995.1 uncultured Eisenbergiella sp. | reverse complement strand
TTTTTGGAAGCCCTTCTGCCACCCCCCTTCAGGCAGAAGGGTTTTCTCGTTTGAATTTTTCTCCCGGCGTGTTATACTGATAAAAACGGGAAAGGCGCGGGTGAGGATATGAAACTGATGCATCTTTCGGATCTGCATTTGGGGAAACGGGTGAACGGGTTTTCCCTGATTTCGGATCAGGAATATATCCTGGATCAGATTCTTACGCTGGCAAAGAAGGAACGTCCGGACGGCGTGCTTCTGGCCGGCGATATTTACGACAAACCGATTCCCTCGGCGGAGGCGGCGCTGTTATTCGACTCTTTTCTGACCCGCCTTTGTAAAAGCGGCATCCCGGTCTTTCTCATCAGCGGGAATCACGATTCCGCGCAGCGGCTGGCATACGGCGCCAGACTTTTTAAAAACATGGGCATCCATATCGCCTCCGCCTATGAAGGGCGGGTATCTCCGGTGACGTTAACGGACGCGTGGGGAGAGGTGAAGCTTTACCTGCTGCCCTTTCTCCGTCCCGCCACGGTGCGCTGCGCCCATCCGGAGCTTGCGGACCGGATCCTTGGGTATCAGGACGCGCTGCAGGCGGCGGTGGATCAGATGGAAGTGGATGTTTCCGGCCGCAATGTGCTCATCGCCCATCAGTTTGTGACCGGCGCCAACCGGTGCGAATCGGAGGAAATCTCCGTGGGCGGCCTGGATCAGGTGGACGCCGCCGTTTTTCGGGCGTTTGACTATGTGGCGCTGGGGCATTTGCACAGCCCGCAGCAGGTGGGCGGCAAAAAGATCCGCTATTGCGGCACGCCGCTGAAATATTCCTTTTCGGAAAGCGGCCAGGAAAAGTCGGTGACGATGGTGGAGCTTGGCGCAAAGGGCGAGGTGGAGATTCGTACCCTGCCGCTTACGCCGCTGCGCGATATGCGGTGTATCCGGGGCACCTATCTGGAGGTGACCGCCCGCCCCTTTTATGAAAAGGCAAATCCCCGGGATTATCTCCAGGTGACGCTGACGGACGAGGAGGATATTCCCGACGGGATGCAGAAGCTTCGCATCTTTTATCCGAATCTGATGCGGCTGGAATACGATAACCGGCGTACCCGTGAAAACCGTATGGTAGAGGCGGCGTGCCGCCCGGAGCAGAAATCGGAGCTGCAGCTTCTGGAAGAATTTTATGAGCGGCAGAACAATTCCCCCATGAGCAGGGAGCAAAACGAGCTGGCTGTGGGGCTTTTGGAGTCGATAAAAAGCGAAATGGCGGAAGCCGGAAATCATAAAGGGGTGCCAGAATGAGACCGCAGAAACTGATCATGAGCGCTTTTGGCCCTTATGCGCAGCGGACAGAGATCGATTTTACCCTTCTGGGGCAACAGGGGCTTTTTCTGATTACGGGAGATACCGGAGCGGGAAAGACCACCATATTTGACGCCATCACGTTTGCGCTGTATGGGGAGGCCAGCGGCGAGGCGCGGCAGGCCGGTATGCTGCGCAGCAAATACGCGGCGGATACCGCGGATACCTGGGTGGAGCTGACTTTTTCCTATCGGGGACAGTCCTATACGGTAAAAAGAAGCCCGGAGTATCGGAGAGCAAAAGAAAGGGGAGAGGGCTTTACGGTCCGCAAGGCGGAGGCGGAGCTGCGCTATCCGGACAAAAGGCCCCCGGTGACCAGATCCCGGGATGTGACCCGGGCGGTGACGGAGCTGATCGGTCTGGACCGCAGGCAGTTTTCCCAGATTGCCATGATCGCCCAGGGAGATTTTTTAAAGCTTTTGCTGGCGGGGACGGATCAGCGCAGCGAGATTTTCCGGCATATTTTTCATACGGATATCTACCAGACGCTGCAGTGCCGCCTCCGGGAAGAGACGAAGAACCGCTTTCAGGAGTACGACGAGGGCAGAAGGAGCATACAGCAGGATCTGAGCGGCGTGATCTGCACCGGCGATTTTCCCCAGGAAGAGGCGTTGAAAAAGCTGGGCGAAACCGGTTTTGAAGGAGAGCTGTCCAGGGGACTTGAGATTCTCAAAGAGCTGATCGACCGGGAAGAAGAGCAGCTTTCCCAGATGGATGCGCAGACGGAAAAGCTGGAGGCGCGGATTGAGCAAATCGACCGGGAGCTGGGCGTTTTGCGGCATAAAAAGCAGCTGGAGGAAGAACTGGCCCGGCGGCAAAAGGAAAGAAACGAGCTGTATCCTCTGTTGGAGGCTGCAAAGGCGGAATTTGCACAGGCGCAGGAAAAAACGGCGCAGGAAGCGGCGCTCAGGGCCGGGATCGAGGAACTCTCCGGGCGTCTGGCGCAATTCGAGACATTCCGGCGGCAGCAAATAGAGGAAGAACAGGCGGCCCGGCAGCTTTCCGATCTTTGCAGGAGGATCGAAAGCCAGGAAGAGGAACGAAAGAAACGCTGCGCGGACATGGAACGGGATCGTAAGGAATGGTCCGCTTTGCAGGAGACGGGGGAAGAAAAGGAACGGCTGGACCGCCGGAGGGAGCTTTTGGAACGGACGGCCCGGCGGCTGCACCGGCTGCGCGAGGAGATCGGAGAAAAGGAAACGGAACAAAAGGAACTGCTGGATTCTCTGGCCGCCGCACAGGGGAAATACCAAGGCTGTCAGGCGCAAATCCGTCGGCTGGAGCAGGAGACGGCAGAACTTCCCAAACTGGAAAAGCAGCAGCTGCTGCTCAAAGAAAGGGCAGACCGTCTGGCGGAACAGATAGACGAGCTGACTCAAAGCGACAGGCGGCTTTGCGCGGCCCGGGAAACGCTGGAAAAAGAGCAGGAGGCCTATCGTTTGGCCTGCCGGAAAAGAGATGCGCTGCGGGAGGAGTATCAGGAAATGCAGCGGCTCTTTTTCGACGCGCAGGCGGGAATCCTGGCATCGAGGCTTGAAAAGGGAGCGCCCTGCCCGGTCTGCGGGTCCCTGCACCATCCCCATCCCGCCGTCCTTTCCGCACAGGCCCCCACCCAGGAGGAATTGAAAAAGCGGGAGGCCGTCCTTCAGGAAGCGGAGAAAGAAGTGCAGAACAAAAGCATTGGGGCGGGGAGCCTGCGGCAGCGGATCGAAGAGGAAGAAAACCGTCTGCGGCAGATCCTGCAAAGCATCCGGGAAACGGAGCCTTCCTTTGCCTCTAAAAAAGAGCCGGAACAGATCCGAAACGGTCTGCAGGAAGGAAAGCGCGATACGGCGCACCGTCTGGCTGAAGTGGAAAAAAAGATCCAACGCCTCCTTGAAGAGGAAGAAGAAAAAAGAACGCTTTTGGAGGAGAGAGAGCGGCTGGATTTGCTCCGGCAGGAGACCGAACGCAGGCTGGCAGTGGCGTCCAGCGAAAAAACGGGTCTGGCGGACGCTCTGTCCGAATGTCTGGCGGAGGACGTTTTTTTGCATCACTCGGATGGTCAGGGCTGCCTGGCCCGGCTTTTGGACCGGGCAAGGGAGGCCGGGGCATATTTGGAGCAGGCGCTTTCTCAGACAAAAGCGCAGCAGGAAGAAAACAAAAAGCGGCTGGAGCGAAGAAAAAAGCTGTCGGAGGCACTGGACGAGCAGGAGGAGCAGATCCGAACGCTGTCAGAATCGTTACGGCAGGAGGAGCTTTTGCAGGCGCGGCTGCAGACGGCGCAGGAGCGGCAGAAGGAGCAGCTGCAGCAGCAGGAAACACTGTTTCGCGGATGGGATCCCCAGGCGGCCGCGGATCGGATTTTATCCCAAAAGGAGACGCTGCGGACCTTGGAAGAGGCGAGAAAACGGGCGGAGGAAACCAGGGCCGCGCGCCAAAACCGATACGATGCGCTCACGCTGACGGCGGCCACGCTCCAAAAACAACTGGAGGGCATGGGCGAGGCGTCCTGGGATACCCTTACCGGGGAGCGGGAGAATCTGGCCGGGCAAAAGGAACTGGCGGCAAGACGGCGCAGCGAACGGTATGCGGCCCTCCATCAGAACCGCAAAATCCTGGACGCGGTCATTGGCCGTCAGAGCGAGATGCAGCGGCTCGAAACGGCGTATGTGCGCGTCAAGGCGCTGTCTGATACCGCAAACGGCACCCTGGCGGGCAAACGGAAGATCGAACTGGAAACCTATGTGCAGATGGCCTATTTTGACCGGATCCTGCAGCGGGCCAATCTGCGGCTGCTTCTGATGAGCAACGGCCAGTATGAGCTCAGACGGCAGGAGGAGGGAGACCGCAAAGGAAAAGCGGGGCTGGAGATGGACGTGATCGACCACTATAACGGCACGCTCCGCAGCGTCCGTACCCTGTCGGGCGGGGAATCCTTCCAGGCGTCCCTGGCGCTGGCGCTGGGACTTTCCGACGAAATCCAGGCGGCGGCCGGAGGCATCCGGCTGGACGCCATGTTTGTGGACGAGGGCTTTGGCTCCCTGGATGAAGAGGCGCTGGGACAGGCGATGAAGGCGCTGGAAGGGTTGGCGGAGGGCGACCGCATGGTGGGGATCATTTCCCATGTGCCCCAGCTTAGGGAGCGGATCGAACGCAGGATCGCAGTGCATAAGAAACGGGGCAGCGAGGGCCTGGGCAGCACGATCGAACTGGAAGGCGTATAACGGTAGAAAATCCGGCCTAAGCCGGCCGGTTTTCCTAATATAAAAGGAGGAGAATGGCATGTTGGAATTCAAGTATGACACACAGCTTTTGATCGAAGGAGAAAATCTGGACGAGGACGAGATCAGCGCGTATATCACACAACACCTGAAGGGGGACTGTCTGCTGGCCGTGGGCGATGAGGAGCTCATCAAGATCCACTTCCATACCAACGAGCCCTGGAAGGTCTTGGAATACTGCGCCACGCTGGGCGAGATCTTCGATATTGTAATTGAGGATATGGACCGGCAGAGCCGCGGCCTGAAAGGATAAAAGAAATTTTTCCGGGTTCTGTTTTTTGGCCTTGACATAGATAGATGATCTATCTATAATGAGATATATAGATAATCTATATAAAGGAGGAACCGGATATGGAGAAAAGTCTGATTTCGGGAAGCATGACCCTGTTGCTTTTAAGCCTTCTGGAAGAGAAGGACATGTACGGTTATGAGATGATCGAAAGCCTGCGGAAAAAATCCCGGGATGTATTTGAACTGAAAGCCGGGACTTTGTATCCGCTGCTGCATAGTCTGGAGGAAAAGCGTCTGCTTTCCGTCTATGAGCAGGAGGCGGGCGGCAAGATACGCAAGTATTACAGCCTTACGAAAGAAGGGCGGCGGGTGCTTAAGAAGAAAAAGGAAGAATGGAATACTTACGCCGGTGCGGTCGGCAGGGTGATCGGAGGGATGGCGTATGGCTGGGAATGAGAAGAACGGACGCGAAAGCACAGGCAGGAGCGGTGCCAAAAACGACGCAGGAACGGACAGGGAGACCTTTCTGACAGTCTGTACCCAGCAGATGCGCTGTAAAGCGATGCAAAAGCCGGTGCGCGAAGAATTAAACGCGCATATTGAGGATCAAAAGGCGGCCTATCTGACGGCGGGCATGGAGGAAAAACAGGCGGAAATGGCCGCCGTTTGGCAGATGGGCGATCCGGTGGAGATCGGGATGCAGATGGATCGGGTGCATCGGCCGCGGATGGCCTGGGGCCTGGCAGTCTGGATCCTCTGTTTTACCCTCCTCGGGGGACTGCTGCGGCTTTTGGCGCTGAATTTGGACTGCGGCGGGGACTATGCCAAAACGATGCTGCCGGTGTTTGTAAAAAGCTGCGCCCTTGGGATTGTGCTTATGTCCGGCATTTGCTTTGCAGATTATACGGTGCTGGGAAAGTACGCCCGATCCGTTTGGTGCGGTATGGTCTTTTTGACGCTGGCGGCCGCGTTTTTTGGAACCCCTGTGAACGGGCGCATCCCCACAGAATGGCTGTTCATGCTGTTTCCCGCCCTGTATGGCGGGATTGTCTTCCAAAATCGCCGTCTGGGCGGCAGGGGCGTCTGGGCGTCTCTGGGCTGGTGGCTGGCGTCCTGTGTCCTTTTGCGGGTCCTGGGCGCGGTAAACGGACTGGATGAGATAGCGCTTCTGGGAATCTGTCCTTTCCTGCTTTTTCTGGCGGTGTGGCTGGGCTGGTACGGTATCCGCCGGATCTGGGCCCTGGCGGTGCCGGCGGTTCCTCTGATCGGAGCGGCTGCTGTGCTTGCAGGGGGAACGGTACAGAACGGTTTTTGGGGGCGGCGGCTCTATGCCTGGATCCATCCGGAGACGGATCCGCAGGGGCTGGGCTATTCCTATCTGGAGGTTCGAAAAAGCCTGCAAAGTTTGCGGTGGTTTGGCAGCTCCTTCTACCTGGCCGGCCGGGGAGAAGGCGGTCTGCTGCAGCATATGACGGAGAGCAACACCTTCTTATGGATTTTGGACTGGCTGGGCAGGGCGGCCGGTCTGCTGCTTTTGCTTCTGTTTCTGGCCGGGATTGTGGGAATCGTCTGCCGGCTGGCTTCCCTGAAAAACAGGCTGGGGATTTTAGTGGGGACAGGGTGTCTTTTGAGTCTCTGCGTGCCCGCCCTGCTGCATCTGCTTTCCTGTACCGGCTGTTTTCTGACGACGCAGAGCGCGTTTCCGTTCCTTTCGATGAGCGGCAAACAGAATGTGAGCCTGTTTGTCCTGTTGGGGCTTTTGCTCTCCATTTTCCGGCAGAAGAAGACGCTGCCGGAGCCGGCGGCCGCGCCTGCGAGACGGTTTCCGTTCCGTCTGGTGATCCGATGGGAACGGCGTCAGGAATCTTAAAAGAGGTGTGTGAAGGCTTTGGCGGCGGCAGCCGCCGGGGCCTTTTTTTAAGAAAGGACGGGGAAAGAAGCGTATTGCAATCTTCCGGTTTCTGTGCTATTTTAAGACGAACAGGGAACATAAGCCCTGCGGATTTGTACAAAGGGAGATGCAAGCGATGGAGAAAGAGAAAAAGACGGGCGCCCTCGGGCGTTTTTTAAAAAGAAAGAACATCATCTTTTCCGCAAAACGATACGGGATCGATGCGTTGGGGGCCATGGCCCAGGGGCTTTTTGCCTCTCTGCTGATCGGCACCATTATCGGGACGCTGGGAGAACAGATCGGCTGCGAATTTCTGATTGAGGCAGGCGGATATGCCAAGGCCGTATCGGGCCCTGCCATGGCCATTTCCATCGGCTACGCGCTGCAGGCGCCTCAGCTGGTGCTGTTTTCGCTTCTGGCGGTGGGCTCGGCGGCCAATACGCTGGGCGGCGCGGGAGGCCCTCTGGCGGTGCTGGTGGTGTCCATTGTGGCCAGCGAATGTGGGAAGGCCGTTTCCAAGGAGACGAAGGTGGATATTCTGGTGACGCCGCTGGTGACGATCCTGACAGGCGTGCTGCTTTCCATGGGCTGTGCGCCGGCCATCGGCGCGGCGGCCAGTTCGGTGGGCAGGGTCATCATGTGGGCCACGGAGCTGCAGCCGTTCTTTATGGGGATTCTGGTCTCCGTCCTGGTGGGAATCGCGCTGACGCTGCCCATCAGCAGCGCGGCGATCTGCGCGGCGCTGAATCTGACCGGATTGGCCGGCGGCGCGGCGGTGGCGGGCTGCTGCGCGCAGATGGTCGGGTTTGCGGTCATGAGCTTTCGGGAGAATAAATGGGGCGGCCTGGTGTCGCAGGGACTGGGAACCAGTATGCTGCAGATGGGCAACATCTTAAAAAACCCCAGGATCTGGATTCCGCCCACGCTGGCCTCGGCGATTACGGGCCCCATCGCCACCTGTCTGTTCCGGCTGCAGATGAACGGGCCGGCGGTTTCCTCCGGCATGGGCACCTGCGGACTGGTGGGCCAGATCGGCGTTTATACGGGCTGGCTGGCGCAGATCGAGACCGGGACCAAGACGGCGATCACGGCGACGGACTGGATCGGGCTGATCCTGATCTGCTTTTTGCTGCCCGCGGTTCTCAGCACGGTATTTTGTATTCTGCTCAGACGGATCGGATGGATCAAAGAAGGGGATTTAAAGCTTTCATAGCAGTCGGCTGCGGGTTAGGGAAAAATCGATGGAGACAGGACAAAAAAGCGGTCGGAGCGGCGTGGTAAGAATGACCAGCTCCTCGAAAAACAAAAACGGACACCACCCGGTGACAGGTGTCAAAAAAGGGCCGTCGGACCCCATCGGGGAAAAAACGGCCGGAGCAATCCGCAGCGCGCTGCACTTTCAGGGAAGCTGGCGAAGCTATCAAAAAAGGGTGCTGGACAACGCAAACGCCTATCTGAAGGACGGCCGCATCCATGTGGCAGCGGCTCCCGGCTCCGGCAAGACGACGCTGGGGATCGAACTGATCGCCAGGGCGGACAGGCCCTGTCTGATCCTTGCGCCCAGCATTACGATCCGGGAACAGTGGCTGATGCGTATCCGGGAAGGATTCGGCGCGCCGGAAACCCTGTTGTCCAACGATATCCGCCGTCCCGCCCTCATCACCGCCATCACCTATCAGGCGCTGCACAGCTGTCTTCGGAAGACGGAAAATGTGGAGGAGGACGAGGAAGGAAGACGGGAGGAAACGGATTATACCGGGGTGGATCTGGACGGGATGCTGGAGCGGATGAACGTCGGGACTTTTTGCCTGGACGAAGCGCATCATCTGCGCAACGAATGGCAGAAGGCCCTGGAGGAGGTGACGGCGCGTCACAGGGGCATCCTCATTTCGCTGACGGCCACGCCGCCCTATGACGCCGCGCCGGCTCAGTGGGAACGGTATCTTTGCCTGTGCGGCCCCATCGACGAGGAGATCGGCGTGCCCGAACTGGTAAAGGAAAAGAGCCTTTGCCCGCATCAGGATTATGTGTATTTCAATATGCCCACGCCGGAAGAAGAGCAGACGCTGAAAAAACTCCGGGAGGCGTCCGACAAACAGTATCGGGAACTGATGCAAAGCGAGGCGTTTGCCCGGGCAATCGCCTCCCATTCGATCCTGCGCCGGACAGAGGAAGACAACGCGGCGTTTTTGCAGGACAGGACGTATCTGCTGGCATTTCTCTCTTTTTTACGGGAGAAGGGAAACAGGATGCCGGCGCCGTTTGCCAAACTGGCCGGCGACGCTGGGATCCCGCCGATGACCCCCGGTCTGCTGTCGGTGCTTTTGCAGGGGTTTTTGTTTCAGGATTCGGACAGCTATGAATGTGACAAGGCGTTCCGGGAGTCGCTGGCAAACAGGCTGCGCGCCCGGGGACTGATCCATAAAAATCAGGTGGAGCTGGCTTCTTGCGAAGAGGAAGACAGGATGTTAATCAACAGCCGCGGAAAGCTTCTTAGCATCGCCAGAATCGCCGCCGCAGAACAGGCCGCGCTGGGAGAAGAACTGCGGCTTTTGATCCTGACGGATTTTATCCGGAGCGAATATCTGTCCGCCATCGGAGAAGAATCCCACCCGATAGATAAGCTGGGCGTTGTGCCGATCTTTGAGTACGTGCGCCGCTCTCTTGACCGGAGCGATCTGAAAATCGCCGCCCTGTCCGGCAGCGTGGTGATCCTGTCGGCGTCGGCCCGGGACGCTTTTCTTACGATGGCAGAGGAGAACGGGCAGCAGGCGTCGTTTAAGGAGTGTCAGGCCGCCGGATATGCGCAGGTGAATCTGTCCGGAGGCGGGCCCAGGCCCACGGCCTATCTGACAAAGCTGTTTGCCCGGGGACTGATTCATATTCTGGTAGGCACCAAGTCCCTGTTGGGGGAAGGCTGGGACGCCCCCTGTGTCAACACCCTTATCCTGGCCTCCTTTGTGGGTTCCTATATGCTGAGCAATCAGATGCGCGGACGGGCGATCCGCGTGTGGGAGGAAGAACCGGATAAGGTGGGCAATATCTGGCACCTGATCTGCATGGAGCCTCAGTGGGGAAAAGAAAACGGCGTTTCCCGGGAAAAAAACACCGCGGACTTTCTGACGCTGCGCCGCAGGTTCGAGGGCTTTTTGGGAGTCAACTATGAGCAGGACCGGATCGAGAACGGGCTGGACCGGCTCACCTATATCCGGCCGCCCTACGATAACCGTTCCCTGGAAGAGATCAATCGCAAAATGCTGGCGCTGTCGGCAGATCGGGCAGGCCTGCAAGAAAGGTGGAAAAAGGCGCTGGAGGCCGTTTCGGATCCGGAGACCGTGGAGAGCGTGGGCATTTCAGAAAACGAGCTGAAGGCAGAGGGGCAAAGGAAACGATACCGAAGGAAAAAATACCTGGGGATGTTGGTCATGGCGCTGTCGGCGGCCGCCGGGATCCTGTTGTGGGCCTGCGGCTCTGTTCTGGCAGTAGCGGCGGCGGCCGCTGCGCTGGCAGGACTGTTTGGGATGCGCTGCGCCGGGAAAAAGGAAGCGGTCTTTTCCCATCCCGAAGCCTTTTTACAGGCCGTGGGCTGTGCCATGCAGGACGCGCTGCGCCGTCTCGATGAACTGTCCTTTGACGATTCCGGTGTGGAAACCGGGCGAAGCAGCGGGACGCCGGGATATTGCTTTCTTAGTCTGCGGGGCGGCACACAGCGGGAAAAAAGTGTGTTTGCCGATACGGCGGCGGCATTTTTCGGCGATCTTGACGCGCCCCGGTACCTGCTTATGAGATCGAATCCGGGCAGAGGGGACCGCGGCTGTTATCCGGTGCCCGAACGGTTCGGGCGCAAAAAAGAGGACGCGCTGCTGTTTGCGTCCTGCCTGTCGGACTGGATCGGACCGTGCGAGCCAATCTATACCAAGAGCGAGACCGGCAGACGGGCGCTGCTGCTTGCAGGGCTGCAGGACGAGGCGCAGCGGCAGGCGGGCGTCGAGAGGGTTGTGCGTCATAAACAGGTACAAAATCGGGGCAAAAGCGCTTCGGAATGGAGTAAGGAATGAAAATCACATGGCTTGGAACGGCCAGTATCCGCGTGGAAGCGGCAGGGGAGCGGCTTTTGTTCGATCCCTTCGTACAGCTGGCCGGGGGCGAGAATCCCAACCGGATCGAGGATTTTTTAGAGGACGACACCATATGGATCACCCACGGGCATTTCGATCACCTGATGGAAACGCCGGTAATTCTGGAGGATGAGACAGCAGGAGAGGCCACCGTTTTTTGCGGAAGCGTGGCGGCGGATACGCTTTCCGGGCTGGTGGAGGACACCGGAAATGTGGTGCTGGTGCGTCCCGGGATGACGCTTTGCGTGGGCGCCGTGCGGGTGCGGGTGTGGGAGGGAGAACACGCCTCGCCCGGCCTGAAAAGGACGGTACGGACGTTTCTTTTGGGACTGCGTCCCCGTTACTGGCGCAATGCGCTGGCCATGCTTTGGCTGCATCTTCATTTCCCGGAAAAAGGCCAGACGCTGCTTTATGAAGTGTGCGCGGAGCAAAAGCGGGTGCTTGTGATGGGCAGTCTGGGACTGCGCCCGGATCCGGCGTATCCGAAAGGGGCAGACCTTCTCATCCTTCCCTATCAGGGAAGCGCGCATCTGGAGGATAAGGCGATGGAGATAATCCGGCGGCTTTCTCCCAAACGGGTGCTGCTGGATCATTTTGACGATGCGTATCCGCCGGTCACACAGCGCACGGACACCAGAGGACTTAAAAAACGTATGCAGCGGGAGTGTCCGCAGATTTTGTGTATCAAACCCACGGCAGGCAAGACGGTGACGCTGTGAGCTTTGCAGGGATAACAGGCAGGAGAAAGATGAAGAAAGAAGAACATTTACTGACGGAGGGGAATGTGTTTCGGGTCCTGTTGGCCTTCTCCCTTCCCTATCTGATCGCAAATCTCATACAGGCCCTTTACGGGGCGGTGGATCTGATGGTGATCGGACGGTTCTGTCCGCCGGAAAGCGTCGCCGCGGTTTCTTCGGGCACGCAGGTAACGCAGATCATCACCAGCGTGGTATCCGGCCTCACGCTGGGCGGCACCATTCTGGTGGGCAAATATACCGGGATGCAAAAGGAACAGGAGACGAAAAAGGCCATCGGCACAACGCTGACGCTGTTTGCCATTTTTGCGGTTTTGCTGACCTTTGTGATGCTTCTTTGCGTCGATCCCATCCTGGCGGCGATCAAAACCCCTCCGGAGAGTCTCTCGGACGCCAAAACGTATGTGACGATCTGTTTTGGCGGCATTTTCTTTATCTGCGGCTACAACGCCATCAGCGCGATCCTGCGGGGATACGGAGATTCCCGCCGCCCCATGTACTTTGTGGCGCTGTCCTGCGCGCTCAATGTCATCGGGGACGTGGCGCTGGTGCGATATGCAGGGCTGGGCGTGGCCGGCACCGCTCTGGCTACGGTTTTTTCCCAGGGCTTTAGCATGATCTGCGCCATTGTTTATCTGAACCGGAAGAAGTTTATCTTTTCCTTTCGGCTTTCCGGCTTCCGGATCGACAAAAAGATGGCCCGGGAACTGGCAAAGGTGGGGATTCCCATTTCGCTGCAGGAATGTATGGTCCGTCTTTCGTTTTTGTTTCTCACCTCCGTGACAAACCGCCTGGGCGTATACGCCGCGGCGGCGGTGGGGATCGCCAGCAAATACGACGTGTTCGCCATGCTGCCCGCCACCTCGGTGGCCAGCGCGCTGGCGGCCATTACGGCGCAAAACTGCGGAGCGGGAAAGGAAAAGCGGGCCAATCAGTCGCTGGCCGCCGGCTTATGCTTCGCCTTTCTGGCCTCCGCCTGTTTCTGGGGCTGGGCGCAGGGCTCGCCGGAGACGATGATCGGGATTTTTGACAGGGACGTCCGGGTGATTGAGGCCGGGATTCCGTTTTTTACGTCCTGCAGCTATGATTATCTGGCGGTGGCCTTTGTATTTACGCTCAACGGCTACTTAAACGGACGTTCCCAGACCGTGTTTACCATGATCAGCTGCTGTTTCGGGGCGTTGGCGCTGCGGATGCCGTTGATCTATCTGGCGTATACGTTCTTTCCGGACAATCTGCTGCTCATCGGGGCCATCGCGCCGGCGGTATCCGGCTTTATGGCGATATATACGCTGGTCTATGTGCTGTTTTTGATCCGCAGAAAGAAAATGAAGGCGTGAACGGGGGAAAATCTATGGAAAAACGGATAGCGTATCTGGATCTGTTAAAGGCCGTCGCCATTTTCCTGGTGGTGTCCTGTCATTTTGTCCTGATTTCGGAGACCGTCGCCGCCAATCTGTTTCTGTGCGCCTGCTGGGCAGCGGTTCCCGTCTTTTTTATGGTAAACGGGGCGCTGTTGTTTGCAAGGCCGCTGCGTATGCGCAAACAGATCCAAAAGACGGTTTGGGTGTATCTGGTACTGGTCGCGTGGAAAGGAATTTATCTGCTGTTGATTCCGCCGCTGATGGGAACGGCGTATCCGGACGCCGGCGCATGGGCGGTCTTGAATTATCTGTTTTTGTTCGGGGAGCTGCCCGGACTGATCAACGGTCATCTGTGGTTTATCGAGGCTCTTCTGGCCGTTTATCTGGTGTTTCCCATTCTGCGGATCGTCTATGACGCAGAGGGAAAGGACGGCAAAAAAACCGGGCGCCTTCTTCTTTTGGGAATCGCCCTTCTCAGCCTGTTTTGCACAAACGGCGTATACAGCCTGCAGGTTCTGATCGATATGCTGGGCAGAGCCGGTTTGCGGTGCGGACTGTCCTTTGCCCGCATCGGGGACTTTCAGCCCTTCGGCAAGTATGGGAATATGCTGGGATTCTTTTTGCTGGGCGCGCTGCTGCACGGCCAAAAACAGGAGAAGGAAACGCCGTTTTTAAAGCCTGTGGCCGGCCTGATGATGGTGGGCGGCCTGACGGCCCTCTGGGGCGTGAAGTGGTTTTTAAGCGGACGGCCCGAATGGGACGGTATCCTGCTGACAGAGGGATACCGGCATGTGCCGGTGATCCTGATGGCGGTGGGCGCATTTGTGTTTTGCAGGGATTTCAAATTTGGCCCCCGGTGGCCGTCAAATCCCGTGCGCGCCATCGCCTCCCGAACCCTGGGAATCTTTTATATCCACTGGATCTTCGGATGGGCGTTTACCAATCCGCTGGCCGCCTGGCTGACAGGACATGGGATCGCGTTTGGGATCGGGACCAATCTGCTGAAAAATGTGGTGCTGCTCGTGCCCGCCTGGCTGACGGCGTGGGCGCTGGAAAAAATACCGGGGATCAGGAAACTGGTGGTCGGATAAGAACGGAGGCAAACCGGAGATGGCAAAAAGAAAGAAAAAGAGAAACGGACTGTTTCGGTTTTTGCGCGTTGTGGTGGTTGTCGCAGCGCTGTTGTTCCTGCTGGTCTTTGGAGCGGTGAATCTTGCATACGGGAAACTGACCTACGAACCGGTCCCCGATTCCCAGGAAAAACCGAGCCGCTCCGACGGCGTCGTCCACATTTTGCTTATCGGCAACGATTCCCGGCAAAACGGGGCGGACGGCCGGTCCGACGCCATGATCCTTTTGTCCGTCAACCCTAAGACCAACCGGATCCAGATGACCTCCCTGCTGCGGGATATGTATGTGGAAATCCCGGGCCATGAAGGAAACCGCCTCAACGCCGCCTACGCCTATGGGGGCCCCGCGCTTTTGATGGAGACGGTGGAGCAAAATCTGGGGATTGAGGTGCGCCGTTACGTACAGGTGAATTTTGAAGCGTTCGCCTCGCTGGTGGACGCCGTAGGCGGGGTCGATCTGGATCTGACCAACGAAGAAGTGAAATGGGTAAACGGCTATCTGGTGGAATACAACATGCTTACCCAAAGACCGGAGGGGACGGACTATCTGGACGAAAACCTGAGCGGGACGATTCATTTAAACGGGCCGCAGGCGCTGGCCTACAGCCGGAACCGGTATGTGGGAACGGATTTCGGCCGGACACAACGGCAGCGCAAGGTGCTTTCCGCCGTATTGGAACGGCTTCCCCGTGCGTTTTTTGCCGCCCCGGCAACGCTTATGGACGGCGTGCATTCTCAGCTGACCACCAACCTGACCCGCAGCGAGTGTATGGGACTGATCCTGCAGACGTGCCGCGCGTTCCCCTTTGAGATCGTGCAGTGCAGCATCCCCATCGACGGAAGCTGGCAGTCGGCGAAGATCCGGGGAATGGAAGTGCTGCAGGTGGATTTTGAGGCAAACCGGGAATTTTTAAGAGAGAGTCTGTACGGAGAAAAGTAAAATCGGTGAAAGAAAGAAACCCTTTCGGCAAAAAGGCTGTAAAGGGCTTCTGAGAGAATGGGATGATATCCGGACCGGATATCTGAAAACCCGCGGGAATCCATGCGAATGAGGGATTCCTACTAATATATTCTTTTTATGCGCGGGCCGGTTACATCTTTTTTCCTTTTTCCATACAAAAGGACCCCTCCTGTTTGCGCAGGAGCGGGTCCTTTTAGAAACGCCAAAAGGGTTTACACGATCTGTCCTTTTGCCACATAGACCGGGAAGCTGTCGGTGCCTTTTAACTCCTTCCCGGAAGAGATCGTTACGTTTTTATCGGTGATCAGGTATTCCACCTTCGCGCCGTCCGCAATAACGGTATCCTGCATCAGCACGCAGTTTTTCACGGTGGCGCCTTTCCCCACCTTTACGCCGCGGAACAGGACGGAATTTTCCACGTCGCCTTCAATGACGCAGCCGTCCGCCGCCATGATGTTGCTCGCCCGGGAGCCGTTGAGATAGCGCGTGGGATTGTCCTCGCGGATCTTGGTGTAGACCGGATTGGGATCAAAAAGGGCGTCCAGGTTCGCATCGTCCAAAAGCTTCATATTTTCATCGAAGTAGCTCTTCATCCCGCTTAAATGGGCGGTGTAGCCGTTGAAACGGTAGGCGTGTACGTGCATCTTATCCAGCCGGGGCGCCAGGATATCCCGCTCAAAGTAGATATAGCCGCGGGCGTAGGCGCTTTTTACCAGCTCCATCAAAGCTTCCCGGTCCATGATGTAAATATTCATGGAGAAGTTTTGAAGGCCCGGTTCGGAGGAGTTGATGAAAATGCGGTTCACGCGGTCGTTTTCGATGGACAGCGTATAATACAGATCGCCCACGCTGGTGGAGATGTTTTTAAATCCTTCCGGAATTTCTTCCCGCTTATAGGCAATGCTCACATCCGCGCCGCTTTCGATATGGGCGTTGAGCATTTCCCGGAAATCAAAGTTGACCGCGGTATGCGTATCGGCCAGAATCACATATTTTTCCTTTTGATTTTTCAGAAAATCCAAAATACTGGCCAGTGCTTCCACCCGTCCGCTGTAGACCTTCATGTTTTTCTCGGAATAGGGAGGAACGATATTGAGCCCGCCGTTTTTGCGGGTCAGATCCCATTCGCGGCCCGAACCCAGGTGATCCATTAACGAATGATAATTCTTCCGGGCGATGATGGAAACGTTGTCGATCCCGCTGTTTACCATGCTGGAGAGAAGGAAATCCACCATACGGTAACGTCCCGCGAAGGGGATGGAGGCCATCAGCCGTTCGCTGACCAGATCGGGAACGAGGGAATCATAGCTGTTGGGGAAAATGATGCCAAGAGCGTTTGTATTGGTATTTACCATTGTTCGTCACCGTCCTTTACATTTTGATTGACCATAGCGTTGGGGCCGATGGTGGCGCCGTCTCCGATGTAGACGCCGGGGCCGATGGTGGCCACGCCTTTTTCACCTTCCGCGGGCATGGCGCCTACGGAAGCGTTTTCACCGATGACCACGTTCTCCGCAATGATGCAGTGCCGGACATGCGCGCCGGCTTTGATCACGGAACCGCCCATCACAACCGCGTCCTCCACTTCGGCGCCCGGTTCCACGCGTACGCCCGCAAACAGGATCGAGTGTTTTACCGTCCCGCCGATGCGGCAGCCGTCCGTGACCATGGAATTTTCCACGATGGCATCGGGGCTGATTTTATGACAGGTCATGCCGCTGGTGCGGCTGTAGATCTTCCATTCGTCGTCGAAAAGGTTGATGCCGGAATGTTCCGGATCCAGCACCTCCATGTTGGCCTCCCACAGAGAGGTGATGGTGCCCACGTCCTTCCAGTAGCCGCTGAAATGATAGGCGTACATATTCCGGCCGTCCCGCAGCAGGTTGGGAATGATGTTGTTGCCGAAATCGTTCTCCGAGTCGGGGTCCGCCTCGTCTTCGATCAGGTATTTTTTCAGGATATCCCAGTTAAAGATGTAGATTCCCATGGAGGCCAGGTTTGACTTGGGCTCCTTGGGCTTTTCCTGGAATTCGGTGATCTTGTCATTCTCGTCCGCGACCATCAGCCCGAAACGGGACGCCTCCTCCCAGGGCACTTCCATAACCGCCACCGAGAACTCCGCTCCCTTTTCCTTATGGAAACGGAGAAAATCGCTGTAATCCTGTTTGCAGATCTGATCGCCGGAAAGGATGATGACGTATTCGGGATTGTAGCGCTCAATGAAAGGAATGTTCTGATAGATCGCGTTGGCCGTGCCTTTGTACCAGTCGGAGCCGGATGCCTGCTGATAGGGCGGCAGGACGTGTACGCCGCCGTAGAGCCGGTCCAGATCCCAAGGCTGTCCGTTTCCGATGTATTCGTTTAGGACCAAAGGCTGGTACTGAGTCAGGATACCCACCGTATCGATGCCGGAGTTGACGCAGTTGGACAGCGGAAAGTCAATGATGCGGTATTTTCCGCCGAAGGGAACTGCGGGTTTTGCCAGTTTCTGGGTCAGGGCATATAACCGGGACCCCTGTCCGCCGGCAAGAAGCATAGCAATCATTTCTTTTGCCATAGTGATTCCCCCTGATTCATAAAATATTGATGTATAAAGTGTATCATAAATCAAAAAAAACAGAAAGAGTTTTGTTGAAAAAGGCCTATAATTTTGTTAAAATGTTACTTGTACACAAAAAAAATATAAGCAAATTGCACATATTTTCCAAAGCAAATCTATACGGAGGACGAAACGGAGAGGAGTCGGGATCGGATGAAAATACTGGTGATCGGGGGCAGTTATTTTCTGGGACGGGTTTATACCATGCTGGCCGCAAAAGAACATGAGGTGACCGTGTTGAACCGGGGGACCTATTCCATGCAGGAATTCGGGGCGTCCTGCCTGCGGGCGGACCGCAGGGACGAAAATGCGCTGCGCAGCCTGAAGCTGGACGGATACGATGTCGTAGTGGATTTCTGCGCTTACCGGCAGGGGGACGTGGAGACGCTGGTATCGGCGCTTGCCTGTGTGCCAAAACAGTATCTTTTGATCAGCACGGCGGACGTGTATGAAAAATGGACCGGCCGCGTCCTGACGGAGGAATCGGCGCTGTGTCTGCAGCGCTTTGGCGGAGAAAACGGGACCTATATCTGGCAGAAAATCCTTTTGGAAAAGGAGCTGTTAGAATGCTGCGGCCGGTCTTCCATGGCGCCTACCATCGTGCGGCCGGCGCTTATGTACGGCCCGTTCAACTATGCCCTGCGGGAGTCGGTCTATGTCCGGCTGGCCTGCGCAGGAAAGGAATGGCTGTGCCCTGTGGGGGCGCCGGGCCGCTTTCAGCCGGTCTATGTAAAGGACGCGGCTGCGATACTCCTTAGACTGACCGGCCAAAAGAGCGCATTTGGGGAAGCCTATAATCTGGCGGGGGAACAGACGGATTACGAGGGCTTTTTGGAGGCGCTGGCGGACGCTTCCCACGGGATTGCCCGAATTTGCAGAGCAGCGTATTCCAGCCCCGTCTTTGCCGATCCGGAGACGTTTCTGCCGTTTCCCCTGACGCGGGAGGAAACCGAATTTTATGACGGCGGCAAGGCGCTGCGGGCAACCGGTCTGAAGCTTACGCCGCTTTCCGAAGGGGCGGTCAAAACCTGGAACGCCTTTTATGGCGTCTATGGGCGATCCTGAGGCTTTTGGACGATTTGATAAAATTTTAGGACGATTGTATAAAAATGAGGACCGAATCCGGTACTCATTTTTTGCGTCCGTATGTTATAATTTCATCATCGGGCCCAATCTGCAGGCCCGGAATCTGAATTTTCCGTTTTTTTCACATTTATCACAGAGATTCACCGGAACAATCCAACAGACAGGAGGAAAAATGAAACAGGAAGAAAAAATTGAATATGCGGTGCATTTTCTTCAGGCGAGGATCCAGCGGGAATTTCCCCTTCCCTTTTCGGTCTCGTTTGAAGGCGATCAGTTTTTGTTTCGGCTGCGCAGCGGGAAACGGGAATGTTGCGCGAGACTCAAGCAGAGCCGGGAAGTGCTGGAATGTATTGTCAGCGGGACAAAGGAGGAGAAGGATGCGCAGGTGGACCGGCTGTTTAAGATCCTGCGCGCTGCCGTGCGGGCCCAGGAGAGCACGGCGCTGTCGGAGGAGAGCAGTTATGAAAAGGTGAAAAACGATCTTATCCTGCGTCCGCTGCATTACCCGGCCGTCAAAGAAGAATTAACAGACGTCCCCCACATCCGGTTCGGCGACGTGGCGCTGGTTTTGTACGCGGTGATGGCCCATGCGCAGGGGGATTATTTCACCGCCAAGATGCACAGAAGCCAGATGCAGGGGTGGCAGCGCGGGGAAACAAAGGTGCTGTGGGAGGCGCTGGTCAATACCAGTTTTTTGTACCCGCCCAGACTTTACAGCATGGAAGATCTGCTCGCCTGGGACAAAAAGCGCTACCAGGACGGGGCGTTTATGACCCGGGAGGGGAGCGGAAAGATTCAAAAAGAGGTACGCGGCTATCTGCTCACCAACACGCTGGAAATCAACGGCGCCGTCGCGGTGTTTTATCCCGGCGTGGCCCGGAAAATCGCAAAAGAGTTCGGGGAGGATTTTTATATTGCGTTCACCAGCATCCATGAGGCGCAGATCCACGCCTGCAGCGCGGTAAGGCCGGATGTGGTGGAGTCCAGCCTGCGGGATACCAACCGGCAATGCAACAGAAAAGAAGAGGTGCTTACAAACAGCGTATACCGGTATTGTCTGGAACGGGATCGTTTCGAAATCCTGCGGGACGGGAGCTTTGAGGAGGTTTGAGAAAATGAGCGAAAAAAACAGGCTTTTTTATTTTAACAGCGCGGAAGCGGACAGCCTGTACGCCATGCGCTTTCTGCAGGCGGAAAAAGAAAACGGGACGCTGCCCGGCGCCCAGTGGGACCTGCTTTCCTGCATGGAAGAACGGGAACGGGAGGGCTGCGTTTTTCTCGTTCCCGCCGTCATTTACGCGGCGGCCAACCATGCGGAATGTAAACGGCTTTTGGAAAACGCCCCGGAGGGGCAGAAAAAAAGGTGGTATGCGCGCGGGGTGGAATGGATGCGTCAGACGCCCTCTTTCCTGGAAAAATTCGGCTGGAAGGAACGGCGGTTTTCCCTGATGGCCGCGGGGATTTTGGCGGAAGAAGAAAAGTCAGACAGCGACGGGGCGCCTTATGTCCGCTGGCTGGTCAAAAACGGATGGCGGTTTTTGTGGGAACGGATCGGGAGGGAACCCTTTTTGGACGCCTGCGTCTGGGAGGATCTGCGGGGGCCCTGGAAGGATTCCGAATATATGGGAAGCGCCATGTCCGGCGTCATCCTGCTGATGGCGGCCCTGCATCAAAAACCGGTGCGGGATCGGGATCAGCTTTGGCACGATATCCGTCAATTGCAGACGTTTACCGCGGAGTGCCAAAAATCCGGCCCGACCTGTTTTTGTGGCGGCGCGGACAGACTTTCCCGGGAAGACGAACGGCTTGTCTGGTTGTCCGCCCACTTCAAAAACCCGCAGCGGCCCACTTATATCCGGGAAAAAGGAAGGCTGTGCAGCGACTGGCTGCAGCAGCTGTATCAGATCATGGCGCTGGCGGGCCTGCCGGCGTCCGCCTGCGAAACCATGACGCTTTCCGGACGGGAGGTGGAGATGCTGCTGTGCGCCACGCACGAAAAGATGACGGAACGGCAGTATATGACCTTTTTGCTGCTCTATGCGCTGGCCAGGGAACTGGCCCAGGCCGGTCGGCGGGCGTCGATGTTGGACCGGCCGGAGTCTGTGTGAGATAACCCGCCGCAGTCTATCGAATGTCGTACCTGAGACCCCATCATCGCAGTAGTAATCATAGAGATTCCAGCCCTGCAGCTCCGTCATACAAAAATCCCAGACCGATAACAAAGTTTCCCATCGGAAACTTTATCGGCACTTTCCTACCCTTATGTGATGACTGATGCCGTCAGCCCTTTAATCCTCAAAGCAAAGGAGATGATTTGTATGTTAGTCGAATTACGTCAGAAATCGCAGATCACTATTCCGAAGGAAATCATTATCAAACTGGGACTTTCCGAGGGCGACAAGCTGGATATTTTTGAAAAGGACGGAACCATCTGTATGCTGCCAGTCGTCGTTTACCCGAAGAAGTATCTCGATGAACTCCGCGACGAGTTGGGAGAAGTAAAGGCAAAAATTGCCTCCGGTGAACAGCCTGTCTTTGACAGCGTAGACGCTTTGTTTGCAAAATTGGAGTCGGATTGATGGCGTATCAGATTACTTTTACCAAACGATTTGAAAAGCATTTTAAGAATCTGAACACGCAGGAGAAAAAGCAGCTTCAAAGCAAGCTTCGCCTTCTTGCTGAAAATCCCATGCATCCGTCCCTTTGCACGAAACGTATCCAGGGCACAAAAGATCTGTTCGAGTGCAGTGTCAATATGGACGTGCGCATCATCTGGTACTATGAAGGAGACACGTTGATTATCTTGGTCGATGTAGGGCATCACGACATATTAGATCAAGACTGAGCCCGACATGGTGCTCGCTTTCCGGCGGGCATCGCTTTTGTATACCTTTTTGGATGCTATAAGTTCTGCAAATTTGTCCCGAATTCTATACAGAATTCGGGACAATTCACCTGCCTCGCAAAAAACAAGGCCTTATATTTGCAACGAATGATATATGTTTTCCGTTGCATGTTCAGTAGAGAGATTCTGATATGTGCTGTTATTTTTTATGCCTTAATCTGCATGACGAACTGCCACATCGAAGGCATACCTTGCGTAATGGCAGCTCATCCGAACCGTCTGCTTCATCAAGCAATACGCTTACGACTTCCCCGATATCCGCATTGATTACAATACTTTTGTCTGCGATTCCCTCCGGGCAGGACGCCTCGCCGTAATTCACACACGCATACTTCGCTCTTGGATTTTCCGCAGTCATCCGCCAGAAGGGAAATTTTACTATGCCGGGAGTGTTGTAGCCAACGCCGAGTTCTAAAAACAATATCCGTCCGTTTCTCCGTGTCCGCAGGAAGTTTTCGTACCGTTCCGCCGCCCGGTGCCAGCCTTCATCCTCCACAAATTTGTCATCAGCGCGCAAATTCATGGTCAGGGGCCTGCCGCAATGGGGGCAGACGGGCAGTAGCCCTGACGGAATCCGCATATCCTTTTGCTGTTCCATCATCTGTCGGATCGTGTCCTCGTTGTCAAAGGTTTCCTGGCAGCACGGCCCGGAGCATTGAAACAGGCCGTAGTCGCCTTGGGTGTAGAAAAGGCGCTTTTTGTCAAAGCCCGCTTTTTGAAAACAGTGATCCACGTTCGTGGTGATCGCAAAATAATCCTTGTTCTTAACTAACGATAACAAATCGTCGTAGATTGGCTTCGGTGCATCCACATAGCGGTTAATAAAGATGTATCTGCTCCAATATGCCCAAAATTCCTCCGGCGCAGCAAACGGATAAAAACCGCCGGAATACATATCCCGAAAGCCGTATTTTCCGGCAAAGTCGGAGAAATACCGCTGAAACCGCTCCCCGGTATAGGTAAAACCCGCCGCGGTAGACAAACCCGCTCCCGCGCCAATCACAACAGCATCCGCTTTGTCCAACGCATCCCTGAGCCGCTGGATATTATCCGAGTAGTTCTCGGTAGATTTCGTCATCGACATTCTTGACAACATTAAAGATCACCTTCGTGTCCCTTTATATCTGTCGTATGATCCTAACCGCTATCTGGCACATACTTACAGATTTAAAACCATATACGCCTGAAGATTTTCTTGAATCACGCCCTGTGAGAAAAGAAAAAATACTTACCTCTTCACAGGCACTTAATCTACTTAGACAACGAGGGTATCTCATCAAGGATGATCCTTTACCTGCTTCTTGATTAGGTGTTGCGTTAATATTCAATTTTGGGCCACCATATGATGGCTTATTTGTGATGTTCAATTTTATACTTTATCCGCTACCTCTTGGTTTCAAACTTCTCCTTTGAGAGATACGGGAAAT
>CANQUI010000036.1 GCA_947626995.1 uncultured Eisenbergiella sp. | reverse complement strand
GCCGGAGTAGTGGAAAAACATCAAACCACAGGGGAAAATGGAAAGTTTGGACGGACAATATACCGGCTCACGCATGAGGTAACCATGTCCGAAAAACAAGGTTTGCCGGATACGGAAAATAAGGATACGGATAATACGGATACGGAAAACCCGGAAACTATAAAGAACATATCAACAAATAACAATATTAAAAATAACAATATGGAGTATCAGCAGATTGTCGCTCTGTATAATTCGATTTGCGTATCATTTCCGAAACTGACAAAGCTATCTGATAAGCGTAAGAAGTCAATTCGAGCAAGATTCAATCAGGGGTACGCTCTGGATGATTTCAAGAGGCTGTTTGAACTGGCAGAGGGCAGCAGGTTCTTAAAGGGTGGCAATAATCGGAACTGGCACGCAACCTTTGATTGGATGATTGCAGACGCGAACATGGCGAAGGTGCTTGACGGAAACTATACAGACAGGAAAGGTGGTGATGATAATGCAGCAGCCACCGATAAGGGTAGGGGAACAGCGCGAGACTTCTACGAGCAGTTTATGGGGTCTGGCAACCGTGACTAAAGTTTCACGGGTAGACACTGACACGCTTCACGGCTATATGTTTCAAGAACGTTATGAAAACGGATATGAAACGGGCGATATATGGTGGCCGGATGGCATAATATCAGATTTCCAGATCAACGAACGCAGAAACAGGAGCTTAATTCCCGCCGAATACGTCCACAAGACTGGGAAAGATTTTGACTGGAGCAAATACGGGGAAGATATGACCGCGCAGAGAAAGATTGTCAACGCCTTTGTTATGGAGTTTTACAGTTTCAGACGAGAGGGGCGCGGGTTGTATATCTTTTCAAAGACGCGGGGCAGCGGAAAAACAATGCTTGCCTGCTGCACAGCTAACGAAATACTAAAGAGGCATGATATAACTGTGAAATTCATAAGTGTGCCAGACTATATCGAACTTATCAAAGAAAAGGACGATAGCAGCAGGGAAACGCGAGAAGCCATAATGAACGCTGGCCTGTTGATTTTGGATGATGTGGGCGCTCAGGTTGAAAACAAAGAGTGGATATCAACGGCGTTGTTTCGGCTGATTGATAGGCGGTATACAAACCACTATCCCACGATATTCACAAGTAATGTGCGCATAGACGAATTGAAAACAGATGATCGCATATCTGACCGCATTTATGCTGTATCTGCCCCTATTATCATGCCGGAGGTAAGCGTGCGAAAACAAATTGCGGACAGGTTTACACGGGAATTTTTAAATCGTGTAATGCAGCAGGACGATACAGCGGAGGACGCAGAAGATGAATAGCAGACAGAAAGGAAAACGCGGAGAACTCGAACTTTCCCATCTGCTCCGGCAATACGGATATGATACGCGCCGGGGGCAGCAGTACAACGGCGCGGACGGCTCCGCTGATGTGATCGGCCTGCCAGGGGTACATTGCGAGTGCAAGAGGACGGAGCGGCTGAATGTTTACGAGGCCGTGCAGCAGGCGCAGAGGGACGCAAGGTCGGGAGAGATGCCGGCGGTATTCCACCGGAAGAACCGGGGGCCGTGGCTGGTCACCATGCCGCTGACGGATTGGCTGAAGCTGTATCAAAAAGCCGAGAGATAAAAGCCTGCTGCCAGTATCCGGGGAGACGTCAGGCAGCAGGCGGGCCGCATAGCGATTATAGCACGAAAGGCGGAGCGGTGCAATGCGGTTGAGGGACAAACAGCTTTCTGATTATGGTATCTGCAAAGGACGGGCCGGGGAAATCAAGCGGTTATGTAAAAGCGGCATTATCCCTCGCTCCGTTATTGAGGCGGTGGCGCGACAGGCAAATTTTACATATCCTGAGGCGCTTGTGGAATCGTTTGTAATTGGGCGCGGGTTTTACCGTATAAGCAAGCGGCGGTATCAGACGGTCATTTCTGATGATTTCTATGCCTACCAGCGGCGGTGTCTCGCCATATTTCACCGGCTTTTGGTAAGCGGCGGAATTGATGGGTTTGTAGCGCCTGCAGAGGCGCAGAGAGGGCATGAAGTGATGGAAGAAAGGATATTACTTGCAAAAACGAAAACAGCAAAGACGGGCCTCAGAATCGTATCCGTGGCGGTGCGGTGGGAAACGCACGACAGGCAGATCATCGGGCTTCTGACGCTTGAAAACTATGGACACGGGGAGGTCAGAAAACATATCTCAGCCGTGAAACTGTATGCTGATGATATTGAAAGCCTCTGGGAGCAGCTTCAGAACCTTACGGCCATATATGCGCCGCAGCATAAACTTTCCGTCCCTCTGCCAGAGTTGGGGGAATGTGACGGCTGGCGATACTCCCGGCCGGTCCTCGATTGACGGCAAAGCGGCGAGATGTGGCAGCGGGCAGCAGGATTTTGTGACACGATACGCGCGCGGGGGAGCCTTGTATTTCCTCATATACGGAGCCGGGAAAGATCAGCTATGGATTCATAAAAACTTGTCAAAACTTGTCAAAACCTGTTATATGGCAAATTATGAACCTTACAAAACCTGCCAAGATTCAACATTTTCATATTGCCTATAGGGGGCGCCTGCTGCCCGCCGCGCCCTGCGAATACCGCTTTAATGATACATTTTGATTCAAAATGATGAATTTTGCCGGGGGTGTCCGGGATGGGCGCATAACAAGTGGCAATTTCTGGCAACAAAAAAGAGGATATGACGCGGGATCTATAACTTAATATTACTTAATGTTTTTAGTATTATTTAGTATTCTTTTTGTCGTAATTTATCGGAAAAACTGAAAGAAGCCGTCGTTATGGCGGCAGGAAAGGAAAAGGGTATGGCATATAGTTTATCGCGAGTGGAGCAGGAAACAATCATCGGATTAAATGCGGCGGAGGATACTGCGGAACTATATATGGCTGATCCGGTATGGATTCGCAAAATGGACAAGCTGGCGGTGCAGAACCCGGAGCAGTTTAAGCTGGGCCGGGTGGAGAAGTATCAGGGGAAAGTAATTGCCAAGCGATACACATTCCCGAAGCGGTTTATCTCTATTAGGACGAAAGACAAGGTATCAACGATAACGGAGGAACAGAAGCAGGCCGCAGCGGAGCGGATGAAGATGCTGCACAGGCCGTGATTTCGATTCTACGGTCAAAATTCAGACATACAGGATTGATTGGAGGCATTAAAACGATTTCGGTGGGGAAATATGCCACCACGAGGGTAAAAACGGGAAAATAGAATTGCAGGGCGTGCGCGAATATGGTATGATAGCAACAGGGAATAACCGTGTTGCAGGGTGGCTGACCTCTATTCTACATAGAATGGGGGTGGTGCTGATGAAACATTTTGATTTTGTAGACCTCATGGCCTTTGGAATGTTCATCCTGGCATTGCTGACATTCGTATTTGCGAATTTAAGGTAGTGTTGAAAGCATAGAAAAACCACCCCAAAACTTTGACCGGTAGCAGGGTGGCAATTCTATAAACCATGTTATGAGGTCAACCCACCTTGTGGGCGGTTGTTCCTTTTCAATTCTCAATATAGCACATCTGAAAGCGCGGCGCAAGTAGTTTCCGTGAATTTCCCGATAAACCTACACCGTCATATTCCGCCGGAACAGTGGGAGTGATCCGATAACTGGATAACAAGCGTACCTTTGGGTACGGTGGTATTTCAAAGCGTACTTTCGGGTACGGGTTCGCCGCCAAAAATCTGGCCGCCAGTGCAAAGCGGAAAGCGCTTTCGCCCCAAAATGAGCAAAAGCCAGCCCCGCTCTGTTTTGAGCAGATCGGCAGCAGGACACGGCAAAGAGAACAAAAAGGCCACAAAATGAACACTTGCCCCCCCGGGTCTGCCTCTATCAGGTTTCCTCAAAGATTGGGAGCCGGTCGGGGCGCGATCTGATAAGAGGCCGCCTGCTGCCCTATTCGCTTTTCTGGTTGTCCCGCTCCATAGTTTCATCTATTGCGCGATTGATAAAGGCGGTTGCGCTCTCGCCCATATTGGCGGCGTGTTGCTGTACCTCTGCCCGCTTGTCGGCTTTCATTCTGACTTTGATCTCCACAAAATCTTTCATGTACCGTTTGTGCGCCTCTGCCTGCGCCGGTGTAAAGCCTCTGTATTTTGTTTTCTTTTCCTCTGCCATTATAGACACCTTCTCTCTGTATTGGTTTCCAATGGGGCGGCGCAATAAAAGAGACACCTCATCCATTATGGCTATATTATAACACACTATTCAATATACGACCATATACAAAATAGACAAAGATACGACCATATATTTGTGTATTCCGTCAATAGACAGATACGACCATATACATTATAATGGAATCATCAAGAGAGGAACAGAGAAGCGGCCGGGAAGCCGAAAGCCCCCAAAACCGAAATCCATATACCTGTGACGATAGCAGGATGCGAGGAATAGTTAGGAAGATGATTTCGGGGCCGCAAAGATACCACTTGATAGAAAGGAGATCGGCAATGACCGAAAGAATGATTGAAAACAGAGTGAAGAAGCTGAAAGACCTTGAAGCGCAGATGGCGGCTTTGGAGGAACAGGCCGAGACGATCAAGGCAGAACTGAAGGCGGACATGGAGGAAAAGGGCCTGGACGAATTACAGACAAAGAGCGGCCTTGTGAGATGGAAAGAGATCATCAGCAGCAGGCTGGACGGCAAAGCGCTGAAAGCGGCTCTCCCGGAGATTTACGCCCAGTTTTGCAGAGCCAGCGCGAGCCGGAGATTTACAATCGCATAAAAGAAAATGCTCCTACCAGAGCCGGTAACTCTGGCAGGAGCGGGTAACCCAAAGTAACACAGATGAATGTCTATGGGGCTTGCAGACATTATAACACGCCTGCGGCCCCATGTAAAGAAAGGAATTGGAAATATGGGTAGATTAAGCGCGCCGGCGATAGTCGAGCGCACCAGAAGAAAGGTAAATGAAAGATACGATATGTCGATCCGGGATGTCCGCGAACTGGAAAGAGGTTATGGGGCGGGGTATGATCTGATTTTTGCAACATTCGTTTTCGGATATGCGCAGGGAATCAAAGCAGAGAAAGCGAGGGTGGCAAATTGCAGCAGATAAGTCTTGATAATACCTCTGAGGTAAACTGCTTTTTGAGCATAAGCAACGAACTGTTAGACCTGTATGTGATGTTGGAGCGGGCGAAGGCGGTGACGGGAAACCTTACCACCGATTACTTCGGGGATAGGAAAGAAGAACATGAGAAAGATAGGGGCGCCAAACTCGTGTTTTACTATGAAGAGGCCAGGATATTCTCGGGAATAGCGAACGATTATGTATTCGAGGCGTTGAAATTTGTTGAAGAACTTATGAATAAGATCGACGTAGAAGCAGCGAAGCACAGAGAAGATGAAAGGAGCGTTTGAGGTTATGAAAATTGACGATATTAAGATTCTCCCCCGGTTTGCGGCACACCCGCCGCGCCTGGAGAAGATGGAGCGGAAAAGGAGATTCTATCGGGAAAACGGATTTATGGAATCGCGGATCATACTGGACGCGGCCGGGAATCTGATTGACGGCTACACGTCCTATCTGCTGGCAAAGGAAAACGGCCTCGCAGAAATGCCGGTGGAGCGCCGGAGGCAGGTCATAGCGGCCAGATTCAGAAAGGGCGGCCGCCTCTATTACTGGAATCTGCTGGGGCTTATGGTGGACAAGGTAAGGCCGGGCGATTGTGTGATGGTGCAGACAAGCCACGGCGCGGCTGCGGTGACGGTCGAGGCGGTAAAGGAATGGCCGGCCGGGCAGCAGGAGCCTACGGAAAGCGTCATAGGGCCGTGCTGGAAGTACAGAAAGGCGGTGCGGAAATGACTATCGAACAAAGAGCGAACAAAGACGAAATGGGCGTTGAGGGCGATATTCGGGGCGCAGAGATGGCCCGGTGGAACATGGAGATTCTTTCGCAGGCGGCGCGGACGGCGAGGCGGTGGAAGCTGGCGTTTATCCTGTCCATGCTGGCGAATATGCTTCTTGTGATGATCCTGATAATGTGGTGACGCAAAGGGCGGCGGGGTAGTCCTGCTGCCCGCCCTGGCATAACAGAAAGGCGGTGAGAGGGTGGCAGAGAGAAGAAAAGACAGTAAGGGCCGGATTCTTCGGGATGGCGAATCAATCATGCCGGATGGCCGGTATAGATATCAATACATAGATTCGGCAGGCAAGCGGCGGGCGGTGTATAGCTGGAAATTGGTTGCAACGGATCGTCTGCCGGAGGGGAAACGGCCGGATTTATCGCTTCGGGAAAAGGTCGAAATAGTAAGAAAGGATATAAGCGACGGAATCCGGGTAGACAACCGAAAGACCATTAATGATATTTATGAAATATGGATTTCTCTCAAACGGAATCTGAAGGATAACACAAAGCAGAATTATATTTATATGTATCAGCAGTTTGTGAAGCCTGATTTTGGCAGAAAGAAGGTGTGTGCATTGAGGAAAACTGATGTGCGGAAGTTTTATAATACGCTGGTGGACGAACGTAGTTTAAAAATCAATACATTGGACAGTATTCACACGGTATTGCATCCGGTTCTGGAATTGGCGGTGGAGGATGGCTATTTGCGCTCAAATCCGTCTGACAATGTCCTGCGAGAGCTGAAACAATCCCATAATTACGATACGGAGAAGCGTCAGGCGCTGACGGTGGAGCAGCAGGAGTTATTTCTCAATTATCTGAAGAACAATGTGATTTATAAGCATTGGTACCCGGTATTTGCAGTTATGCTGGGGACAGGAATGAGGGTAGGCGAAGTAACCGGCTTGCGATGGTGTGATGTGGATTTGAAAGCTGAGACGATCAGCGTGAATCACACACTGGTGTATTATAATCATGCGGAAAAAGGATGCTATTTCGGTGTGAATACTCCTAAAACGCGGGCCGGTTGCAGAACGATTCCCATATTGGACATTACGCGGCGGGCGATTCTGGAAGAGCGTAAGCGCCAGATGGAAAGAGGTCAGCACTGTACAGTGACAATCGACGGATATACGGATTTCATATTCGTGAACCGATTCGGTAATACGCAGCATCAGGGGACGTTAAACAAGGCCCTGCGGCGTATTATTCGGGATTGTAATATGGAGCAACTGGACAAAAAGCAGAAGAACCCGGTATTGCTTCCACCGTTTTCCTGCCACACGCTTCGGCATACATTTGCCACCCGGATGGTGGAGAGTGGCGCCAATATAAAAGCAGTGCAGGAAATCCTGGGGCATAGTGACATATCGACTACGATGGATATATATGTAGATGCGAAGGATGATTTCAAGAAACAGGAAATTAAAAAAGCGGAGAGCCTGTTAAAGATTTCATAAGCTGGTGAATGGGCCGCCTCGATATGGGGCGGCCTTTTCAGACGTTATAACACACGTAACTCATTTTATAACTCAAATCAAAATATAAAGACAAAATAAGATAAAACGAAAAAACGGATTTTTATGGGATTTCATTTGACATTGGAAACATGATAAATTATGATGAATAAAGACAAAGAAAGTAGGAATATATTTCCGACGATGAAATCTATTCAGTAAGAAATGGCGTAAAATCAACGGTTACAGGTAGGCAATGTCGAAATTTATGACCGATTTACGACCAAATAAGAGAACACGTTTATAAATGGAATCCCTCATGCTTGGGGGATTCTAATTTTTTACACCTTTTTATGAAATTGCCAACAGAAAATGATTGAAGGACGGAGAATCATCGGATATAATAAGCATAAGGGTTTAGCGGATTGAAGCGGGAAGTCCATTAGTTCGGACAACTGACGGCTTGTTTATGATAATATGAGTGACGGGAGTGATAAATGATGACTGTGCTTAGAAAGGATGCTATGGCTCTACTGGAAAGGATACCGGAAGACAAGTTATATTTTATGATACAGATCATGCAGGGGATAGATGGACTTTATGGGACAGAGCGACTGACTGCAAAAGAACATGCATTTGAGGAACTGGAACATCTCAGGAAAAGCGTTCCTGAGTTAGATTATGACAGGGAGCTAAAAAATTACAGAGAGGAAAAGTATGGGAATGCGGATATTAGTTGATACTAACATTCTTCTTGATTATATACTGTGCCGGAGTCCTTTTGATTCAGCAGCCAGAAGAATCCTGGTCGCATGCAAACAAAATAGGGTAACAGGCTGTATTGCGGCACATTCTGTATCTAATATTTTTTTCATATTGAGGAAAGCGTACAGTGTGGATGAGCGAAAGAGTATTTTGCGGAATCTGTGTGAACTGTTTGAGGTAGAGGGGATCGATAAGGCAAAAATACTGGATGCGTTAGCAGACGACAATTTCTCTGATTTTGAGGACTGTTTGCAGATGCAGTGTGCGGTGTCCTTCCGGGCGGATTATATTGTGACAAGGAATCGCAATGATTTTGTTGGCGGCAGTATACCTTGTGTAGATCCGGATGAATTCTGTGAGATGCTTTGATTCGGTGGGCCTGTACCAATCCTGTGCCATTTTTGTACCAGACAGCGGTACGGATAGCGGCAGAAACGTAGGGATACATGGACGGGGCTATATGCGAAAAACAGAAAAATAGGGGTATGCAGAGTAAAAACCGATTCTGTTTCGTGATATTGCAGCAATCCCGACGATGAAGTCGTTAGGCGGAAAAGATTAGTAAAATCAGTTTTCCAAATCTGTGAGGCGTATGGTACGATAAAAGTACGACAAAATAATTTCTCTTAATGGGTTAAAATAAACTATTTAAAGTAAACCCATACCAGTTCAAATGAATATTTCGTATTTAGAGGACATTTTCTAGAAGAAATTTTAGGGAATGTCCTCTGTGTTGTGGTCATATAGCGAGAATAGCGGAGGCTGTGATTACACGGGCCGATGTTTGATGAGCATCTTCATCGAGACGGTAGTAGAGATGGTCAAATATTATAACTTTTCGGTTAGAATCTCAATGAAGGAGAGGGCAAAGAGGGTGGTTGTCTGGGCGATGAATACGGTCTTTCCGGATGGCATGTGGCAAAACTCATGCGAGTGAACCCAGTGTCTACCGAAAAAAAGAACATGTTGGATAAAGGATAAATGCAGCTTACAGCGGCGGTGCGGACGTCGTATCTGCCGGAGCAGGGACAACGTATGGCTTTGAAAGTATCAGAAAAATCAGGAATCAAGTATTACTGAAAAGATTGCTAAAGAGATTCGAAACGCGAAGATGATAAAGAAAGATATCAGAGAGGTTATTCAGGGTCCGGATTCCGAAAGCAATAAGCTGACGGGGAAACCGATAAAGCCTGGAGAGAATCCCAAGCCCATAAAACTGTCCGGCAAACTCAAGAAAAAGTATTTTATAGACACGGATCCCAAGAGGTCGAGGGGATTGTAGACAGGACTCTTGCAATATAATTCAAAAAGCGGAGGTAATGTGGCTGTTCAGTCAGGAAGAGTTAAATTCAGTTGCTTCGAGGTATTTCAATATCGTCACAGTAAATGATTATGATGTGACTATCCAGAACAGAAACACGGGGCATTACTGGTATCTGTATTCTACAGATGTTCCGGGAGATACGGCGAGTATTATTTTCCACAAGTGCAATACAGCCATCCTTATCACCAGCACGGGTGTGAAAACAGCCTCAGACAAGTTATACGGAGCATCCAGGGCCATGATAAGTGGCAGATGAATGGAAGGAAACGATAATAGTTTATCAATTAAGGACACCTAAGGGAGTCACTTTTATAGTGACTCCTTTTTGGCGAAATGTTATAAAGATGTTGCAAGAATGCGTGTTCAGAGTTATACTGTATATGCTGCGGATTGTAATATTTTAAGCTGAAATGACGAGGTAAACAATGAGTTTTGCTGAAGATATTAAGAAAATAAGATTATTGGCAATTTTGACACAGGAAGAGTTCGCCAAAGAGGTGGGTGTTTCTTTTGCAACTGTGAATCGTTGGGAAACCGGTAAAGCAATGCCTACAATCAAAGCTATGCGGTTAATAGATGAATATTGCAAAAAAAATAACATTGATTTTAATGTCGGTAAAGAAGTTGCTAAAAACGAATAACAAGTCCGTTTTATAGCACAGCATTTTTGACATAATATAATTAGTGGTTTGTTGATGGGCTGAGAAGAAAGGGTTACTGATTTATGGTAATAAATAAACATTATAGTTTCTATTTGAGGAGTGGATGGGGAACAAAGATCATCCAGGCAGTGAAAATTGATAATATGATTTTTTCGCCTGCGAACGAGCAGGAAGCTGTTGATAGGATCGGCTTAGGTCGTGTCATGATAAAAGCACTCAGATATTGGACCGATGTGTCTGGTCTTACTGTAGAAGAAAAAGTTCAGGGTGGTATCTCTGAAAGAAAAACACAATTGTTCGATCTACTTGATGTAAATGACAGATATTTTCAGAAGCTGGGAAGCTTATTGCTGCTTCATAGAAATATAGCATTAAATGAGGATAATGCTACAGCATGGTATTGGGCTTTTAATGAGTTTGATAAGCAATCCTTCACCAAGGAAGAATTTGTGGATGGATTACACTATTTCCTTGCTGTAAATGGGATGTCTATAAAAAAAGCGGCAATAGACAAAGAATTTAATTGTTTTAAGAATACCTATTTGGCTGAGAAGAAGTTTGATATCAAAACGGCGATGGATGAGGATACATATCCTTTTTTTGGACCGTTGCATCTTCTTAGGGTAAATGAGGATAAGAAGTTTGAAAAGACTTATCTGACCAAAGCTGAAATGCCGTTACATATTTTGATTTATGCGATAGCAAAGGATAATCCTGAGGAAAGTAGCCACAGGGGTCAGATTAGCATAGATAAGATTATGGAAGAAAAAAGGCAGGTGGGTAAATATTTCCCAATGAGATATTCAAAACTCATAGATATGCTTCTGGAAGCAGAAAACAAAAAGCTTCTTACACTTAATAATAATTTTGGAAACAGGTTTATTGAGTTTTCGGATGTTCAGTATGACAAGTTGCTGGACGAATACTACATGGAATAGAGGGTATAACGGATGGATTATACAACGCTGGTTACAAAGAGAGGGCAATATAAATACTCTGTAAATATTTGTTTTGATCTTCGGGATGAAGAACGTATAGCGGGATTTATTCCGAATGTGACCACGACAGAGATTTTCAGAGAGTACCTCGGTGGAATGATTCGGGGTAATTCTGATGTTCATTCCAGGATTTTGTATGGCTCATATGGCACTGGTAAATCACATCTGCTGACAGTAATGAGCGCCATTTTGGGGCATATTAACATAAAGGGAGAAGGCTTTGAGAATCTTACCAAACTGATTGCGAAATATGATAAAGAACTCGCTGCGGACATACGGCAGTTTTCTAAAGAAAAGAAGCCGTATCTCGTTGTACCGGTCTATTCAGATTACGATGATTTTGGAAAATGCATTACTTTTTCTTTGAAAAAGGAGTTGGACAGAAATAATATTCCGGTTACTTTTAAGGGTTTTTTTGATGAGGCCATTGTTTTAGTAAAAAAATGGAACGCTGGCAAGGAATCGTCATCAAGACTGGAAGAGGTATGCAAGAAACAGAAGATAACGGTGGAGAATTTGATGAAAGGGTTGTCTATTTACGCCTCGTCCTACGAAAAAGTCTTTAATAAGATTTATTCGGGAATGTCTTATGGAGCTGCTTTTAATAGCACAGCCGGAAATCTTATAGACAATATGAATTATGCCAATGAGGCGATTAAGGATAAATACAGAGGAATAGTGCTTGTTTTTGATGAATTTGGACGATATGTTGAGGATTATGGAGAGATTTTAAAAGTAAAGGCTGTTCAGGATCTGGCGGAATACTGTGATCATTCGGATAACAATAATTACCTGATTCTGGTATCGCATAAACAGTTGTCGATGTATACCAGTGCTATGAAGAAGAGTATAAGCGATGAATGGAAAAAGGTTGAGGGAAGGTTTAAGGCAACCTCGATAAACATTAAGTATGACCAATGCTTATCTCTTATTGGGAATATTATCCCGAAAAATCAGACTTATTGGAAACCGTTTAAGATTAAATTTGATAAAGTGTTAAATGACTTGTATAGCCAAGTGTGGAATTTTAAGGGATTTATGCTTCCGCCAGAAACAGATGGAAGCTCTGTATTTGAGGATGGATATCCGCTTCATCCTATCACACTTTTTGCGCTTGATAGATTATCAAAAAAAGTGGCTCAGAATGAGCGCACATTTTTTACATATTTGGCGGGTGATGAAGAGAATTCTCTGTTTTCTCAATTGCAGAACTATGATACAAGGGAGTTTCATTTCATTGGACTTGATGCTATTTATGATTATTTCGAACTTAATATAAAGTCGTTTAAGACAGATAATTCATATGCGATATACAAGAAATTGCAAATTGCGTTAAACAAGTTAGGAACTGATAAAAAGGGGTATCAGACAAAAATACTGAAGACGTTAGCTGTAATTAACATTGTTTCGGATACTGACGTACTGATTGCTGATAAAAATACATTGGCTTGCGTAGTTGACGGTAATCCTCAGGCTGTGGCGACAGCTATTGATGACCTCGAAAAGAAAAAGATCATCAAGTACATGCGCCAGTATGGATATTATGACTATTTTGATAGCAGCATATTTGATCTGGAAAAGATGATCGAGGACAAGATACCGGGGATCAGCGACGAAATGCTAGTGCGAATTTTGAATGAGAAATTCGCAGATTTTGCGTTATATCCTTATAGATATAATGAAACATATTTTATTAATCGCATATTTATACCGGCGTTTGTAACCAAGGGGGAGTTGACGAAAAAATCTTTCTATAATACATTGCCCAAGTATTATGACGGAATTGTGATATTCGTTCTGGACAATCAAGCAGACGAGAAAGAATATGCTCAAATATCTGGGCTTCCAAAACGTGTACTTCTTGTGGTAAATGGAAAATCAAAAGCTGTAGAAGAAGAAGTAAAGCGCTATATTGCGCTTCAATACTTTTATTCCAAGAAGGAGGAACTTGCAGAAGATGATCCAACGATTGTTAATGAGTTGACTTTATATTTGAGCGAACAGGTTGCTATCGTTGAGGAACTTATTCGCAAATGGAGAACTCTTCAGGATCCTGGAACATTTGTGATGAATAACGGCAACCTGCTTGATATTACATCCGAAAAGGATCTTTCCGGTGTGTTGTCAGATATTATGGATGCGGCGTTTGATAAAACCCCGATGATTAACAACGATCTGTTTACGAAGAATAATCTAACAGGGGCAATTAAGTTGGCGCGGAAGAAGGCGCTTGAGTGTATCATGGGGCAGGATAACATCTATGACGGATGCCCTATGCTGTCACCTGAGTATAATATTTTAAGAGCCGCATTATCCAGGACTGGAATAGTAGATAATAACACTGTTAGAGAAGAAAATCGCGTAACAGAAGATTCTATGTACTATCTTCCGGATGAACAGCATACCGTTTCTGGAAGTCCGGTGATGGGTGCTATACAGAGAAAACTGCGTGAGACTGGAAGTGAACGCCTTGCCCTTAGTGATTTATATGAGATGCTGAAAGCAGAACCGTATGGGTTGAGGGATGGGGTAATTCCCGTCTTGCTTGCGTATGCATTACGAGATTATCAGAATGTATCCTTGTATTTCCATGGAAATGAGCATTCATATACGGAAGAAGAGCTTGTAAAGGCATTGTCTGAACCGGAGAATTATACACTGTTTATTTGCAACTGGAAAGAAGAAGAGATTGCTTATATTGAAGGTTTGGAAAAGCTGTTTGCAGATTATCTTCCAAAAGGAGATAGGCTTAACAGATTAGAGGAATTATTCCGTGCGATAAATACGCATTACGCATCGATTTCAAAGAGCGCAAGAACAACTGAAGTGTATGTTTCAGTTCTTGCAAAACAGTACAGAGATATTCTCAATATTACATATAAGGATTACAATGCATTTTTCTTTGATGTATTGCCGTGTCTTAATGCTGATTTGCAAGAGTTGGTACTCCAGATCGGTAATATTAAAGAAGAGCTGGAATCGGTAGAAGAAAAACTATATGTAAGAGTAGAGCGGGTAATCAAGCAGGTATTTGATTTGGATGATACGGATGACCTGATGCAGTATTTGCAGGTCCTGTATCGTGAAGATTGGGAAGAGAAAAGTCAGAAAGCGTTTGATTATACTACAAACAATGTTCTTGACCTTGTATCAAGGGCATCGGAGATGGATGAAGAACGCTTCGTTTTGGAACTTGCTAAAGCAACAACGGGGTTTGAATTGTCATACTGGACAGATAATAAGATCAATAGTTTTGAGGAAATATTTAGAGATGCTGTTAATAAGCTGAATGAGTATAATCCTGAGGAGGGATTGCAGCAGGGAGAGATGAAGATAACTATTGAATCTGCTGATGCCGCTCCTTTGATCACTCAGTTTTCAAAGGAAGAACTATCTGTCACAGGAAAGACTATGCTAAAAAAGCTGCAAAAGACATTGGGCGAATTTGGCGAATCTATCAGCTATGAGGAAAAGATCTCAATTTTGACGGAAATTATGAAGGAGATTATTGGTTAGAGGTGACAGTCTATGATTTATTGGTGCAAGAAATGCAAGACACCTGTATTTGATAAGGGTTTGCATAGTTGCTCTTGTGATGGGAAAATGAAAAAAATTTCTGAGGGTTCCATATGCAATCCAGTATTTAAGCAGGAAAGAAAGCTATTGAAAAAAATCATGGACTGTGATTATGGAGATCAGGGCATTTGGTATCTGGGGGCAGGTAAGTACTTTATTGATGAGAAAATAGTTAAAGTTCCATACAGAGATTGGTATAAGGCTAAGAAACATTTGGAGGTAGCAGAAGAATTACGAAACGACATAGAAGTGGAAAGGGATTACATATCATATCTTTCTGTTGTTAAAGCGAATGAAGCATATCTGAATCAGTTGGTATACGAGGCTGAATATTATATTGTTGAAACGCTGAATAAATACAAAGGGGATAATTATATTCCTACCGTATCTTTTTCGGGAGGAAAAGACTCTTCTGTAGTAAGCAGGCTTGTGATGGATGCGCTTCAAGATAATGCTGTAATCCATATGTTTGGAGATACGACTCTTGAATTTAAAGAAACAAGTACATATGTGACTGAGAAATTTAGAAGAGAGAATCCGAGAGTGCCGATGATTTCGAGCGAAACTGAGAATGACTTTTTTAAGCTGTGCAAGGTATTCGGACCGCCAAGTCAGCATGAGCGGTGGTGCTGCACGATTTTTAAAACAAGCAATCTGAATAAGGAATATGAGAATCTTCCGGGAAATAGCTTGACATTTCTTGGGATAAGACATAGTGAATCTGTTGCCAGAGCTGGGTATGACAGAACACAGGAAACATCAAAAATCTCTACACAAGTAAATGCTATGCCAATTATCGAATGGACGGATTATGATGTTTGGCTGTATATATTGGCAAAAAATCTGCTGATAAATGATTGCTACCAGTATGGCTATAAAAGAGTTGGCTGTTGGTGCTGCCCAAATAATTCTGATTGGTCAATGATGCTCACGGAAATCTACCATCCGGAAGATATGCAGCGCTGGAAAAACATGGTATATGACTTTGCGGTGCGGACGGGAAAAACGGATCCCAATGCCTATTATGAAGAGGGCAAATGGAGAATCCGCAGAGGAGCAAGCGGCTTAAAGGTTAAGAATGTTACTATTGCGGATACGCCGTGTAATCTTTCTGATCGTGCTAGAAATGTAATTATTGAAAAGAAACTTCAAAAAGATGTATTGGAACTTTTTAAACCTTTAGGTGATTTGAAAGTCGTGGAGAAGAAAGATGCCACATATGTTCAGATATTTGATGAAGATAAATCTGGCGAATACAGAAAAATATGTGAATTGGTTCTTATATATGGAACTACGGTCATAAAGGTTTTGCCGGAAGAGAGAATAGACGCAACGAATCTTGTGAATAGGATTAAATGTCAGATGCGGAAGTACCAGTTCTGTATTAGATGCTCGGCATGTGATTCTACTTGCCCGCACGGAGCTATAGATACGATTCACGGACAATATACGATTGATGAAAACAAATGTCAGCATTGTAAACATTGCATTGCGAAGTTTTATAATGGTTGTATTATGTGTGATGTACTTTCATCAAGAAAGGGTACGCAATGATTTATTTTGATAACGCCGCTACAACTAAATATAAGCCGGATGCAGTTATTGAGGCATTGAATTATTATCTCAGGGAAGTAGGTGTGAGTCCGGGAAGAGGAAGCTATTCGCTTGGTATTGAAGCATCCCGCATGCTTTATAAATCGCGGACTGTGATTGGAAGATACTTTTGTATGAGTAGCCCGGAGAAAGTTGTTTTTACAAAAAATTCAACAGAAGCCATAAATCTTTTGTTTAACGGACTTCTGAATCGTGGAGATCATGTAATAATATCATGTTATGAGCATAATGCTGTTCTGAGACCGTTGCATGATCTTAAACAGAGAGGGATTATTGAATATTCTGTTGTCAGCCGTGATGATCTGGAACTGAGTGCGGAAGATCTTTTCGCAAAGTATGCTAAAGACAACACACGGATGCTGGCTTTGACTTTGGCAAGCAATTTGACCGGCAGGATTGTCTGTAAAGAAGCGTGGATAAAGTATTTCCATAGTAAGGGAATCATTACGTTTATCGACTCTTCACAGGGAGCCGGAAAAATGACTGTAAAAATGAAGGATGACGGTGTGGATTTTTTGGCATTTACAGGGCATAAAGATTTGTATGGCGTTCCCGGCATTGGCGGGTTATGTTGTGAATCTAAAGAACACTTTATTCCGTTGATCCAAGGCGGCACGGGAATACATGGCGAAAACTTTGTTAATCCGGACATTTTCCCGGAAGGCTATGAAGCAGGAACATTGAATATGCCTGCTATTTGGGCGCTAAAGGCAGGAATAGAGTATGTTGATTCTCATGCTGATGAGATCAGAACTACGGAAAAAGAATTGATGACATATCTCCTTCAAGGACTGTCAGAAATAGACGGACTACGGGTATACGATGCGAATGAGAAGAGAGTATCTACTTGCTGTTTTACTCTTGATAATCTTTCATCGGATAAGACCATTTCACTGTTAGACAATAAAGGAATATGTGCCCGTGGCGGTATCCATTGTGCAATACTGGCGCATGAGGCTATTGGTACAGTAGAAACAGGGGCGGTAAGAATCAGTTTGAACTACAAGAATACAAAGACTGAGATTGATCAGCTTTTAGACACATTACGAAGCAGGTGATTATATGCATATCGTTTTTTTCAGTACAAGCGATGTTTTTAAGGCAGAAGAAATTCTGAATGAAAAAAATATAGAATGTAAGGTGGTCCCTACTCCAGTTCAGGATAAAGCTTATTGCGGTGTTTGTGTTGAAACACAAGATGAACAAGCAAAAGCCATAATGGGAGATATGGAATTTGTGGTATTGGAATAAAACCGGAGGGAGGAATGGGAATGTCGTTTAAGGATATACCGCTACTAAGGTATTACAAAACGTACAAAAATAATGTTGTTAAAGAATTCTATACACCGGTTCTTAAACAAGCCGTTCTGTATCAGCGTGCTGTAGGATTTTTTACCTCGGGGGCATTGATTGATCTTACAAAGGGCTTAAGAGGTCTCACGAGAAATCATGGGAAAATACAATTTATTGTTTCGCCTAGATTATTGGAGGAAGACATTGCTGCAATAAATAAAGGCTACGAGCAAAAGGAGATTATTGGTCGCGCGCTAATGCGAGATTTCAAGGAGCCTGAGAATTATTATGAAGAAGAAAGACTTAACTTTCTTGCATATCTGATTGAAGAAGGTTTTCTTGATATCAAGGTTGCATTCACGCCACCTCAAAAAGCCACTGGAATGTATCATGAGAAGGTGGGAATTGTCACAGATGAAAACGGAAATAAGATTGTGTTTACCGGATCGCTTAATGAAACGATAAATGCTTTTCACGTCAATTCCGAATCTATTGTGGTGTTCAAGTCCTGGGAGGAATCTAGGGCTTATGTGGATGATATACAAAGAGATTTTGAGCAACTTTGGGATAAGCAGGATGATGATTTGGAGATACTTGACTTCCCGAAAGTCCTTAAAGACAAATTCGAGGTTATGAGAAAGCCTGACCTTGATGACTTTTTCAAATCTGAAACATACATGGAAGAGGATGATAATCCTGCTGAAGAAGGAAGTATACCGGATCGCGGGATACCGCATACACCATCGGGTTTTGATTTTCGTGAGTATCAAAAGGATGCTATTGAGGAATGGGCTCAGCATGATTACCGTGGAATATTCGATATGGCTACCGGAACTGGTAAAACTTATACGGGATTAGGAGCGGTTGTTAATCTGTATGAAGAAAGGAAGCGGCTGGCAGTCATTATCGTATGTCCGTATCAGCATCTGGTAGAGCAGTGGGTTGAGGATATTGAGCTTTTCAACATGAATCCTACAATAGGATATTCGGCGTCGAAGCAGCATGACTGGAAAAAACGGCTTGAAAATGATGTGTTGGATTTTTCCCTTGGGGTAATAGATACTTTCTGCTTTGTAACGACAAATGCAACATATTCATCCAAGTTTGTCTGTGAACAGATGAAGCAATTAGGAAAAGATACATTGCTCCTGGTTGATGAGGCGCATAATTTTGGCTCAACGAACTTGCGGAATAAACTGTATTCGAATATACAATATCGGCTTGCGTTGTCTGCGACGCTGGACAGACATGGAGATGAAGAAGGAACACAGGCATTAAAGGATTATTTTGGTGAGAAGTGTATTGAGTATGATCTGAAAAGGGCGATAGACGAAAAGAAGCTAACACCGTACTACTATTATCCTGTTTTGGTGTATCTCGATGAAGAAGAATATGAGAGATATAAGGAACTGTCGTATCTTGCATCGAAAGAGTGCCATAAGGACCGGCACGGAAAATTGATTATCACTGAAAAAGGAAAAAGACTCTTACTTCAAAGAGCGCGAGTTGTAGCTGGTGCAAAAAGTAAGCTTACAAAACTTCGTGAACTGATGGAGAAATACAAGGATGATACCCACATACTTGTTTATTGTGGCGCAACAAAAACACAGGATTTTTCGAATGATACTTCAGATCGTGATGAGGAAGGTGAGCGCCAGATTGTGTCAGTTTCCAAGATGCTTGGAAATGAACTTGGAATGAAGGTGACGCATTTTACTTCTAACGAGTCCGCTGAGGAAAGAGAAGTTATAAAACAGCGTTTTGCTACAGCATCCCCATATCAGGCAATAATAGCAATTAAATGTTTGGATGAGGGTGTAAACATACCAAGTATAAAAACGGCGTTTATCCTTGCGAGTACTACGAATCCCAAAGAATATATACAGAGAAGAGGAAGAGTGTTGAGGTTAGCAAAGAATAAGCCATATGCTGTGATTTATGACTTCGTAACACTGACAGAGCCGCTTGAAAATGTGAATCCATACAATCCGGATTTCAATTGTGAAAAAGCACTTGCAAAACGTGAACTTCAACGAATCATAGAATTTGGCAAGATTGCCAAGAATGCGCGTGATTCTGACGAACTGATAAATGATATTGAAGCGACATTTGGTCTCACTCAAAAAGAAACGGAGGTAGCAGTCGATGGAGATGAATTCGAATGAGTTTTTGGATGAGAAGAAGATTGATATCATCAAATTGAGATTGTTGGAGTTGGAAACCGACAATATAGTCAAGAAGGAATCCAATCCGGCTATGGTGGATAAGATTCAAAGGATGATTATGACGGAGGTGGAGAAACGATGATCATACAGAGTATCGAAATGAATAATTTTCGGCAGTATGTCGGAAAGCAGAAAATCGAGTTCTCCACGGACAAAGAGAAAAATGTTACGGTTCTTATTGGTGTAAATACTTCAGGAAAGACTACAATTATAAGGGCCTTTGAGTGGTGCTTATATGGGAAGAATGGTTTTGAGGATCCGATTCTTCTTAATAGCGATGTGCGTTCAAATATGCATGTTGGAGATACTCAGGCCACATATGTTGCTGTAACCTTCATTCATGATGATATACAGTATATTTTGAAAAGAAGTTTTACATATGTTTGCAGCGATAGAAGAGCAGAGAGAGATAATGTTGTTGTTACACTTAACAAGAAACCGGAAGAGGATCTGACGTTAGAATACTTATTACAGGATGGTCAGACTAAAACCCATGTTGAAAGAAACAACATTGAAGAATCCATCGATAGAGTTTTGCCAACTGATCTGTCGGATTATTTCTTCTTTGGTGGTGAGCGTATTTCTGGGATAGCAAACAGAGCAGATCTCTCCAAAGCAGTTCGTGGTTTAATGCGGCTGGATGTGCTTGAACATTCCAGGGATCATCTTCAGGCCGTTGTCAAAAGGTTTAACGGCATGATTGATACTTCTGGAAATGCATCAGCGCAAAAAGCTCGTGACAGCCTTGATACGTATAAAAAGAAGAAAGTTGTATTATTGGATAATCTTCAGAATGCAGGGAAGGAAAGAGATTATTGGCATGAAAAAGAAAAGGAATACAGTGCCGAATTATCCAAGAGTAATGTGGAGCAGGTAAAAGCTGCTAAAAAGGAACGGGATTGTATAGAAGGTTCTTTGAAGAGGGAACAAGAACGCTTGGAGGCATGCAAAAAAGCGATGATTGCAGCCTTTAATATGAGACCATATGCATTTTTCGGAATGCCTGCCATAAAAAAGTCGCTTGAAATTTTAGAGGCAGTAAAGGAATCCACAGAGAGTGTTCCGGCAATGGAGCAGGAATCCATAGATTATCTGATTCAAAGAGGTGTCTGCATTTGCGGAACGAGATTAGATGTAGGTACTAAGCCATATGAGTTGGTAATGGCTGAGAGAAGAAAACTTCCGCCGGAACAGATTGGTACAGTTGTAAATAACTATAAAAACAAGGCTGAAGGATATTTGGCTGGAAGTGAATCATACTGCGATAATGTTAGAGAAAAATATAAAGAGTATCGTGAGACTCTTCGTCGGATTGGACAGCTTCAGGATGATTTGAAGAAGCAGTCTGAAATGATTATTGATGATACGGATGCTAAGGCGATAGAAGACAAAAGAAGAGAAGCCGCCATTAAATATAAGGAGGCGATGGATGATTACAATCAGATTAGTGTTGATATCGGAAGCTGCGATGCGAATATAAAGAACTGTGAAAATGCTATTGAGAAATATGCAAAGAGTAGTTCGAAGAATTCTAAAGTAGTGCGGTATATTACATATGCTGAAAGGGTTCTGGAATGGCTGATAGAGACATATCAGAGTAAGGAAGTTATTGTACGTGAGCAGCTGCAAAAAAGGGTCAATGATAATTTTACTAGAATGTATCATGGTGAGCGATCTATTCTCATTGATGATAAGTATAGGGTAAGGTATGCAGATGTTACTACTGAGGAATCTGACGGGTTGAAAGCTGTTAAGAGCTTTGCATTTATTGCGGCATTGGTTTCGATGGCAAAGGATAAGATCCTCGATGACAGTGAGATGAAGCTCGGGCAGGTATATCCGCTTGTTATGGATGCACCGTTTTCAAATGTGGATGAAATCCATATTGATAATATTTGCAAGATTCTTCCGAAGACAGCGAATCAGGTTATAATGGCTGTTATGCAGAAAGACTGGGAATATGCTGCAAAGAATTTGGATCAATACGTGGGAATCAGTTATACCATATTGAAGGATCGTGATGGTGAAGGTAAGGAGATAGATACTTCCACACACATTAGGAAGGAGGCTACAAATGTTTGATGGTAATCAGGATTTTACTGGTGTACAGGCAAACTATCTGAAGGATTTATGTGAATTGAGGGGTAATGTTCCGGACAGAGCCGCCCATAATAATTTTAAGATTTTTAATTCATATGTTGATGCTTATACAGTATGCCCTCTTATAGGATATCAATACAGTCGTAGGATTCCGATGGGTTCCGCTGCGGATGGTGATGTTGGTATTCTGCTGGAACAGATTTCGAGGAAAAAGGCAGAGCTGCGGTTTGTCTATCAAATTTTGATGTTGGTAGACGAAGACTCTGAACCGGATGAAGAGAAAAGGATCTATCGAGCTTTTAAGCTCTCGGAGACATCCGAAGAAGATAAGGAAAGAATCGCCGAGAATATGAAGATTTTTAATGAATATTTCCTGGGCGGTGTAGATGTGCTCCATGAACAGTTTGTGGATGAATGCACCGATGACGACTCTTATCTGAGGCGAATGTTTGAATATGTAAAAAAGTTCAATGAAGAACAGGATGGGGAGGCATTAAAAGCTAGTATTGATAGCTTTTTAAACAAATGATGATATGATTAAAGAAGGGAGCAGAGAGGCGAGTGTATGTGACGATTTTGTGCTTAACGCATATCAAGAATATTCCGTCGACACAGTGGCTGATCTGCTCTTGCCAACGGGGCTCTTGATAGATAGAACGACGCAATACACAGGCTGCCTGGAAAAATTCATATTCTTAAAAGGTAATACCAGTGAAGTCTATTCAAAGTCAGAGATTGATTTTATAGATGGTGTGGTTGATTTTTGCATATTCAGAGATTATTTCAAGGAAACCAGAAAAGGTATGGTACCTTGCCGTGTTGTGTCCGCAAAGATTAACAATATGGACATTATATCTGCAGGGATTTTGTTTACTAAAATAATGAACAAAGCCATAGACGGATTGAATATAGGCTTTGTTATAAGTGAAGAAGGTATCCTGTTTACTGAAAGACTGTTTGAACAGGGAAATAATATTGGTTGCTTTGTTTCCAATCTAATTAAGACAGAGGAACAATATGATGAAGTTGTAGCAGAGTTGATATTTGGAGATTTATATGACAGCCTTATTGATTATTATTCCTATATCAAGAATGTGATACATTATACCGAAGAGACTGCTCTTAATGGAGATACTTTAAGAGATGCTCATAGGATTCCATATACATACATTGAAGAGTTACAGGACTTGGAAGTTCGATTAGGTGTCAGTTTTGCAGGGGAAATTGAAAGGTGTTTCTTTGAAAATGAAGAACCGGAAGAACTGCCATATTGCGAAAAGGTTAAAGAGAGTGAAGAGTATTTGTTTAAGATTGAGTCTTCCAGAGTTAATACGATGGAAATACTTTTTGAGGCCGAGGAAATGGAGAGGCTTGCTTTGGAAGCAGAACAAAAGAATGATGAGATGCTTCAGCAAAGCAATGGTTACGATAGTACAGAGAACAATATAGATGAAGAAACAAAGGCATTGTTAGATGACCCTGAGGGTATTATAAAAATGCTGAAGAAGAAAAGGGGGATTTGATGGCTGGTTTTGATTTAAAAGAAGGGAGTTATGAAGTACGAAATGCCTCAGACGATGAGCTGTGGTGTGCTTTTGCGTGCGTTTTTTCTTCTGTTATGAAGTGACTTTTGTCAAGAGGTAAATTTGCATTTCACAAACTTTTTTCTTCCCCTGACAAGTCTCAC
>CANQUI010000035.1 GCA_947626995.1 uncultured Eisenbergiella sp. | reverse complement strand
ACCTACACGGTACAGGCGGACGATAAGGAACTGGCCAATACGGTTACGGTAGGAACTGAGACGGACACCGTCACCACGGAAGTGGAAGATACCCCGGCCTACGAAGTGGATAAGAAGGTAAACGGGCAGAACAGCCTGGCGAATGTAAAAGTGGGAGAAACCCTGGAATACACCGTCACGGTAACCAATACCGGCAACGTAGTCCTCAATGACCTGGAAGTGAAAGACACCTTTACCGGCGGCCACAGCGACCTGCTTGGCAAGATGACGCTGACAAGCGACAAGAGCGACAGCAAAGCGGCCTATGAAGGCGGAAAGATCCAGGGCCTTGCGGTAGGCGAGACCGTAACGCTGACCTACACCTACACGGTACAGGCGGACGATAAGAATCTGACCAATACCGTCAAGGTAGGGGAGGAGACGGACACCGTTACCACGGAAGTGGAAGATACCCCGGCCTACGAAGTGGATAAGAAGGTAAACGGGCAGAACAGCCTGACAAATGTAAAAGTGGGAGAAACCCTCAACTACACCGTCACGGTGAAAAATACCGGCAACACAGAGCTTAAGGGTCTGAAGGTGGAAGATACCTTTACGGGCGGCCACAGCGAACTGCTTGGCAAGATGAGCGGCGACGGCTATGACGCGACCAAAGAGATCATCACCAGCATCCCGGTGGGCGGCACCGTAACCCTGACCTACACCTACACGGTACAGGCGGACGATAAGGAACTGACCAATACTGTTACGGTAGGAACTGAGACGGACACCGTCACCACAGAAGTACAAGATACCCCGGCCTACGAAGTGGATAAGAAGGTAAACGGAGAAGACAGCCTGACGGATGTAAAAGTGGGAGAAACCCTTAACTACACCGTCACGGTGACCAATACCGGCAACGTAACCCTCCATGATCTGGAAGTGAAAGATAGCTTTACCGGCGGCCATAGCGACCTGCTTGGCGAGATGAGCGGCGACGGCTACGATGCAGCAACCGGGAAGATCGCAGAGCTTGGCGTAGGCGAGACCGTAACCCTGACCTACACCTACACGGTACAGGCGGACGACAAGACGCTGGAAAATGCGGTCACGGTAGGAACGGAGACGGACACCGTCACCACAGAAGTAAAGGACAATCCGGCCTACGAAGTAGATAAGAAGGTAAACGGAAAAGACAATCTGACGGATGTGGAGGTGGGAACGGAACTGACCTACACCATCGAAGTCAAGAACACCGGCAACGTAACCCTCAATGACCTGGAAGTGAAAGATACCTTTACCGGCGGACACAGCGATCTGCTTGGCAAGATGACGCTGACAAGCGACAAGAGCGGCAGCAAAGCGGCCTATGAAGGCGGAAAGATCCAGGGCCTTGCGGTAGGCGAGACCGTAACCCTGACCTACACCTACACGGTACAGGCGGACGATAAGGAACTGACCAATACGGTTACGGTAGGAAATGAGACGGACACCGTCACTACAGAAGTAAAGGACAATCCGGCCTACGAAGTAGATAAGAAGGTAAACGGAGCAGACAATCTGACGGATGTGGAAGTGGGAACCGAACTGACCTACACCATCGAAGTCAAAAATACCGGCAACGTAACCCTCAATGACCTGGAAGTGAAAGACAGCTTTACCGGCGGCCATAGCGACCTGCTGGGCGAGATCAGCGGCGACGGCTACGACGCAGCAACCGGGAAGATCGCAGAGCTTGGCGTAGGCAAGACGGTAACCCTGACCTACACCTACACGGTACAGGCGGATGACAAGACGCTGGTAAATGCGGTCACGGTAGGAAATGAGACGGATACCGTCACCACAGAAGTGAAAGCCAACCCGGCCTACACGGTGGATAAGAGAGTAAACGGACAGAAGAGCTTAAGCGGCGTACAGGCGGGCCAGCTGGTAAGATATATGGTAACGATCCAAAATACCGGCAACGTAGTGCTCGACAGACTGGAGATCAAGGATGTCTTTAACGGCAGAGGAGCGCTGCAGGAAGCGAAGCTGGAGAACGCAACGGCAGGTTCGGCGGTCCGGTATGAGAACGGAGCGATTCTGGATCTGGGCGTAGGCGAATCGGTTATGCTGATTTACAATTATTTCATAAACGGACAGGATGCGGGGACGCGGGTTACGAACGTAGTCACGGTAAGCTATCCGAACGTGACGCCGGAATCCAGTACGGCGATCATGGATGTGGACGGCAATCCGCCCGGAGGAACCAACCCGACTCCCGGCGGAACCACTCCGACAGTGACGCCTGTCACCCCCGGAAACGCAGTACAGGCGGCAGTTGTGCCGGCGCCCAGCGGAGTGCTGGGAGCGATCCGGGAACAGGAAATGGAAGAGGAAGAAGGCGCCCGCGGCGTACTGGGAGTACGCACCGGAGACGAATCTCCTGTCCTGGCGCTGATGTTCTCGATGCTGGCTTCGGCAGCGGCGCTGATCGCGGTGCTGTTTGGCCGGAGGAAGAAGGAAGACTGAAGGCGTGAGCCGGAAGCGAAAGAACCAGACAGTTAAGAAGGGCGCCCGCCCGGTCGATAAGACCGGACGGGCGCTTTCTCTCGTTTTCCGGTGTGAGATATGAGAAGGGATTTTCCCGGAGAGGGTATTGACAAAGGAAAGGGATGGGATTATAATCCCCATAAACATACTTAATAAGTAGGAATTGGGAGGAAGAAGAATGAGTCGTATTTTCCAATCCGCCGATCAGTTGATTGGCAATACGCCGCTTTTAGAGCTGGCGCATATCGAAAAAGAGGGGAAGCTGGGGGCGCGTGTGCTGGCGAAGCTGGAATATTTCAATCCCGCGGGTTCCGTAAAGGACAGGATTGCCAGGGCCATGATTGATGACGCGGAGGCTGCCGGAAAGCTGGTTCCCGGGTCCGTGATCATTGAGCCCACATCCGGCAATACGGGGATCGGTCTCGCTTCCGTGGCGGCTGCCAGAGGATATCGCGTGATCATTGTGATGCCGGAGACGATGAGCGTGGAGCGCCGTCAGTTGATGAAGGCCTACGGTGCGCAGCTGGTTCTGACAGAGGGCACGAAGGGAATGAAGGGCGCGATTGAGAAAGCGGACGAACTGGCCCGCACGATACCCAACAGCTTTATTCCGGGCCAGTTTGTGAATCCGGCCAATCCGGCGGCACATCGGGCGACCACGGGTCCCGAAATATGGAAGGATACGGATGGGAAAGTGGATATTTTTATCGCAGGCGTGGGAACCGGCGGCACCATCACCGGCGTCGGCGCGTATTTGAAGGAGAAAAATCCCGATGTAAAAATTATTGCGGTAGAACCGGCCAGTTCGCCTGTCTTAAGCAAGGGAACGCCGGGCTCCCATAAGATTCAGGGAATTGGCGCGGGATTTGTGCCGGAGGTTTTAAATACGGAAATCTACGACGAGATTATTGCGGTGGAAAACGAGGACGCCTTTGATGCGGCAAAGCAGGTTGGCAGATCGGAAGGCGTTTTGGTGGGCATTTCGTCAGGCGCCGCGGTCTGGGCGGCAATTCAGACGGCGAAGAGACCGGAGAACGAGGGCAAAACCATTGTGGCGCTGCTGCCGGATACCGGGGACCGCTATCTGTCCACCACTTTATTTGAATAACAAAAAGGGATGAAAAAAGGAGAGGGATCAGGATGAAGGTTTTGATGATCAACGGGAGCCCCCGGGCAAACGGCAATACGGCGCTGGCGCTTCAGGAAATGCAGAAGGTGTTTCAAGAAGAAGGAATAGAAAGCGAGATCATACAAATCGGCAACCGGGATATCAGAGGCTGTATCGCCTGTCTTTCCTGTGCAAAAACGGGGAAGTGCGTGTTCGATGATCCGGTCAACGCCATCGCCGAAAAATTTGAGAAGTGCGACGGACTGGTGGTGGGAAGCCCGGTCTATTACGCTTCCGCCAACGCCACGCTGGTTGCGTTGCTGACACGTCTGTTTTACAGCACACCCTTTGATAAGACCATGAAAGTGGGCGCTTCAGTGGTGGCGGCCAGAAGAGGCGGGCTGTCGTCCACGTTCGATGAGCTCAACAAGTTCTTTACCATCAGCGGGATGCCGGTGGCTTCGGGACAATATTGGAACAGTGTGCACGGAGCGGCGCCGGGAGAAGCGCGGGAAGACGAAGAGGGGTTGCAGAGTATGCGGACGCTGGCACGAAATATGTCTTTTCTGATCAAAAGCATTGCCCTGGGCAAAGAGACCTATGGGCTTCCGCAGCGGGAGCCGTTTTGCCGGACGAATTTTATCCGGTAGGACGCCCTGATACGCAAAAGAAAAAGACCATTCCCCATAAAACGGGGAGCGGTCTTTTTCAGGCGTCCTCGCCCTTTTTGCTTTTTTTCCCTTTTTTCTCGCCTTTGAGGCTGACGGCGTTTCCTTTGACGGTAAGCCCCACGATGCTCCGCAGGAAACTGGAAATGCGGCTGTAGCCGTAATCCTTCAAATCAAAATTGGGGTGCTTTTTCTTTATTTTGTCATAGACCACCGAAAGATTGTCGATGGTGCCGCCGTTATTTTCGATCATGGCGGTAATTTCTTTCTGCATGTCGGTTTCGTTGTCAAGCTCCCGTATCACCGCGTAGTAGGAAGAATTTTCCTTAATCAGCTCCAGCTTGGAGCATTTATCGCGGATAAACGTCAAAAGCTTGGTATACCCGTAATTGCGCACATCGAAGTCGGGGAATTTGGTGTTCAGGCGGCTTCCGATCTCGCCCATATAGGTGGTCCTGCCTTTATTTTCATTGTCATTGATGATCGAAATGATGGCTTCTTCAATTTCGGACAGCGGCGTGACCGCGTTGGCCTTTGCGCTTTTGTCGCTTGTGAAATCGTCGTGCAGATCCCGGTCGTCTCCGCCGTTCTGGCCGGAGGAAGAGGAGCCGGGCTGTTCATAGATCAGATTCAGGTGAATGAATTTATTGCAGGCTTTGGTCAGGGAGATAGGGCTTTTGGATTCGCCCATGCCGATGACATACATATTGGCCTCCCGCAGGCGCATGGCAAGCCGCGTAAAATCGCTGTCGCTGGTGACCAGGCAGAAACCGTCCACGTTTCCGGAATACAGAATATCCATGGCGTCTATCACCATGGTCATATCGGTGGAATTTTTGCCGGTGGCGTAGTCAAACTGCTGGATGGGCGTAATGGAATTTTCCAGGAGGATATTCTGGTTCCAGCCGTTATTGCGCGTCCAGTTCCCGTATATCCTGCGGTAGGAGGCAAATCCATAGGTTTCCAGTTCGTTGAAGATGATCGAAGCGTAGCGGGAGCTGACGTTCTCCGAATCGATCAGCACGGCAATCTGCATTTTGTTCTCATTGTTCATGGCGCGTCCCCCTCGGATTACAGGTCAAAACCAAAATAACGCACGGCGTTGTAATAGGAGATATCCTGCACGATTTCTTTGAGCGTGTCCATGTCGTCAGGGAATTCTCCGTTTTCTACGATACCGCCCAGCAGATCGCAGAGAATACGGCGGAAATATTCGTGCCTGGTGTAGGATAAAAAGCTTCGGGAGTCCGTCAGCATCCCTACAAAGCCGGACAGGTTGCCCAGGCTTGCGAGAGAGGAAAGCTGTTCCAAAATCCCCTGTTTGTGGTCGTTGAACCACCAGGCGCTTCCCTGCTGCAGCTTCGAAATGGCGCCGGAATTCTGAAAACAGCCCAGAATCGATGCGATTGCGGCGTTGTCGTTGGGGTTTAAGCTGTAAATGATGGTTTTGGGCAGTGCTTCTTTGACATCGAGGGCGTTTAGAAAATCCGCCATCTGATACGAAGGCGCGTGATTGTTGATGCAGTCATAGCCGGTATCCGGTCCGAGTCTTTCCAGCATGGTGGTGTTGTTGTCACGTTTTGCGCCGTAGTGAATCTGCATCACCCAGTCGCGCTTGCTGTATTCCTCCGCCATAAACAGCATGAAAGCGGTCTTGAATTTGGAAATGTCGCGGTCCGTCAGCGGTTTTACGGAAAACCTTTTGGTGAAGATATCCTCGATCTCATCCTCCGTGGCGGGATCGTACATGATATATTCCAGCGCGTGATCGGAGACGGTGCAGCCCATGGAATCGAAGAAATCCATACGGGTAAGCAGCGCTTCCTTGAGCGTGGCAAAGGAGTAGATCTCGGTGCCGCTGATTTCGGAAAGCTGTTCCAGATAGTCCCGATAGTTTTCCTTTTCGATATTCATGGCTTTGTTGGGCCGCCAGGAGGGCTTTACTTTCACATCGAAGGTATCGTCCTTGGCCAGCATCCTGTGCCATTCCAGAGAGTCGACGGGATCGTCGGCGGTGCAGATCAGCTTTACATTGGACTGCAGGATCAGGGAACGGGCGCTTACGGAAGGATCCTGCAATCTGGCGTTACAAAGCGCCCAGACGTCTTTGGCGGTATTTTTGTTGAGGATGCCCCGATAGCCGAAATAGCGCCGAAGCTCCAGATGGCTCCAGTGATAAAGCGGGTTGCCGATGGCCTTGCCCAGCACCTCCGCCCACTTGATGAATTTTTCCTCATCCGACGCGCCGCCGGTAATATAGTATTCGTCCACACCGCAGGAGCGCATGAGGCGCCATTTGTAGTGATCGCGGCCCAGCCAGACCTGGGTAATATTGTCAAAATGCCTGTCCTGGGCAATCTCTTTTGGGTCTATGTGACAGTGATAATCCACCACCGGCATTTCTTTGGCGTATTCATGATAAAGCTTCTGCGCGGTGGGGGTCGTCAACAGAAAATTTTCGTCCATAAAGGGTTTCATACGTGTCCTCCTCCTCTTGCCGAAACGAGATCCGGCTCACCCCAGATCTTTCCATACAAAAACTTTGCAAGCATCATTATACAATAGGAAGAGAGCAGATTCAAGGAAAAAATGGGGACGAAAACATAGCGGAAGGCCCCGCGGATACGAGGCCTTCACTTTTTTCACCGAAGAACCGCATCGCATAACCTGTCTGACCGACACGATTCCTTTTTCTTTTGATAACAAAAGTCTACCATGAAAATGTGGCCAAATTGTTTCCAAAATGAGAAAAAAACATAAACTTTCCCCGTTTCCTTGTTGGACGAAGGAAAACTTGTTATAATCCCTTTTATCGAAGAAAAGAGGGAGGAAGAGGGCGTATGCTCAACGAAGAGAACACGCAAAAACCCATTCGTCTGCTGAAGCGGACAAAAGCGTACCAGGGAAAGGTCATCACCGTATATGACGATCTGGTGGATGTGGGAGGCCATATCACCCATTGGGATTTTATTCATCACGACGGCGCGGCGGCCGTGCTGCCGGTTCTTGAGGACGGCAGAATCCTGATGGTGCGTCAGTTCCGTCACGCGCTGGGCAGGTATACGCTGGAGATCCCGGCGGGCAAGCTGGACCGTCCCGATGAGCCGTTTATCGAGTGCGCCAGACGGGAATTGGAAGAGGAGACCGGTTACCGTTCCGACGATCTGACCTTTTTGCTGTATGTGAACACGACGGTTGCTTTCCTGGATGAAAAGATCGGGATCTTTCTGGCGCGGGATCTTAAAAAAGGGACCGTCTGCTGGGACGAGGACGAGGAGCTGGGAGTCGAAGCCTGGGAATTGGAAGATCTGAAACAGATGATATACAACGGCGAATTGACGGACGGGAAAACGGTGGCCGCGCTGATGACCTATGCGCAAAAAGAGGCAAAACAATAACGGACAGGGGATTCCCTGTCCGTCCGGCAAAGGTTACATATATTCTTCCCGTCTGTTGTACTTGTCCAGGATGGTCCGGATCTTTTCGGTCGGGGTAAGCACGTTGGTGAGGGAAACGTCGTGATTCATAAAGTCTATGATGGACGCCAGGAATTTGCTCATGTCGGCCTCCACGTAGTAGGGACGGGACAAAAGCTCCGGCGACTGATAGGTCAGGTTGGTGGTGATGACCTTATCGAACCAGCCGTTTTCATAGGCCCGGTCAAATTCCGCCATGCCGTCGGTAAAGAGGCCGAAGGTCGTGCAGATAAAGACGCGGCGCGCGTTCATGCCCTTTAGCTGACGGGCGGTATCCAGCATACTGCCGCCGGAGGAGATCATATCGTCGATGATGACGATATCCTTTCCGTCAATATTGTCGCCCAGAAATTCATGGGCCACGATGGGATTTTTGCCGTTTACGATGATGGAGTAGTCGCGGCGCTTATAAAACATGCCGATGTTGACGCCGATGACGTTGGCAAAGTATGTCGTACGGTCCAGCGCGCCTTCGTCGGGGCTGATGACCATCATATGTTCCTTGTCAATGATCAGATCCGGCACGCTGTTTAGGAGGGCGCGCATGAACTGATAAGGCGGCGTAAAGTTGTCGAAGCCGCACAGAGGGGCCGCGTTTTGCACCCGGGGATCATGCGCGTCAAAGGTGATAAAATTGTTTACGCCCATTTCCGCCAGCTCCGTCAGCGCGTAGGCGCAGTCCAGCGATTCCCGGCCACTCCTTTTATGCTGCCTGCTTTCGTAGAGAAAGGGCATGATGACGGTGATCCGCTTTGCCTTGCCGCCTACGGCGGAGATCATTCTTTTTAAATCCTGATAGTGATCGTCCGGAGATTTATGGTTGAGAAACCCGTTCAGGGAATAGGTGATGCTGTGGTTACAGACGTCCACCAGAATAAACAGATCCGCGCCGCGGACGGATTCATGCAAAACGCCCTTGCCCTCGCCGGTGCCAAAGCGCGGACAATCGGCGTCCACAAGGTAGTTGTCCGTGGCGTAGCCCCGAAAGATCAGGTCGTTATTGGATGCGGTTTTTAAATTCCTGCGAAACTCTACGAGATAGTTGTTGACGCTGCTGCCGAGCCTTTTGGCGCTGTCCAGCGCGATGATTTTAAGCGGCCCCACGGGCAGAGCGTTTTCCAGTTCATGTAAATTGGGCATGTTTCCTCTCAATCTGCCGCCAAGCGGCTGTAACGGATAGACTTTCCATATCTTTTATATCATCGGTTTTATGTGCCGTCAAGAAAATTCTAGTGACACGGACCTGTTTTTCCTGTAAAATAATGGAGGAAAGGAGTCTTTGGGATGAAAAAGGAAAGGGGACATTTGATCCGTTCTGTGCGGCCGGGCAGCATTGCGCAGGAAATGCAGATAGAGCCCGGAGACAGGCTGCTTTCCGTCAATCAGGAGACGGTGGAGGATATTTTTGACTATCAGTACCTGATGCAGGAGGAATACGTGGAGGTCCTGATCCAAAAGCCCTCCGGCGAGGAATGGGAGCTGCAGATCGACAAGGATTACGAAGAGGATCTGGGCGTGGAATTTGAAAACGGGCTGATGGACGAGTACCGTTCCTGTTCCAACAAATGTATTTTCTGCTTCATTGACCAGATGCCAAAGGGAATGAGAGAGACGCTTTATTTTAAGGATGACGATTCGCGTCTTTCCTTTTTGCAGGGCAATTATGTGACGCTGACCAATATGTCCCGGCACGATGTGGAGCGGATCATCCGTTACCGTCTTTCCCCCATCAACATCTCCTTTCAGACGACGGATCCTGCGCTGCGTTGTATGATGCTGCACAATCGGTTCGCGGGAGAGGCGTTAAAAAAAGTGGATCTTTTTTATCAGGCGGGCATCGAGATGAACGGGCAGATCGTGCTCTGCAAAGGGATCAACGACGGGAAAAATCTGGAGCGCACCATTCGGGATCTGACGGCGTATCTGCCCCATCTGCGCAGCGTTTCCGTGGTGCCCGTGGGGCTTTCCAAATACCGGGAGGGCCTTTATCCGCTGGAGCCCTTTACCCGGGCGGATGCCCGGGAAGTGCTGGATCAGATTCACCGTTTCCAGGACGAGCTGTATCCCAAGTGGGGCGTGCATTTTGTGCATGCCAGCGACGAGTGGTATCTGCTGGCCGATCGGGAGCTGCCAAAGGAAGAGACTTACGACGGTTATTTGCAGCTGGAAAACGGCGTGGGGATGCTGCGTCTGTTGCTGGACGAGTTTGAAGACGCCTTAAGGCGCCTTCAAAACGAGAAGGCGCCGGAGCGCTGGGGCAGGAAAAAAAGGGTGGTATCCGCCGTGACCGGACAGATCAGCTATCCGTATATTCGGAGGATGGCGGATCGGCTGGAACGGGAATTTCCCGGCCTGACAGCGCAGATCTGGCCCGTCCGCAACGAGTTTTTCGGGGAGTCCATTACGGTCACCGGGCTGCTTACCGGACAGGACATCGTGGCGCAGCTGGCAGGAAAGCAGCTGGGCGAAGAGCTGCTTTTGCCCCAGAATCTTTTGCGCAGCGGCGAGCAGGTGCTGTTGGACGATTATACGGTGCAGGACATCCAAAAAGCTTTACAAGTTCCCGTGAATATTGTAAAATCAAGCGGATATGATTTTGCCGAAAGGATACTCGGCAGCTTTTAAGCGGAAGTGAGAAGAAGAAATGGCAAAAAGAAAACACAGACCCATTGTGGCGGTGGTGGGCAGGCCCAATGTGGGCAAGTCCACGCTGTTCAATGCGCTTGCGGGAGAGAGGATCTCCATCGTGAAGGATACGCCGGGCATTACACGGGACCGGATCTATGCGGACGTCACCTGGCTGGACCGCGCCTTTACGCTCATTGATACGGGCGGGATTGAGCCCGATTCCAGCGATGTCATCTTATCCCAGATGCGCCAGCAGGCCCAGATCGCCATTGACACGGCGGACGTCGTCCTGTTTATGGTGGACGTGAAGCAGGGACTGACAGACTCGGACGATAAGGTGGCGGATCTTTTGCGCCGTTCCCAAAAGCCCGTGGTGCTGGTGGTCAATAAGGTGGACAGTTTTCAGAAATATATGGCGGACGTCTATGAATTTTACAATCTGGGGATCGGCGATCCCTTTCCCATATCGGCGGCCAACCGTCTGGGCATCGGCGAAATGCTGGATGAAGTGATCCGGCATTTTCCGCAGGGGGCGGAAGCGGAGGAAGAGGACGACAGGCCAAGAATCGCCATTGTCGGAAAGCCAAACGTAGGCAAGTCCTCCATCATCAACCGGCTCATCGGGGAAAACCGGGTCATCGTCTCCGATATTGCGGGCACCACGCGGGACGCGGTGGATACGGAGGTGATCCATAACGGCAGGCCCTATGTGTTTATTGATACGGCGGGGCTGCGCCGGAAAAACAAGATCAAAGAAGAACTGGAACATTACATGATCCTGCGCACGGTCAGCGCGGTGGAGCGGGCCGACGTGGTGGTTCTGGTGATCGACGCCAGGGACGGCGTGACGGAGCAGGACGCAAAGATTGCGGGCCTTGCCCATGAAAGAGGCAAGGGCATGATCCTTGCGGTCAATAAATGGGACGCCGTGGAAAAGGACGATAAGACCATGTACCAATTCCGCGACAAGATCCGCAATACCCTTTCCTTCATGCCCTACGCCGAGCTGATTTTTGTTTCCGCCCTGACAGGGCAGCGGCTTTCCCGGCTGTTTGACACCATCGACGCGGTGATCGAAAACCATGCGATGCGCGTGGCCACCGGTGTTCTCAACGAGATCATGGCGGAAGCGGTGTCGCTGCAGCAGCCGCCCTCCGACAAGGGGAAGCGCCTGCGGCTGTATTATATCACCCAGGTTTCGGTGAAGCCGCCCACCTTTGTGATCTTTGTAAACAATAAGGAACTGATGCATTTTTCCTATACCCGCTATATTGAGAATAAGATCCGGGAAGCGTTCGGATTTCAGGGGACGCCCTTAAAATTCATTGTCCGGGAGAGAAAGGAGAAGGATTGATATGGTACGTATCGCAGCGCTGCTGATCGGTTATCTGTTCGGGCTATGGCAAAGCGCCTATCTTTACGGCAGGATGAAGGGGATCGATATCCGCGAATACGGGAGCCACAATGCGGGCACGACCAATACGCTGCGGGTGCTGGGCACAAAAGCGGGTATGATCGTCATGGTGGGCGATATTCTCAAATGCGTACTGGCGATTGTAACGGTGCGGCTGATCTTTCGGGAAACGCATGGCGATATGAATTACCTGCTTTCCATGTATGCGGCGGCGGGGGCGATTCTGGGACATAACTATCCGTTCTACCTGCATTTTAAAGGCGGGAAGGGTATTGCCGCTACGGCGGGTCTGGTGTTTGCCTTCCATCCCGCGCTGATTCCGGCGGAGGTACTTTTGTTTCTCGGGATTTTCTTTACCACCCACTATGTGTCCCTGGCTTCTCTGGCGGCGTACGCCGGATTTTTCCTTCAGATTGTGGTGTTTGGACAGCTGGGGGTCTTTGGCATGACCCGCGCCCATCTGTATGAGCTGTACCTGATTGCCGGACTTCTGACGGCGATGGCCTTCTGGAAGCATCGGGCCAATATCGGCCGTCTGCTGCGGCGGGAGGAACGAAAGACATATTTGACAAAGAAGAATAAGGAAGCGCTCTCCGGTCAAAAAGAGGGTGCGGAAAGGGAATAAGATGGCAAAAATCGGAATGATCGGCGCCGGAAGCTGGGGATGCGCGCTGAGCTGGCTGTTATCCAATAACGGGCATAAGGTGACGGTCTGGAGCGCCCTGGCAGAGGAGATCGAGATGCTGCAAAAGACCAGGGAGCAAAAGAGTAAGCTTCCCGGCGTGATTCTGCAGGAGAGCGTTTCTTTTACCACACAGATTGCCGACGCGGTGGAGGGAATGGATCTTCTGGTGCTGGCGGTGCCCTCGCCCTTTACCCGCAGCACGGCCCACAGGCTTAAGGATCTGGTAAAGGAAGGCCAGACGATTGTCAATGTGGCAAAGGGAATCGAAGAAAAGACGCTGATGACGCTCTCGCAGGTCATAGAAGAAGAGGTGCCCCAGGCGGATGTGGCGGTGCTTTCCGGCCCGTCCCACGCCGAGGAAGTGGGAAAGGGACTGCCCACGACCATCGTGGTGGGGGCAAAGACCAAAGAAACGGCGGAACGGATCCAGAATATCTTTATGAGCCAGGTGTTCCGTGTTTATATCAGCCCGGATGTGCTGGGCATTGAACTGGGCGCCGCCTTAAAAAACGTGGTGGCGCTGGCGGCCGGTATTGCGGACGGCCTGGGATACGGCGACAATACCAAGGCGGCTTTGATTACCCGCGGCATAACCGAAATCGCCAGGCTGGGCATGGCCATGGGAGGACGTTTCGAGACGTTCTGCGGGCTGTCCGGCATCGGGGATCTGATCGTCACCTGCGCCAGTATCCATTCGAGAAACCGCCGGGCCGGTATCCTGATCGGCCAGGGCTATAGTATGCAGGAGGCCATGGACCGGGTGCAGATGGTGGTGGAGGGCGTTTACTCTACCAAAGCCGCCCTGGGGCTGGCGCAAAAGTATCACGTGTCTCTGCCCATCATCGAGCAGGTCAACGAGGTGCTTTTCAACGGTAAGCCCGCGGCCGACGCCGTGAAGGATCTGATGCTGCGGGACAAAAAGATCGAGGTCTACGATCTGCAGTGGGATCTGCCGCCGGCAGACCGGGTCTGAAGACCGTCGGTTTTGCCGCCGGGGCGGATCGCTTCCACGATCTCCCGGGTGGTCTTGGGACGGTTCATCGTATAAAGATGAATGTGCGAAACGCCGTGCGCCTGCAGATCCAGAATCTGACGGATCGCATAGTCCGTACCGGCTTTTCGCATTTCCTCCCGGTCGTTTGCGTGTATGGCCACCATGTCCGCGAAGGCCTTGGGGACGCTGGAGCCGGAAAGGTGTACGGTGGTGCCGATCTGCTGCGCCGTGGTAATGGGCATGATGCCGGCGCAGACGGGCAGCGTGATGCCGGCAGCGCGGATCCGGTCCAAAAAACGATAGAAAAATTCGTTGTCAAAAAAGAGCTGGGTGATCAGAAATTCCGCGCCCGCGTCCGCTTTTTCCTTCAGATGGGCGATATCCTCTTCCGGACTTTTGGCTTCATAGTGCTTTTCAGGATAACACGCCCCTGCGAAATGCAGGGTCGTTTTTTCGTTCAAAAAACGGATCAGATCGGACGCGTGGGCAAAATCCCGGCCCAGAAACTGCGCCTCCTCCATCCAGGACGGCCTGTCCCCGCGAAGCGCCAGCACGTGGTCGATGCCGGCGTCCTGCAGATTCTTCACCACCTGCAGGATGTCGGCTTTTTTGGAACCTACGCAGGTCAGGTGGGCAAGCGTGGGGACCTTAAGCATGTTATGGATATAGGAGGCGATTTTTTCCGTGTTCACGGAACGGCTTCCGCCGGCGCCGTAGGTGACGCTGATAAAGTCGGGCGAGAGCGCGGCAAGCTGTTTTAATTTTTCATAGGCGGGCGCAAATTCCTCTTCCGTTTTGGGCGGAGAAACCTCAAAGGAAAGGGTCTGTCCTTTTTGGGTAAATAAATCGCTGATCATCGGTATTTCCCTCGAATCTTCTTGATTTTAAACTTTAAATATCGTACCATGTTATTAAAAGCATTGCAAGCGTTTGACAGAAAGGAAACGGATCAAATGAGGGAAGCATTTCACAGTACCGGACAGTATGTGGCCAGCGAGCAGCTCATGGCCAGCGTGAACGTGGCGATTGCGTTGGAGAAGCCTCTTTTGATAAAGGGGGAGCCGGGGACGGGCAAGACCATGCTGGCACAGGCGGTGGCCGCCTCTCTGGGCAAAAAGCTGATCGTCTGGAATATCAAGTCCACCACCAAGGCGCAAGACGGCCTGTATCTGTACGACACCATCCAGCGTCTCTATGACGGCCAGTTCGGAGAAGAGGGCGTGGACGATATTGCCCGTTATATCAAGCTGGGCAAGCTGGGCGAGGCCTTTGCGGACGATGAGCAGGTGATCCTTTTGATTGACGAGATCGATAAGGCGGATTTGGAGTTTCCCAACGATCTTTTATGGGAACTGGATCAGATGGAATTTTATATCCATGAGACGAAGCGCACCGTCAAGGCGAAGCATCGTCCCATCGTCATCATCACCTCCAACGCGGAAAAGGAACTGCCGGACGCCTTTTTGCGCCGGTGCATTTTCCACTATATTGATTTTCCCGACGAGCAGCTGATGGAACAGATCGTGCGGGTCCATTATCCCGACGTGGAACAAAAGCTGTTACAGGAAGCGATGGATGTGTTTTATGAGATCCGTTCTTATCGGGATATCCGTAAAAAACCCAGCACTTCCGAGCTGATCGACTGGATCAACGCGCTGCAGCTGGGCGGGATTCCTACAGAGCAGATCCGCAAAGCGCTGCCGTTTGTGGGCGTGATCGTAAAAAAGGATGAGGATCTGGAAACGGTGCGGCAGAAGATGGCATAGGCAGGGAAGCGTATGTTTACGAAATTTTTTTATACCTGTAAGGCAAAGGGGCTGCATATTACCCTGAGCGAATGGCTGACGTTCATAGAGGCGCTGGATCAGGGGCTTGCGGGCAGCAGCCTGACGCAGTTTTATTACCTGGCGCGGATGATCCTGGTCAAGAGCGAAACGGATTTTGACAAGTTCGATCTGGCCTTTGACGAGTGCTTTAAGGCCGTCAGATCCGAGAACGAGGTCACCAGCGAAATGCTGCGCTGGCTGGACAAGTCCGATATGCTGGAGCTGGCCCATGAGGATGCGAGAAAATGGCTCAACGAGGGCGAGGATCTGCAGATCGACAAGGAGGATGTGGAAGAAAAGTTCAAGGACCGCCTGAAGGATCAGGATACGGAGCACAACGGCGGCAGCTATTGGATCGGTACCATGGGCAAGACTTCCTTCGGCAACCTGGGCGGCAACGTGGGCGGCGTCCGGGTAGGCGGCAAGACCGGTTACCAGTCTGCGTTCGCGGTGGTCGGGGCGCGTAAGTACCGGGATTTTCGGGACGACAGGATGCTGGACAACCGGCAGTTCCAGCTGGCGTTTCGGCGGCTCCGGCAGTTTTCCGCCAGGCTGGATGTGCCAAAGACCGAACTGGATATTGCGCAGACGGTGGATAAAACCTGCAATAACGGCGGATATTTGCAGATCGTTATGGAAAAGCCGCGCAAAAACTCCGTAAAGCTTCTGCTTTTGTTTGATTCCGGCGGGACCATGATTCCCTTTTCCAGTCTGATGAACGAATTGTTTCAGGCGGTGAACAAGTCCAACCATTTCAAGGATGTGAAATGCTATTATTTTCACAACTGCATTTATTCCAAGCTCTACAAGACGCCGGAATGTGAGAACGGAGACTGGGTGGATACGGAATGGGTGTTCCGCAATCTGGACAGCGATTACAAGGTGATTATTGTGGGAGACGCCGCCATGGCGCCGGAAGAGCTCTATTCCGATTCGGGCAATTACAGAGGGCCAAACGGCGGGCTTTCCGGCTGGGAGTGGCTTACGCTTATGAAACGGCATTATAAAAAAATCATCTGGCTCAATCCCAAGATGGCGCCGGGCCATGCGCCGTGGCGGGAGGCGGAAACGGCGATCCGTCAGCTTCTTCCCATGTACAAGCTGACGGTGGAAGGGCTGAATCAGGGGATGATCCGGCTGATGACCAATAAAAACTAAAAGAAGAGGGCGTCCTCAAACAGGGCGCCCTCTTTTGACGGTACTTTTATTCTCTGCCGTCCCAGCAGTAGGTACACAACTTACACGGATCAATGCCGACGGACTGCACCATATCGTCCAGGCGGTGGTAGCGCAGGCTTGTAAAGTTGAGCTGCCGGCAGATCCGGCTCACCATTTCCTGATAGGAATCGGAATCCGGATCGGAATAGACGGCCAGGTTGGGATATTTATCGCTGCCTTCCATTTCCCGGATGACCCGCCGGGTGATCAGCTCCATTTCGGAGGTGGAACGGGAAAAATTCAGATATTTACATCCGTAGAGCAAAGGAGGGCAGGCGGGACGCACATGTACCTCGCGGGCGCCGCTCTTATAGAGGAACTCCGTGGTCTCTCTCAGCTGCGTTCCCCGTACGATGGAGTCGTCGATCAGAAGCAGGCTTCTGGACTGAATCAGATCATGGACGGGGATCAGCTTCATCTTGGCGATCAGGTTGCGGCGGCTCTGCATGGTGGGCATAAAGGAGCGGGGCCAGGTAGGGGTATATTTGATAAACGGGCGGGAATAGGGGATCCCGGATTCATTGGCGTAGCCGATGGCATGGGCCGTGCCGGAATCCGGCACACCGGCGACAATATCCGGTCTGACGCTGCCGGCGTCCCGCTTTGCCAGTGCGGTGCCGCAGTGATAACGCATCTGTTCCACGCTGATGCCTTCATAGGAAGAAGAAGGGTAGCCGTAGTAGATCCAGAGGAAGGTGCAGATCTTCATTTCCCTGCCGGGCTCTACCAGAGTCTGGATCCCGTCGGGGGTCATGATGACGATCTCGCCCGGACCCAGTTCCCGCAGGGGAGTGTAGCCCAGATTCAGATAGGAAAAGCTCTCAAACGCCAGACAGTAGGCGCCCTGCTTTTGCCCGAGGCAGATGGGAGTCCGGCCCATTCTGTCCCTGGCGGCATAGATGCCTTTGGGCGTCATGATCACAATGGACATGGATCCTTCGATGATCTGCTGGGCGTACCGGATTCCCTCGATGAGATTCTCCTTCTGGTTGATGATGGTAGCCACCAGCTCCGTGGCGTTGATGTCGCCGCCGCTCATTTCCAGGAAATGGGTGTGGGAATTGCGCAGCAGTTCTTTTTCGATGGCGTCGGTATTGTTGATTTTACCGATGGTCATAATGGAAAAGGTGCCGTGATGGGAGCGGATGATCAGAGGCTGCGGCTCGTAGTCGGAAATACAGCCGATGCCCATAAAACCGTGCATACGCTCGATTTCTTTGTCAAATTTCGTCCGAAAGGGCGCGTTTTCAATGTTGTGGATGGCGCGGTTAAATCCCTCCCGGGAATCATAGACCGCCATGCCGGCGCGTCTTGTGCCGAGGTGGGAATGGTAATCCGTGCCGAAAAAAAGGTCAAATACGCAATCTTCCTTTGATGCTACTCCAAAAAAGCCGCTCATGCTTTCCCTCCCTATGCAAGTCGATGGTTTGTCCTTTTTATCTTATCATATTCGCGAAAAATCCACAATGAGAAATAAAATCTCATTTCGGCTGAAATTTTGGCATTGCGAACAAAAAGGATCGCTCCTATAATAAAAAATGGAAACGGAATCCAAATCGGATGGGAGGGAAAGAAAATGGGATTGGAACAGGAGATCAGGCAACAGATCTGTGAAATCGGCAGGAGAATGTATGACAGGAGGATGGTGGCGGCCAACGACGGCAACCTTTCCGTCCGGGTGGGGAAAAATGAAATTTTATGTACGCCCACCGGCATTTCCAAGGGATTCATGAAGCCGGAGGATATTTGTAAGGTGGATGAAAAGGGAAACGTGCTGGAGGCCCCAAAAGGCGCTCGGCCCTCCACGGAGATCATGATGCACCTGAGGGTGTACGAAAAAAGACCCGACGTGCAGGCAGTGGTGCACGCCCATCCGGTCTTTGCCACGGCTTTTGCGGTCGCCGGGATCCCGCTGACACAGCCGATTTTGCCCGAGGCGGTGCTTTCTTTGGGGCGCGTGCCCATCGCCGCGTACGGGACGCCGTCCACGACAGAGATCCCGGACCATATCGAACAATATCTGCCGGATCATGACGCGATCCTGCTGGAAAACCACGGCGCGCTGACCTGGTCGGCGGATCTGGTGTCGGCGTATTATAAGATGGAGTCTTTGGAATTTTACGCGGAACTTCTGTATCGGACCCGGATGCTGGGCGGCGCCAGAGAGCTGGAGGGCGCCGCGCTTGCGCGTCTGTATGAGATTCGAAATAATTACGATGCGCCGGGGAGTCATCCCATGAGGGGATAGCCACGGATTGAAAGAAGCGGGTCAGTCCAGCTGTTTTCCCACTTCCCGGTATTTGCTGTTTAAAGGAGTGGTTTCCTCCGCGGTTTTGCTGTAACGCTCCACGATGCCGGACGCCTGCTCCACGGGAAGCAGCGTGCCGGCGCCGGCGATACAGCCGCCGGGACATGCCATGCCCTCCAGCAGATACCCGTCGTATTTTCCGGCCTTGGCCAGCTGCAGCAGCTTCCGGCAGTCCCGAAGCCCCTGGGCGCTGGCGGTTTTGACCTCCACCTCGGGATGCGTCTGATGGATCACGTCCACCACCGCTTTGGCGACGCCGCCGGCCACGGCGAAGCCGCGTCCCGCCGCGGTGCCTTCTTTTAAGGAATCTCCGTCCGGCAGTTTGGAAAAATCCACATTTTTCGCTTCAAACATTCCCATCAGTTCTTCAAATGTCAGGACAAAATCCACATCGGAACGGATATCCTCCCGCATGGCCTCCAGCTTTTTGGCGGCGCAGGGGCCTACGAAGACCACCTTGCAGCCGGGATGTTCCTTCTTTTGCAGCCGGGCGGTATAGACCATGGGCGTCAGCGTCATGGAAATGTTTTCCGCCTGAGAGGGGAAGAGCTTGTGCGCCATGGCATGCCAGGCGGGGCAGCAGGAGGTGGCCATAAAGCTCTGCTTTTCGGGAACCTTCTCCACAAAGTCCCGGGCCTCCTCGATGGTGCACATATCCGCGCCCACCGCCACCTCCACGACCTGATGAAAGCCAAGGATCTTCATGGCGGCGGTGAATTTTTCCGGCGTGCAGCTTGGGCCGAACTGTCCCACAAAGGCCGGCGCTACGATGGCGATGACCTGGTCGCCCTGCAGGATGGAGGAGATGACCTGAAAGATCTGTCCTTTATCCACGATGGCGCCAAAGGGGCAGCTCACCAGACACTGTCCGCAGGCTACGCACAGATCCTGATTGATTTTGGCGCGCCACTGCTCGTCGTATCCGATGGCGTCCATGCCGCAGGCGGCCTGACAGGGCCGCTCCATATAGATAATGGCATGATACGGACAGGCTTTGGCGCATTTGCCGCATTTGATACATTTATCCGGATTGATCTGGCTTTTGCCGTTGACAAACTCGATGGCGCCTCTGGGGCAGACCTGCTGACAGGAGGCCGCCAGACAGTTCTGACAGTTTTCCGTCACCCGATACTGTTTGGGCGGGCAGATGTGGCAGGCGTAGGGAATGATATTGACCAGAGGCGGTTCGTAATACTGTTCGGCGATGGCGGCGTTGTCCATGCCTTCCCGCATCAGCATACGCGTCTGGACCGGACGCAAAGACAGCCCCATGGCAAGACGGACGCGTTCGCCCGCGATGGCCCGTTCCAGAAAGATGGATTCCCTATGCAGCGGCCGGTCCCCGGGGACGATTACATAGGGCAGTTCTTCCACCCGGGAATAATCGCCGCCTTCATAGGCCATTCGGGCCACTTCCGTAAACACTTTTTTGCGGATGTCGGTAATGAGAGATGGTATGCCGCGCATAATACGTATTCCTCCTGAAATAAAACGATGCTTGACAACAAAACGGCAATTCTTCATAATTTGATCGATGAGCCTGATGGATTGTCAGGATCATGGATCGCGAAGAAAAGAGGATAGACAGAGGATGAATAAAAAAGTCTTATGGATCACGCAGACCGCGCTGTTTCTGGCGCTTTTGATCGTTTGCCAGGCGGTGACCAGAGCAATGAGCCAGTTGGTCACCGGTTCCTGCGTCAACGCCGCGCTGGCGTTGGCAACGCTGGCGACAGGATGCGCAGGCGGCCTTATTCTGGCGGCGGTGTCGCCTTTTCTGGCGTTCGTTTTGGGAATCGGCCCGCAGCTTTTTCCCATCGTGCCCGCTATCGCGGCAGGAAACCTCCTGTATGTGGCGGCGATCGGAACGCTGGAACGCAGGATCAAAAACGGGGTGCCAAAAGCCCTGCTGCTCCTTTTTGTGCCGGCGGTTTTAAAAGCGGCGGCGCTGTATCTGCTGATCGTACGGCTTTTGTGCCATATCCTGCCGCTGCAGGACAAGCAGATTCAGCTGTTTACGGCCATGTTTTCCTGGCCGCAGCTGATTACCGCGCTGATCGGCAGCGCACTGGCGCTTCTGATCGCGCCTGTCATCCGCAGGGCAAAGCGGGCAGCGTGAGCCTGAAATATCCGGCTATCCGTGGATTATTGTAGCATCCTGTCGGCAATCCTGCAAGCGGGAAAAAAAGGATTGCAAAGGCGGATGGGGTATGAGAAAGTAAGGATGGAACCAAAAACAGGGAACGATCAAAAAGGGAGCGCATTATGATTCAGGAGCATACGATAGGAGAATGGGTGGAGCTGTTGTCCTCCAAAGAGCCGACGCCGGGCGGCGGCGGAGCCAGCGCCCTTGGCGGCGCGCTGGGGGTTTCGCTGGGAATGATGGTGGCGAATTTAACGTCCGGCAAAAAGCGGTACGCAGACGTGGAGGAAGAAGTAGGACGTTGTCTGGAGGAGCTTCAGGTATTACAGCAGGAGCTGTTGGGGCTGGCGGACCGGGACGCCGAGGTGTTTGCGCCTCTGGCGGCGGCATACCGGATGCCCGGGGAGACGAAAGAGGAACGGGAAAGAAAGGAACAGGCGACGCAGGCGCTTTTGTCAGAGGCGGCCCATGTGCCGTTTGAGATCATGAAAAAGGCGGCAAAGTCTTTGGAAATCCTGGATTTTCTGGAGCAGAAGGGGAGCCGCATGGCGGCCTCCGACGTGGGCGTGGCGGCTTCCTTTATCCGGTCCGCGCTGACCGGGGCCGTGATGAACGTGTGGATCAACACAAGATCCATGACGGATCGGGAGAAGGCGGACGCCATCAATCAAAAAGCCCGGGCCCTGCTCGCAGATGGCGTCGCGCGCGCGGATCGGATCTATGAGAACGTAGCCGGGAAGCTTTGCCAAAAGACAACGGGACAAGGGGAGGTTTAGGATGATCGAATTAAAGGGCGCGGCGGTTTCCGCCCAAATAAAAGAACAGGTGCAAAAGGCGCTTGCGAAAAGACCGGGTCCGCCCCCGAAGCTGGCCATCATCCGGGTGGGAGAAAATCCGGACGACCTGTCTTATGAAAAAGGCGCAAGAAAAAAGCTGGAAAGCTTTGGCCTGCGGTCCCAGTCGTTTTCCTATCCGAAACAGATCAGCCATGCGCGCTTTTACGAGGCTTTTTTGCAGATCAATCAGGATCCGGATGTGGACGGGATTTTGCTTTTGCTGCCCCTTCCTGCCCAGATTCGCTTTCCGGAGATCGCGCAGGCGATAGATCCAAAGAAGGATGTGGACGGCATTTCCCCCGTCAATATCGCCAAGGTATTTGCGGGAGAGACGGACGGGTTTGCGCCCTGCACAGCGGAGGCCGTGATGGAGATCCTTTCGCATTATGGCGTGGAGACTGCCGGAAAACGGGCGGTGGTGGTGGGCCGCAGCATGGTGGTGGGCCGTCCGCTGTCCATGCTCCTTTTGCAGCAAAACGCCACGGTGACGATCTGCCATACCCGCACCAGGAATCTGGAACTGGTCTGCAGGGACGCGGAGCTTTTGGTGGCCGCGGCGGGACAGAGAAAAATGCTGGATGAACGATATGTGGGAAAGGACGCCGTGGTTGTCGATGTGGGGATCCATGTGGACCAGGAGGGAAAGCTCTGCGGCGATGTGGATTTTGATCGGATCCGGGACTGCGCGTCCATGGCGACGCCCGTGCCCGGCGGCGTGGGCAGCGTGACCACGGCCGTGCTGGCAAAGCATCTGATGCGGGCGGCCGGCGCCTTTGAGGAATAAACGATGAGAGGATCGGTTGTGCGCGGACGGAAAAAAAGAGGCGTCATTTGCTGCATTTTGCTCCTTCTGGGCGCGGCTGCGCTGGCCGGGTGGGTCTCGTCTCACCAAAAGCATCAGGTTTCGTTTTTTGCCATGGACACGTATATCACCCTGTCCGTATATGGCAAAGACGGACAGCGGCTGGCCCGGGAGGCCAAAGAGCGGCTGTTGTCCATGGAAGGCCTCTGGTCTGCGACGGATCCCAAAAGCGAAATCTATGCGGTCAATCACAGCGGGGGCAGACAGATCACGGTCAGTCCGGAGACGGCGGAGCTTCTGTCATTTTCCCTCAAAATGGCAGAACGCACGGACGGCGCGCTGGATCCGACAATCTATCCGTTGCTGGAGGCCTGGGGATTTCCGACAAAAAACAACAGGGTCCCGGCAGAATCGGAAATTCAAAAACGGCTGGCCCGGGTGGGCTATGAAAAGGTTTTGCAGGAGGGAAACCACGTCCGGCTTGCCGACGGAATGAGTCTGGATCTGGGAGCGGTTGCCAAAGGATATGCCGGAGAGCAGATTTCTTCTTTTTTACGGGAAAACGGCGTGCGCAGCGCACTGCTGGATCTGGGCAGGAACATCGAGGCCATCGGGAAAAGGCCGGACGGGACGTTGTGGCAGATCGGGATACAGGATCCGCTTTCCGAGGGCGTGATCGGGATCCTTTCCACAGCGGATCGGGCGGTGGTCACTTCCGGCGCCTACGAACGTTATTTTATCGGAGAGGACGGAGTCTTTTACGGGCATATTCTGGATCCGGCCACCGGATATCCGATAGAAAACGATCTGGGGTCGGTAACGGTGATCGGAGAGGACGGCGGGGTCTGCGACGCGCTTTCCACGGCGCTCTTTGTGATGGGAAAGGATAAGGCCATAGCGTATTGGCGGGCACACCGGGACTTTGACCTGATCCTGATCACAAAGGACCGGACGGTCTGGATGACGCAGGAGGCCGACAGCGCCTTCCGGTTTTACGACGGTTATGAGGCCTGGGAAAGACGCCGGATCGAATAAAGGCTGACTTGCAATCCGAAATTCCAGTGAAAAAGTAAATTCCACCGCCCTTTAAAATTTGGCGAATTTTATATATTT
>CANQUI010000034.1 GCA_947626995.1 uncultured Eisenbergiella sp. | reverse complement strand
CGCGCGGGCTATATTGAAAGCTGGGGACGCGGAATTCAAAAAATTTGTGATGCCTGTAAGAGCCTTGGTGCAGATGAGCCGGTATATATTCTTCATGGTGAAGATATCATGGTGAAATTCCGTGCCCTGCAAAGTGCCATAGTGTCGGATCCTAAAGTTCCAAAGCACCAAAGCACCGCAAATTTTGGTGCTTTGGATGACGCTTTGGTGCAAAAGATTCTGGAAGTGTTAAGACACAAACCAGAAATTTCGCAAGGCGAAATGGCAGAAGAGCTTGGAACTACAAGACGGGTGATTCAAAAGAAAATGATTCTTTTGAAAGAAGCAGGACGTATTGAACGTGTCGGCGGCAAGCGTTATGGTCACTGGATAATCCATGAATAAAATCCATTAAATGGGCTTAGTAAGGTTGAGACGATGGGATTTTGGAACTATTCCCACAGAGGGAAGTCTTGAGGCGGTCAGAAAATATGTGCGGATCCATACAATTAAGTAGAATCAGAGGTATTGATATGTTTCCGCATACGAGTGAGACTGCTAAAATGGCATTTTTGAGGGTAAAAAGGCCATTGATAAATTTCCGCGAACGAACGAGGCAATTTGCTGTAATTCTGACATCAATCTGGAGCAATCGAGCCATGTGGAGAGCGTGTGCTTATTGAACAAACTCAATGCCGAGCAGCATATCGAAGTCGAATTGACAATGGACGAGATGATTTGACTGCGGCCGAGAAGAAGTGGAAAGAAGGACGGTTATAAGGAAATTCAGGCGTTTGCTCTCAAAATGCGGGATTATTGAGAGGGAGAATTATAATATGCCCAAGTCGGAGAACGCCAAACCACCACAATGCCCGCCGGAGAAAAGTATGATCGAAATGTAGCCGACCTATGCGCGTTAGATGGAAAGAGACGCAGGAAGGGGGATGTGATATGCGGAACGTGATTTTCGTACTCGGAGCGGCAGCGTCAGGAGAAGGGCATTATTTTTTCCACCGTGCCGCTGTAGGGAGCAGTTTTCAGGAACGCATGGCAGATGATTGAGAAACGAAGCAAAAAAATGATTAAAGAGATAGAGAAAGAAAATGCGAATCCGGTGCATGATGGACTTGCCCGGTAAGAACATGGAGGTAAGAAGGGGCATGAAATATATTGTTTCCGACATACATGGCTGCTACGACCAGTACCGGGCGTTGCTTGATAAGATTCATTTTTCAGACGAGGATGAACTCTATGTGCTGGGCGACGTTGTGGATCGTGGGCCGGAGCCCATCAAAGTGCTTCAGGATATGAGGCGGCGTCCGAACGTTGTTTTTATTCTGGGAAATCATGACTTTACCATGTATTCGATCATGAGACACCTCATGGTGGAAGTCACGGAAGAAAATTATGACAGCCACCTGACAGGGGAGGACATGCTGGATCTGAATCTTTGGCTGCAGGACGGCGGACAGAGCACAATGGAGAAGTTCCGGGGCTTGAACCGCGCGGAGATGGCGGATATTCTTGATTACATAGCGGAGGCATCTCTGTATGAGGTAATAGAACACAATGGGAAAGAGTATCGGCTTGTCCATGCGGGGTTAGCGAATTTTGCACCCGATAAAGGGCTGGATGAGTATGAATTATATGATTTTCTGGAAGAAAGAACGGACTATGCCAGAAGATACTATCCGCAAGACAATATCTATCTGGTCACGGGACATACGCCGACGGTTTATATTGAGGGCTGGGGGAGGACGGAGGTGTACAGGGCAAACGGGCACATTGCGCTCGACTGCGCCTGCGTGGCGGGAGGAAAGCTGGCGGCGTTCTGTGTGGAGACGGAAGAAGTCATCTATGTGGACGGTTATTAATTGTAAAATAAAATGACAGAAATACCTGAAAGATTTTATCGACACATTTATTCCGTCCAAGGACACGCGGGCGTATCTGCACAGCATCTGCCACGAATTTACCGATCGGGAGAAAGCCGCAATCGTGTCGAATCACCGGATGATTCCCAATGCGGAAAAGGTGAAATGGCTGACAATCTTTGCGGACGAGGTGGCGCATGAGAAACTTAAGAGCCGGATTCTGGAAACAGTGGGAATCATTTTATATTATTTTTACGAGGATTATGACTTTTACAGGAATCTACGCAGGGATTATTCGGATGTGCAGGTGTGCGTGGATATTAAATTTGACGGCGTGGTCTATCGGGGCGAATTTCACCACAAGCATATCAATCCCATCTATGCCGAACGGATGAAACGGTGGAATATTTTGCGGATGGCGAAATTCGGGATTGGTGGAGCTATTGTCTGCCGGAGGAAGTCAAAAATCTGGTAGATGAATGGAGTACGGAACGTTTTGAAAAATATCCGCTCCTGCTGGAGAGCTCCTTTGACAGGGGCGATATTGTAATGGATAAAGATAAGATCGGGGTGATCGATATTTCAAAGGAAGATATGGAAGCCGGTAATGCGAGGATCAGAAATGGAGCGTTACCGTATTGTGAGTATTTGGATTCCGCCTCCACGATCGTGCAGTACATTGAAGAAGACGGGATGTTCTTCTACAGCCATCCGTCCCTGTTGTTTCTGAAAAAAGGAAGCAAGGAGGAGACACGAAAATATGCCGGCATGGTAAGCGATATGGTACAGGGGAAACTTCCTTTAGATTTTTTCCTGTCAGAATACGAAAAGAAGATCCGGCAGACATCGGAAGCTGGCCGGGAGGATGGAAGAGACGCCTGATACTAGGCTGCGGAAGAAGAGAAAACGACAGGGGGACAGTCATGCACTATGTGATCGGCGATGTACATAACGATGCCGGAAGACTGCATCAGATGCTCGATACGATCGGTTTTCAACGGGATGGCGAAGAGGCGGATCATTTGTATCTGCTGGGGGATCTGTTTGACAGGGGCGGCACGGTGGCTGATCCCGTGGAGGTCTATTTTACGGTGCTGGGGCTGGGAGCCTCCTGCACTGCGGTGGAGGGCAATCATGACCGATGGCTCGCCGCGTATATCCGCTCCTACTATGCGCTTCCGGAAAGGAAGCGAAAGCGGCAGAAGCCTTATCCTTATGAGTCCTTTGAACTTCTGCGGGAGCGGCTGACGGATGTGGACGTACAGGAGCTGGCGGAGTGGATACTGTTACATATGCCACTGCAGGCGGGACTTACGCTGAACGGGCAGCGATATCTTTTTGCGCATGCCATGACCTCGCCCTCGCAGACGAAGGAGGACGGCTATTATCTGCTGGGAGATCTCATGACCGGTGAAGAGACCTACGACGGCTTTCTTCTGGAGGGGACGGAGGGATATATTTCTTTCTGCGGCCATAATCCCACGGGCAATCTCATCGATTGCCCGGGCGAATACTGCGATGCGGAAAGGCCCTCCATCTGGCGCAACGCAGCGGGAAACGTCTATATGATGGACTGCGGCTGCGGCTTTGCCTATGGCAGGCTGGCGTGCTTCTGTCTGGAAACGGGAGAGCGGTTTTACGTGTGAAGCGGATAAAGATATATGAATTCATTTTCAGATTTTTTAGGATAGTTTTAATCCCTTTTCCTCTCCGGATCACTATGATTCTTTCTCATAATCTTCAGATATTCAAACACATCTCTTCTTGCTGCGTCGTCCAGTACATGCCCTCGCTCTTGCCGTTGCAGATGATTTGTGCGTAGGCGTTTGTTCACAGCAGAAGGTGTGTCATGAGCGTTTTCCGGAACCCGAAGGAACTCATCTCCGGGTTCGGTTCATCATGGCGGAGCGTTCCGTCACGGCTTTGCCGGAGGTTGTGCCGCCCAGGAAAACAAAAAATGGAAAAGAAAAGAACCTATCATTTCTGACAAATGCGTAACCTTATCAATATGTTCATTCCCTTAATTTTCACTCAATTTTAAGAGAATACCGGAATGGTTGTGGGAATTAGTTTACTCTATAATAGCAAGTATTCTTTCCTGAACCTTCTCGTTTCAGTTCGCCGGAAGCCACAAGTTTGCGTAGTGCACCCTCTGTGGAACTAACGCTGAGAGAGGGGCACAGCTCTCGAATGTCCTGTTTTGTGAAACGCCCAACCTTGTTCATGGCAGCACGTCTTACCATTTCAAACGCGGAAAGTTTTGTCTCTACCAAGGCAAATCGATCCTCAAAATCCTTATAGGCAGCAAGGATCGTTCCAAGTAGATACTTGATAAACGGAACTGCGTTCTCCTTGCCTTCGTGCCAGCCAATTTGCGCCTGACCAAGTGCGTCATAATATAAGTCTTTATTCTTTGCGATTTTTGCTTCAAGCGAAATATATTTTCCGATATAGAAGCCGCTTCTGTATAAAAGCAGAGTTGTCAGTAGCCGGCTCATTCTGCCGTTTCCGTCGTTGAAAGGGTGAATGAAAAGAAAGTCGTGAATGAAAACAGGAATCGCGATGAGCGGTTCTATTTCCATATTTCCGGTAACTCGGTTGTATTCCGCGCAGATTCGATCCAGCGCCTCCGGTGTCTCATATGGAGGCAGCGGCGTAAATAGAATTTCCACATGACCGTCCGAATGAGTTGCGCTGATATAATTTTGCACGTTTTTTGTTCTGCCTGCCATCGGGTTGTTCATGTGGCTGTACAGGATTTTATGAAGCTGAAGAATGTAATTCTGCGTGATTGGAATTACATCAAAACTTTCATAGATCATATTGAGCACATCGCGGTATCCGGCGATTGCCTGTTCGTCACGATTTTTTGGCATCGTTTTTTCTTCGACCAATTGTCGTATGCGCGTATTGGTCGTAACAATTCCTTCAATGGCGTTAGAGGCTTCCGTACTCTGTACCTTTGCAATCTCGACCAGTTTTTCCAGTTCTTCTGGGCGCTGCTTCAGATACAGCTCCTGTTTTCCGACTTCCTTATAAATTGCGGCAATCAGGCCGAGGATTTCCGAATCCCACTTTTGGTTTTTGATTGCCGAGTAGTTAAAAGCCCGCATTTGTTTCACCCCCGCATGTTTCCCTTAAATCATATCATGTATTAAGGGAAAAACCAATCCCATACAAGAAAATACCCTTAATATTATTTCATATTTGAGGGGAAATATTTTCTCGGTGAGATAAACAAAATGCTTCGACTGTCATAAACCGAAGCTAAGGTATCGTTGCCGCAGCGGATCGCCCGGTCGGGCGCCATGATGGCGGCGAAATATCCCTGAAGCCCTGTCCAAAGGAAACCACCGTGAAGCCCATGCTGCTCGATGTAGTCGTAGCGGACGACGCTGCCCTCTGTGGTCTGGAGGTACCCTTACCGCTCCTACACATCGTAGGGGACATAGTCGCGTTTCGGCTCCCTTCGGAAATGACGCGATCACCATACTGGCCGTCATCCATATCTTGATCAAAGGAATCCGCGTCCTGCAATAATTCGGTCAGGTTCAGGGTGCCTTCGCGAATCTCTACCTCGGCAGTGGTAGTGCCGAAAAAGAATCGGGCCGCATCCAGCGCCTGCGTATCAAAATACGGAAAGATCGTGTTGACCAGCTTCTTCATATCGCTATAGGCGGCAGCGTCGGTCATGAAGTTTATCGGAAACGGGATATGGAACTTTAGACGAGCAGGTTTGCTGTTCTTCTCACGGTTATGGAAACGGCTGTAATGGACCGCTAAGCTGACACCGGGAAAGGCGGCGGGCACATCGTCCGGTGTGGTCCAATCTGCAAGTTTTTCCGAATGATCGTTATCACAGTCCACTTGCAGGCAGATTATGCGAAAGAACAGGAGAGGGAAAATGCCCATGTTTGATACGAAAGACCTTTCTGTACTGGATCCGAAGTATTTCTCCATCATCTTTACAGATATATGCGAATTGGATATAGATTCTTATTCATTACCGGATGAGAGATAAAAATTCCCATAGTGCAGTGTTGAATGTGTTAAAATGGAATGATATAATTAACATTATTTTTATGCCCAAACTTTTTTTAAAAAAATATTTTTTACGGTAAAGAAGAGAGAGGAAAGAGGTGCCAGAATGGATAACAGAAAACATATAGGAAAGAATAAAGATGGAGTATAATATTTCCTATTGCTCCAAATCTTTCCGAAATGGGTGACAGTTATTTGGAGTTTATAGAAAAATCAAGACGGAAATTCAGAAGTAGAGGATTTCTGTTGTAATGAATGTCAATGCCGGTATGATCTGCCTTTATTGGAATATCGGCAGGGCTATTTTAGCAAAACAGGAAGAAGAAGGATGGGGAGCCAAAGTTATTGACCGCATGGCAAAAGATTTGAAGGATGTGTTCCCTGACATGTCCGGATTTTCCCCAAGGAATATCAAGTATGAATATGTACCGGACGGGATTATCGAGTAATAAAAAATAAGCATTAGCGAGGTGGTATCTGGTGAATCATGATCCATTTAAGGAATATATCAAAGAGTCTGAGCCGGACAAGCGCGACAAAGGCTATGCGTGGCATACGGCCATTGGCCTGCAGGCGGTTGACGGACTTAAGACGTCAGAATACTTGATACATACTGCAGTTCGCAATATCGAAGGTGAGATTTCCTTTGAGGAAGTGAATGATCTTTTACAGAGCTATTACGAGGAGAATCCTGCCCGCGATGCCGACGATCGCACCGAGGAGGCAGACAAGGTTTCTGCCAGAATTGCTGCGCTTCTTTCGGAGAAAGCATTCAGTTTCACACCGAATGAATATTTATCCATCCACAGAAAGCTGTTTACCGGTATCTATTCTCATGCAGGACGCATTAGGGATTATAACATTACAAAGAAGGAATGGGTACTTAACGGCGCTACGGTGCTTTACGGCAGTGCTACAGAGCTGAGAACAACGCTGGATTATGATCTTTCAGAAGAGAAAAAGTTCTCTTATAAAAATCTTTCGATGGACGAAATTATTCATCACCTCGCCGTGTTCGTATCCAGACTGTGGCAAATTCACGTTTTTGGTGAAGGCAACACCAGAACGACGGCGGTGTTCTTCATCAAGTATCTGCGCACCCTCGGATTTGATGTAACAAACGACATTTTCGCTGAGAATACATGGTATTTTCGTAATTCTCTTGTCCGGGCAAACTATAATGACTTAAAAAACGGTATCCATGAGACCACGGAGTTTCTGGAACTGTTTTTAAGAAACCTTTTGCTGAATGAGAACCATCCGCTTCATAACCGAACATTGCATATCAGCGGCACCTTTCAGGCACCGGAAAAAGTGAACATTGAGGATCAAAAAGCGAACATTGAAAGGGAAAAAGCGAACATTGAAAACTTATTTACGGCTAAGACGGCTTCTCATGTCTGCAAATTGCTGGAGGAATACGGCTTCCGGACGATCTTTGGAAGATCGGATGTTCAGGAAATCCTCGGACTGAAACCGACCAGAAGTACCGCGCTGTTGACAGAGATGGCGGAGAAAGGATTTGTCGAACCGGTAACTGGATTTGGAAAAGGAAAGTACAGATTTATACCGCACAGGAGTTGAGACAATGGAACCGCTCATCGTGGAAAAAAGCGACGAATTCTGTCAGGAAGCATCGTCGGTCGATGATGCCGGATGAGCAGTGCATCCACAGGAAGGGCAGCGGAGATAATTTTCAGAGACTGACAGATACACCTCAGTCGGTGACATGGGGCCGATGGGAAGGATTTACGGATATTTTCGACAGGTACGGATGGCGGGAAAGGAAACACATGAAGAAAAAAATGATTTTAACGATCCTTACGGGGATCCTTGCAACCGGGATACTGTCTGCCTGCGGAAATCCTGGGCGGGAAAATATTGAAATGCCGGAATCGGCTGCGGAAACGGACATCCTGAAAGAAACCGCAACAGGGGATGCAATCACGCAGGAAAATACTTCCGCAAATGATGATCTGATACAGTCATATCTGAATTCGATTACTCTGGAGACGGCGGAACAAAAGGGCGTCTGCGGTAACGATCTGATCTGGTTTTATAAGGACAATGTGCTGGTAATCCAAGGAACGGGACCAATGACAGATTATGAATATGAAACAAAACCATGGGCCGAATTGAAACAGGAAATATAATGGGTAATGATAGATAACGGCTGCACACATATCGGGAACAATAGTTTTTGCGAATTACCACTATCCAAAATCATTTTGCCGGATTCCCTGCAATCGGTTGGGGACAACGCATTTAAAGAGTGTAACCTGGATGAGGAAATCATCTCAAAATTAATCTCTGACTATGGATATGTAATACACTGAAGCATATACAAAAAAACGTTATGGCGAAAGTGGGAGAGAGCCATGGACGCCTTGGAAAGGACAGATGTGCAATGAATAGGATAACAGTGAAAATCGACGGTATGATGTGCGGGATGTGCGAATCCCACGTCAACGACGCCATTCGCCGGGCCTTCCCGGTAAAGAAGGTCACGTCCTCCCACGCAAAGGGCGAGGCGGTGATCCTGACAGAAACGGATATTTCAGAGGAAGCGCTTCGCACGGCGCTTGCGCCCACAGGCTATCAGGTACTGCAGGTCAGGAAAGAAACCTGCGAAAAGAAGGGGCTGTTCGGTTTCCTCAAAGGCGACAAACGATGATGGGATTCCAAAATATTGCAAAAATGCAATTGACAAGAGAAATACTCCATGCTATCATACAGAAATAAAATACATAGGAAAATGATTGACGAAACGAAGGCGTTTGGAATATCCAAATGCCTTTCTTTTTTGCCATTGCACCTGATAAGATGCCAAAATAAAGAAAGCGGGGAAAATGCAATGAAGGATTTTGAACTGACCAAACAATCGGAGACCGTCAACGAACTGCTGGCACGGTATGGCGTAAAATTTGGAATCTACAAAAACAATGAATTCAGAGAGCAGCTGTTCCCGTTTGACACGATTCCGCGCGTGATCGGGAAAGAGGAGTTTTGTTATCTGGAAAAAGGATTAAAGCAGAGGGTGACGGCTCTCAATTGCTTTATCCGGGATATCTACAGTGAGAAAAAAATTATAAAGGACAAGGTGGTGCCGGAGGAATTTGTATATCTTTCATCCGGTTACCTGGCAGCCTGCGACGGCGTTATGCCGCCGAAAGGAATTTATACGCATATAGCGGGCATTGACCTTGTGCAGGGGAAAAATAAAGAGTGGTACATTTTGGAGGACAATCTGCGCGTGCCCTCCGGGGCGTCCTACCCGATGATTGCCAGAGAAATATGCCGCAGAAGCAGTCCCGATACGTTTGAGTCGAATCATATAGAAGATAACAGGGATTACACAAAGCTGCTTCGTACAATGATGGATTATTCCAATACCGGAGGGCATACGGTAATTCTCACGCCGGGAAGATACAATGCCGCTTACTTTGAGCACTCTTATTTTGCGGAAAAGACGGGCGCGCATTTGGCAACCGGCAGCGAATTGACGGTTGAGGATGATTATTTATATTTTATTGATTACTCCGGAAGAAAAGAAAAGGTAGGCGCCGTTTACAGGAGAATTTCCGACGAGTATCTGGATCCCATGACTTTTTATGAGGAATCGGTGATTGGAATTCCCAACATATATGATGTGTACCGGAAGGGGCATGTGGCGCTGATAAACGCACCGGGGAACGGGGTTGCGGACGATAAGGGAATTTATTATTTTGTGCCCAAAATGATTCGATATTATCTGGGCGAGGAGGCCATATTACAAAATGCCCCCACATACCTGCCTTTTTATGAGGAGGATATGAAATACGTTCTGGAGCATTTTGACGAGCTGGTGCTGAAGGATGTGGCTGAGGCCGGCGGTTATGGCGTTGTGTTCGCCAATAAAATGACGGCACAGGAAAAAGAAGATTTCAAAAAGCTGCTGAAAAAGGAACCGAGGCGGTTTATCGCGCAGGAGGTCATTGATTTTATGGATATTGATATATTGGAGGATGGAATCCGCACGCCGAGAAAGGCGGATTTACGGGCGTTTGTGCTGATGGCTGAGGAACCGATGGTATGGAAGAGCGGACTGACGCGGTTTTCCAGAAATCCCGATTCGTTTATTGTTAATTCATCACAAGGAGGAGGTTTTAAGGACACATGGGTATTATCTCAGTAGAAAATTCGGACAGATTATTTTGGCTGGGGAGGTATTCCGAGAGGGTATATACGTCGGCAAGACTGTTCGCCGACAGCTTTGACAAAATGATCGATATGGATGTGGAAAATTATGCGGTATTCTGTACGCAGCTGGATATTCCAAACATTTACCATTCGAGGGAGGATTTCTGTCGGCGGTATATCCATGACGAGGACGATCCGAATTCCATCTATTCCAATCTGATGCGCGCCTATGACAATGCCATCGTGCTTCGCAATGAGATCGGAAGCGAACCGATCGCTTATATACAGCTTTGCGTGTACGATATGAAAAGAAACAGGACTGCCAGCGCACCGATCGTAGGACTGCAAAAAATAATAGACAATATTCTGGCATTTTGGGGCATCGTGGATGATATGATCGAGGATGAAAATATCCGAAATATTATCAAGACCGGAAAGCGGATTGAGCGGCTGGATCTGTACGGACGGCTGCAGGCGGACAGGGAATCCATAAACAGGGAGATCTCCAGATTGAGCGGAAGAATCACAAAAACCAATCTGCATTATGACGAAAACAAGCTTCATAAGCTGCGCGAACTTGCAAAACAGGAACGCATAGACTATGATGAGATCGTAGAGCTGGCGGATACTTTGCGCAGGGACTGAGGCTATGAAAAATCTACAATTTCATTATCATATGGAAATTCTGTTTTCCCAACCGGTACACAGCCATATTTATACATTGAAATGCCTGCCGGTTACGACCGATACGCAGCAGATCAAGGCATGCGAATACACGATTTATCCGGCGGGCAAAGTGCAGGAGAGTTATGATTCCTTTGGAAACAGGATGCTCTACGGCACGGAAAAAGGAGAACATACCCGGTTTCAGGTGGATGTGACAGGGCGGGCGGTGACGGGCATCTGCGACATGGACCGTCAAAAGGAAAAGACGGATATTTCCGTATATAAATATCAGACGCCGCTCACAAAACCGCAGGAGCGGATCCGTCGACTGTTTATGGACTGCCGGAGGCAGGCGGATTTTTCCAAAATGCCGCTGGAGGAAAAAGTACGGTTTTATATGAAAACCGTACAGCAACATCTCACTTATCACAAAGGGATCACAACGATATATACGACGGCGGAGGAGTCGCTGGCGCTGGGAAAAGGCGTATGTCAGGATTACGCCCATGTCATGCTGTCGCTGTGCAGAGAGGAAAAGATACCTGCGCGGTATGTGGTCGGAATGTTGATGGGAGAAGGGGAAAGTCACGCGTGGGTTGAGGTCTTTGACGGCGCAAAATGGAGAGGGTATGATCCGACCAACAATCTGGAGGTCGGCGACTTACATATTAAGATTTCCCACGGCAGAGATTACAGCGATTGTTCGATCAACAGAGGAGTTTTTACGGGACAGGCAAAACAGAGTCAGAGCATTTGGGCAGAGGTATCGGAAATACAGACGGAGCAAGCTATGGGAGGAATCAGGCAGGATGATTACGACGGTGGTAAAGGTAAACCTTCCGGTCAATGAAGCATTAGAAATTAAAAAAATGCGGCTGGAACCGAAGCAAAAGACGGGCGGCAAGAGAATCAGTATTGTCACCGGAATTCATGGGGATGAGCTGGAAGGCCAATATGTATGCTATAAATTATCCGATTATATCCAGAAAAATATTGATTTTTTAAGAGGGACAGTGGATATTTATCCGGCGTTAAATCCCTTTGGCATGGATTCGATCACAAGAGGGATTCCGGCGTTTGATCTGGACATGAACAGGATTTTCCCCGGCAACAGCGACGGAGATATGAATGAATATCTTGCGTCACAGATCATACAGGATGTGGCGGGTTCCGCGCTTGTTTTGGATATTCACGCAAGCAATATTTTTCTGACGGAGGTGCCGCAGATACGGATCAACGAATTGCATGAAAAAATGCTGCTGCCTTATGCCAGGGAGGCAAATGTGGATTTTATCTGGGTGCATGGGGCAAGCACCGTTTTGGAGTCTACATTTGCCCATAGCCTGAACGTGGCGGGTACGCCCACGCTGGTGGTTGAAATGGGCGTGGGGATGCGTATTACAAAGGAGTATGGGGATCAGCTTTTTAAGGGCATTATCCATTTAATGCATCAGATGGGGATATGGGACGGGGAAGATCCCGACGTGAAAAAGCCGGAGCAATCCTCAGATCATAAAGACGTCTGTTTCCTAAACGCACCGTCTTCCGGTATTTTTCTGAAGGATACGGTTCATGGTACTTTCTTAAAAAAGAATGACCGAATCGGGGCAATCCTGGATCCGCTGTCCGGGACTGTGAGAAATGAAATCAAATCGCCCGTAGACGGATGGCTGTTTACGATCCGGGAGTATCCGGTCGTGAATGAAGGCTCCCTGATAGGAAGGATCTTGTATGACTGAGAAAACTTTATTGGAACTAAAAGCATTGTACCGGGATGATTTTCGTGTGACGGGGTTTTCCTTCGGGCAGGGAGAAAAAGCCGCCTGCATCGTAGGGAGTATGCGGGGAAATGAAAATCAGCAGATGTATTGCTGCTCCCAGCTGGTGAGAAAATTAAGAGAGCTGGAAGAAAAGGGACGGATCAAACCGGGAAAGGAAATTTTGGTGATCCCCTGCGTCAACCCCTATTCCATGAATATTAAAAAACGATTTTGGAGTATTGATAACACGGATATTAACAGAATGTTTCCCGGTTATCAGGAGGGAGAGACGACGCAGAGAATTGCGGGAGGACTGTTTGAGGAAATCAAGGATTATACCTATGGCCTGCAGTTTGCGTCATTCTATATGCCGGGCAGATTCGTGCCGCATATCCGTGTCATGAAAACGGGATTTGAAGATGTGGAGCTGGCAAAAAAATTTGGATTTCCCTATGTGATCCTGCACACGCCCAGACCCTTTGACACCACGACCCTGAATTATAATTGGCAGATATGGGCAACGAAGGCTTTTTCCATCTATACAACGACAACGGAAGAAATCGACAGGACAAGCGCAAGATGGGCGGTGGAATCCGTGCTCGGCTTTCTGCAGAGGATGGGGATATTGGAGTACGGCGGATCTGCGGGCTATGTGTCAAAGGTGGCTTCTACGGAGGATATGATAACCGTCCGTAACAGGACGGCGGGTTTTTTTGAAGGGAAGGTAAGCGCAGGAGAGCATGTCAGGAAAGGGCAGATTTTAGCCGGCATTGTGGACTGCTGCAACGGTCAGATCGTGGACGAGATTGATTCCCCCACAGAGGGCACGCTCCTGTTTGCCCATGCGGAAGCCAAGGCATATCAGAATACCGCAGTATATAAGATTATTCCGGAAACAGAGGAATGGTAACACAGCAGGAGGTGTGTGAAATGAAACCGCTCGTAGGCGTTATGCCGTTATGGGATGAAGAAAGAAACAGTATCTGGATGCTGCCGGGATATATGGATGGAATTGCGCAGGCGGGCGCGACGCCGTTCATATTCCCTTTTTCCTGTGACAGAAAAGAACTTGCACGACTGGTCCGTATGTGCGACGGGATTCTCTTTACGGGAGGACAGGATGTATCGCCGGAGCTATATCGGGAAGCTCCCATGGGCAGTCTTGTTTCCTGCTGCAAAAAACGGGATGAAATGGAAACGATTGTACTGCGGGAAGCTTTGGAGAATGAAAAATCGGTTCTTGGGATATGCCGCGGGATTCAATTGATCAATGCAGCCCTTGGCGGGACTTTGTATCAGGACATTCCGACGCAATGCCCGTCAGAAATCAGACATCATCAGAAACCGCCCTATCATGTTCCGGTTCATAGCGTGAAAATAGCGGCGGGGTCTCCTTTATACGACTGTCTGCAGGTCGGGGAATTACAGGTTAACAGTTATCATCATCAGGCAGTCAAAACCGTATCGCCGGCATTGACGGTCATGGCAGTCTCGCCGGACGGAATTGTCGAGGCAGTATATAAGCCGGATCAACGTTTCGTATGGGCGGTGCAGTGGCATCCTGAGTTTTCCTGTCAGACAGATGCCGACAGTCGAAAAATCTTTCATGCTTTCATAAAATCAATGGAATAAAAAGGGCTTGGAATTTTTCCGCCGGCGGGCGTTGGAAAGCGGCATGAACGCACATATCGCCAAACCGATCGACAAGGAGCAGTATCTCATGAAAAACAGGCAGGAGAAAAAAGAAAAAGAGGAACGGAAGGATATTCTGGCGTGGGAGGAAATTCAGACCGAACATATCGTGCAGGACGAGTGGATTGATTTTAGAAAAACCGCGTACCGGTTTCCTGACGGCAGAGTATTTTCGCCTTTTTACAGTTACAGCCGCAGGAATTATGTGGTGATCGTGGCCTCGGATTCGGAGGAAAACTATATTTGCGTCCGGCAGTTTCGGCAGGGGATCCGGCAGGTGACCACGGAGTTTCCGGCAGGCGGTATCGAGCGAAAGGACGGGAAAACGCAGGGAAGTGACGCGGTTCCGTCTGTGGAAGAGGCCCTGACGGCGGCCAGACGCGAGCTTTTGGAGGAGACGGGATACGAATCCGGGGAGTGGAGGCATTTGCTTACGGTTCCCGCAAACGCCACCATCGCGGATAATTATGTCTGCCTGTTTCAGGCGAAAAACTGTCGCCGGGTCTCCGGGCAGTCTCTGGATGAGACGGAATATTTAAGGGTTGAAACGTATTCCGCGCAGGAAATAGAAGAGCGGATAGCCAAAGGCGAATTTCAGCAGGCGGTGCATGTCATGGCGTGGCTGCTGGCCCGCAGAGGATAACCGTTTACGGCGTTGGTTCGACGACCTGCGCGATGACGGAAAGCACCTGGTCAAAATCCAGCGGCTTCGATAAATGGCCGTTCATGCCGCTGCTCACGGAGCGTTTCATGTCTTCGTCGAAGGCGTTGGCGGTCATGGCGATGATGGGAATCGACGCGGCCTGAGGATGATCGGACTGACGGATGGCTTTGGTCGCCGTCAGCCCATCCATGACCGGCATCTGAATGTCCATCAGGATCAGATTAAAGTCTCCCGGACTGCTGGCGGTAAACCGTTCTACGGCTTCCAGACCGTTGTGGGCCAGCGTCACCTGGGCCCCGTGCATTTCCAGGATGGACTGGGCAATCTCGATATTCAGTTCGTTGTCCTCCACCAGCAGGATGCGCAGTCCCTGCGCGGTGGGCTGGTTTGCGGCGGCCGGATCGGGATCCCGGTTTTCCTCCGGCGGCTGGCAGAGAGGAAGGTTGATTGTAAAGTAAAAATCGCTGCCCTGGTCCGGCACGCTGTCCAGCTGGATGACGCCTCCCATCATCCGCACAAGATGGCTGCTGATGGCCAGTCCCAGGCCGGTGCCGCCATATTGCCGCACGGTGCTGGATTCCGCCTGCTCGAAGGATTGAAAAATACGTTCCTGATTCTCCGGACTGACGCCGATCCCGGTATCCTTTACGGAAAAGAAGACTTCTCCGTCGGAATTCTGCCGGACGGTCAACGTAACAGAACCCGTCTCCGGGGTAAATTTTACCGCGTTGCCCAGCAGATTGATGAGCACCTGCTTAAGATGGAGAGAGTCGCCCTCCACCCAGGGACGATCAATATGGGCGTCCAGACAATAGCGGATGGCCTTTCTTTCCGTCTGGGGGCGGATCAGATCGCCCACGCCGTCCAGAAGGAGTGAGAGATCAAAGGGAGCCCGTTCCACAATCATCTTCCCGCTTTCAATGCGGGACATATCCAGAATATCGTTGATCAGCCCCAGCAGATAATGGGAGGACTGATCGATCTTGTCCAAATCGGCAGAAACCGCTTTTTGGTCATCGGTGTGGGTTTTGGCAATATAAGTTATACCGATGATGGCGTTCATAGGGGTGCGGATCTCATGACTCATCCGGGAGAGGAAATCGCTCTTGGCCCGGCTGGCGGAATCGTAGCGCTGGCGGTTCAGGTTGACCTCGATCACCTTGACCGCCTCAAGAAGCTCTCCCTTTTTGTCCTCTGTCAGGGCTTTTTCGCCGGGCTTGTGCAAAAAGAGGATCGCGCCCATATAATTGCCGCTGTCATAGAGCGGAAAAGCAAGACCTTCCCGGCCGTCGGGCGCGCAAAGGAAACGCCGCTGCGCGTCGTCGAGGGTCTTTATCTCTCTGGGTTCCGAACCGCCCGGCCATAAGTTTGTCCGTAACGCGGCAAACTCCTTCGCGGAAAAACGGACGATTTCCCTGTTTTTGGGGACGCCGTCGGCGCTGTGCCACTGATAGAGGGCGGAGACGGTAAAAAAGTCCTGGCTGATCTGGGAAAGGATGATATCGCAGACGCCAAGCTCCCGTCCCAGTCTGGGGAAAAGAAGGGAGAGCACGTCGCCTGCTTCTCCGCCCCGGTCAAACAGGGCAAAGGTCAGCGGAACGATGTCTCGCTGGACGGCGGCGGTATATTCGATGGGAACGATCACGTTTCCGGCAGGCGTGTCCTGGCCGGAAAGATCCTCCGCCCAGACGGGCTCCGCCGCGTTTTTGGATTTTGCCTCGGCCAGGGCGCGGCAGGCGCGGTTGAGCAGGGCAGGATAGGGTTCCCCCGCCCTCGTCTGTGCGCAGCCGCAGAGAAATTGTGCAAAAAAAGAGCCTTCCGAATACAGGGCCTTGGCCCTGCGGCATAAAGTGAGCGCCGCCTGCCGGGCTTTGGCCCGGTCGTAGTTTTCCAGCCAGAGAAGGAACTGATTTCCGCCCAGCCGGAGCAGGACGTTTTGTATGGGCGCTTCGATCTCCTTCCAGGCTGTCAGCAGATGCCCGATTTCTTCCAGCACCACATTTCCGGCCGTGATGCCAAGCTGCTGATTGAGTTCGCCAAGCCCCTGCAGATCCAACAGGATCAGACAGCCGCCATGTCCCGCCTGGATGCTGCTGCGGACAATATCTTCTCCGGAAGCCCTGCGGTACAGGCCGGTGAGAGAATCCCGGTGAAGGGATTCGTAGGCGGCCGTTTCCTGCAGTTTCTGGTCGTGGATGTTGTGCAAAGCGCCGATGAGGGTCCGCGGTCTTCCTTCGCCGGCGGGCAGAATCCGGCCGTTGAAATCAAACCAGCGATAATCTTTCGCCTGTCCCGAAAAGTTTATGCGGAAGGAGACGGACAGCTCGGTTTGCGCCTCGGTCAGTCTGGCGAACAGGATCCGGCGGTCGTCCGGATGGACATAATCCTGCGTCTGGATGGCCTCCAGCAGACGATCCACGGTATCCTCTCTGCCGCTGCCGTCAAGATTGTAGAAAACGGCCCGGTCCTGATCCAGATCGTAGGAGAGAAGAATGTCGGAGCTGCTTTGCAGGGCAAGCCGGTAGCGTTCCTTTTCCTCCAGCAGGTCGTATTCGATCTGCTTTTGCCGGGTGGTGAGGCGGGAAATGGTGTCGTATAGCTCATCCACCTCTGCGATATGGCTGGGAGAAAACGTCCCCAGTTCATTTTCAGGGCTGTTCTGAATACAGTCGGACAGACGGCGGATGGGTCTGGTGACGAAGCGCACCAGTAAAACGGCCAGTACGATGGCCACGGTCAGAGAGAACAGCGTAGCGATCACAAATACCCGGGAGAGCGTGTCGCTGATGCCAAAAAGCGCCGCGTGGGTCTCAACCCCGGCCAAAAACCAGCTATGGTCATAAAACGGGGTATTGGTATTATAGAGACGCAGAGGTTTTAACACCAGATAGTCCTGATGGTCGTTGTGCGAGAGGCGAAAAAGATTCGTTTCCCGGGCGGGCGCAAGAGTAAGACTGTCCAGATCCATAGACAGCTGCCCCACCACGGGACCGGAGGCATGAACCACCTGATAATGCTCCTCGTCGGTACGTTCCAGCAAAAGATAGCCGCCCCGGTGACCGGAATCCACTTCACGGTAGGGAAGGTTTTCTTCCAGATAGGGCAGGGAGATCTCCACACCCATCACGCCCCAGACCTGCCCTTTGGCGGTAATCAGGGGGATGGAACAGGCGATCATCCGGTAGGGATCGGCGGAATCGTCCTCCAGACAAAACGGACGGCTCCAGTAACGCAGATTTTCCTTATCCTGCGTCGGCTGCTCTAACGCGGCAAGGTAAGGCGCGTAGAAAAACCTGTCGGCGTCCCGTTCGTCCTGAGGTTTCAGGGTCAGCCGGGACCGCCAGTTGATCCCCAGAGGGATCTGGTGGGCCTGGGACACACTGGAGGGGCCGATGGCAAGCAGCAGGTCGGAATAATCGACGGGGTTGGTATCCGGATCGCCGTCCCGAAGATAGAGGGCATTTACGGCGCCGCCCTGCGTTTCGATTCCCTCCCGGGCCAGAATGAGAAACGCGCCGGTCGTGGAATTTTTCCGCATCATATAAGTCCAGGTGGAGAGCAGCCCGGCGAGGTATTCTTCCTGAAGCATTTCATCGGCAAGGAATTCTTCCAGATCCAGCCGATGGGTTTCCAGAAACTGAGACAGCATTTGATTGGCGGTGTCATATTCCTCATTCATCTCGGACCACTGCTGGACCATTTGGCTTTCCAGAATGATCTGCCGGGTTTCCGTGACCTGATTCAGCCGGTCGGCGGCATAGCCTCGCAGGGAGGAAAAGGTCCCTCCCAGGATGACCGAACCAAAGGAAAGTCCGGCCTGCATAATGACCAGAAGAAGCAGCGGAATCAGCACAAGCTGAAAGATCCGCCGGCTTCGGCGCAGGCTATGTCCCATATGCCCACCTCCTGTCACAGTTTTTAATATCGGATCGGATTACTCCATCGCCTGTTCCAGGGCGGAGCAAAATCCTTCAAACCAGTTCTGAAAAGCCGCATCGTCCACATAGGGGGCGACCGCCGTTTCCAGATCCACACCCATAGCCAGCTGTTTTTCCACCTCCGCCCGATCCGCAGCGGCTTTATCGGAAAGATTGTATTCCAATACCTTGCGGGCGGCCGCTCCGTTTTCAAAGGCGCGGTTGGTGTAAAGGACGGTGTCTTCCATTTTGTCAAAGCAGGTGGTCATGGTATCGTAGGTCTTTGGGTCAATTTCCAGATGATTATCCGCGATGACGGCGTCCATGGCCTCCTTGGAAAAGGCGTCCTTTTTTACCGGCATATATCCGGAAGCGCAGCTGAACAGCAGGTTGTTCTCCGTATGGGTGAACCATTTGAGGAAAAGGACGGAGGCGTATTCCCGGGCTGGGGTGCTCTTTGTCACGACCATACCGGCGCCCTGCTGAACCGCATAATCCTGACCGCCTTCAAAAACGGGAGCCGGAAGGACCAGATAATCAATGTCGCGGCTGCCGTCCGCGCTTTCCACCGTGCTGGGGAAATAGTTGGCGGAGGTGGTGGCGCCGGTATAGGCAATCAGATCCCCGGTGGTCACGTCGTCCGAGCGGAACCGGCCGGTAGCGGAGAAATATCCCTTTACGAAGGGGATATAATAGGTATCCCAGATCCGTTTCATAATCTCTTTTTCCACGTGCAGCGTCACCTGGTCGGATTCCACCTGGAACAACTCGGTGCCCAGCTGCATGGAGCCGATGATGAACAGATTGGCCATGGCGTCCCGGCCGTAAAAGGCCTGCCCGTCGTTAGGAATATCGGGGGTTTTGGCGTCCGTCCATTCATAGTAGGCCTGAGCGGTTTTGGCGACGCCTTCCATGGTGGAAAGATCCTCCAGCGTGGCGCCGGTGTCGGCCGCAAAGGGCTCCCAGTCGGTTTTGCTCATCATAAAGATCTCGCTGGACTTGGCAGTGGGGAAAATGCGCAGTTCCCCGCCGGCGCCGATACGTCCCTCATCCAGGAAGGAGTCCACATACTCATCCAGTTCCTCTTTTGTCAGATAATCCTCCAGGTTTACCAAAACGCCCATCTGTTCAATGGTATAGGCGGTATCGGCGTAGGAGGAAAAGATATCCGGGGGTTCGCTGCTGCCCACTTCCTTATGGAAGGCGGCCAGCACGCTGGTTTCCAGATCGCTTACGTTGCCCTGACTGTGCGCTTCCACATAGACCCCTTTTTCCCGCCCTTCGGTACGGTTAAACTCTTCCACCAACTGATCGAAAGCCGCCTGCTGGGCGCCGTTGTAGTAGTGCCAGATGGTGATGTTGGTGGGGTTTTGGGGGTCCAGGGGATTCTTTTGGGACTGTGCGCCTCCTGCCGAACAGCCGGTCGAAAGAAAAACGGATGTCAGGCAGAGCAAAAAACAAAGGAATCTTCTTTTCATGGCAAATAATCCTTTCCGAACGCAAAATAATGAAGAAGACAAGATAGCAACTAATTATAGCAAAATCAGTCCGGTTTTACAAGCGACGGCGTTCGCTTTCCTATTCCTCCACCGGCTCAATGGTAATGCTGTCCTTATCATAATATAACCGCTGGTTTTCATTTGGAAGCGGCATGTGCAGGAGGGGATATTGATCCTGGCAGATCTCCGGAACCACGGCGTCCCGAATAGAAGGGTCGGTCAGGATCCGGTATTGGGCTTTCCGCACCTGCACATATCGGGCCATTTTCCCGCTGGCAACGTATTCTATGCAGTAGTCGTTGGTGGTGACAGGACCAAAGAAGCGTGCCGTCACAAACAGAATCGCCAGCCCCAATGCCGCGGCGGGAAACAGGATCTGCTTTTTGAATCGGCAGGGGCCCAGGATGCTGGCGTTTTGGATCTGTGAAAACGGGATCCCGGTCTGTTTTGCCTTTTTTTCCCAGTGCCTGACCAGACGCCGCTGGAGCCACCCGGTCACATAGATCATGTTTGCCAGCGTCACGATCAGGAAAATATGAAAGTAGGTGTTGGGCACGCCGCCGGATACGTCGGAGCGGGCATAGATTTCGGGCACGTAGCAGGCCCAGTAAATGCCGTTCATATACAGGACGAACAGAGCGGGCAAACGGAAATGCAGCTTCCGGTCGATGTTTTTCCACATCAGGTGCCAGATCAGCACGGCAAGCAGAAGATAGATCACGATGGTCACCGGATTTTTCAGAAAATAGTCTTCCCCCAGATAAATGCCGCGGTCAATGGCATAATAGATACATTGCAGCGCCCATTTGGGGTCCGCCCCAAATTCTTCTCCGCCCCTGACCCGGTTGCCGGGGGCGAGAAAGCTGATGAGCAGGCCGATGGCTTCCGAGAGGAAGGCAAAAAGAAGGTACAGATCGGTCCGGTCGTAGGAGAGGGCATATTTTCTGCCCTCCCGCCGGGAGGGAACCATTCGGATCCGGCTGATCAGCATCAGAATCACGGCCAGCGTGGCGGCCAGCGGAACCAGATAGCTGCCGCCGCCCAATAATGTAAAGCAGAGAAAGAGAATCCCATAGTCTTTTTTGCGTTTGGTCTCCAAAAACTTTTGGCTGTGGATCACGGCCAGAACCGCCAGCAGAAACGGAACGGAGTAGTGCATGATGCCGTTAAACCAAAAAAGGCCGGAGGTGGTGCGCGGAATGTATTGAATGGCGGGGTAGAGCACCAGACAGACGATGACGGCGGCCGCACCCGCACCAAGGTTCAGCCTGCGGACCAGATAAAAGCGGGCCAGACAGGCAAAGCTGCCAATCAGCAGTCCCAGTGCCAGAAAAACCGTGATGACGTAGCCGTTTTCATGGAAATGGTGGGGAGACAGTGTAAACAGAAACATGGTAAACCAGGTCCCCTGCCAGTTTTGATAGAACTCGGATACCGTTAAAAGGGAGCCCTTCAGCGCGCCGATGAGCCCGTTTTCCACCAGTCCCCGGTAGGTATGCACGCCGTACCAGTAGTCGTCGCCGGAGGCGTAATTGTGCACGCCGAGATAGAGTATGGGCAGCAGGGTAAGAAAGAAGAGGACGCCTGCCGCGATACCGGCCCGCTTTGCGCTGCAGCACGCCACCAGTTTTTCATATATTTCCTTCATCGCGTGGGTTCTCCTTTTCCGGTTTTAGGGAAGCGGCGCAGCCGTCCTGATCACGACGCCTTCCAGACCATAGAACCGGGCGACGCCCCGATTGGTCCAGTCGTCCGCATTTTCGGTAATGTCCGAATTGAACAAAAGCTCCGGCCGCTGTTCCAGCGGCGCCACTTCCACCCATTGTCCCGCATTTGCCTCATAGAGCGCCGCGCGGGCGCTCTGCGCCTCTGCGTATGCGCGTCCGCTCCCGTTGAGGCAGTCCGCCGCTGCGGAGCCGAATGTAAAATAACGGGGAGAAGGGATCAGGGTAAGCAGGATGCCAAACGCCAGAAAAATCAGGCAACCCGCCAGATAGAAACATGTAAAAGGACTGTATTTGCGCCCGTCCTCTTTTGCCGTCTCCCGGTCGGGGGACAGGGCGGCGTCCTGTTTTTTCCGGATCCATCCGGTGAGATAGCCAGTGCATAGCGTCAGTACCGGAATAAACATCAAAAAGACGGTTCCCTGCGCCCTGCCGCTGCTCACATTTCCCACCGCGAACAGAGGCGGCGTCATCATGGCGGAGACCAGGCAGAAGCCGGACAGCAGAACCAGAAACGGACAGGGGAATTTGAATTTGGTCTGCCCGCCGATTTGCCAGAAGAGCGGGATCATAAGAAACAGCACCAGAATCACGGGCCAGGTCAGCCATTCGTCGATGACCAGATGCAGGCAGTAATAAAAGGAGAGAAGGATCGCCCGGATCGGATTCATGCCCTGGGAGAGCTCGGCCCGTACGAAGTTGCCGGGCGCTGCGACGCTCAGCGCGAACCCGAGATAAAAGAAAACGGCCGGAATCGTCACGAACTTATAGTTCGTCCATTTTTTACAGAAAATAAGGAAACAGAGCAGGGCGGTGACCACAATAGCGGCGTTTAAAGCCGTCATCTGATTCGCGCCGCTTACCACAAAGCCGAGAAAAGACGCCAGAATGACCCGGGGCGCCACCCCTTTTTTGCGCGGGAGGAGAAGGGAAAACATGACGCAGTAAAACAGAAGAGAGACGCCAAACAGAAAGGTATAATTGACGGCGCCGCTGTACCAGTAAAACAGCTCCGATCCGCCCGGCGTACACTGCACCAGAAGGAATAACGAAAGGGAAGAGACGCTGAGGCATGTCCACCTATCCGCGCCAAGCAGTCTGACCAGGAGCATATAAAAGAGGGAAAAAACAGAGACGGTGAGCAGAACCAGCATCAGCCAGGGCGTAATCTGGTAAAAACGGGCGCCAAAAACCTGCGGGGAAAGCGCAGAGAGAAAAGCGGAGGAAAAACAGCCCCGCCAGGTATTCCATTCCAGAACCGTCCGTTGGAAAGCGGCGGCCAGCAATCCCCCCACACTGTGATCGGATTGCCAGGCCTGATAACACATCGCGCCGTTGGTATAATCGTCGGCGCTGGGATAATCGTAGTGCCCAAGAAGGAGCAGCGGGATCAGGCTCATCAGATAAATCGCCGTCAATCCGATGGCCAGGGATTTCGGCGTGCAGATCCGCTGCAGAAATTTGCCGGTCCGGTCAAAAATGTTTCGCATGTGGGAGTTCCTTTCCCGTATATTCCGAATATACGTTGTATGTTAGTTTATCACGGATTTCAATGGATTACAACCGAACGCCTTTCGTTTTTTTCGCCAAAACCTGTCTGTATATGATATAATCAGAAAACAAAGCGACATCGCCTCGGATCCGCCTTATGTCTAAAGGGGGACAATCGGGCGGATTGTCCCCGCTTTTTTGACCGGTTTGCCGCTAAAACCGAACGGAATGGATCACGCCGCAGCCGATTTTTTCCCCGGCGTCTCCGGACGGCTGTGAGGTAAAGTCATCCGGCATCCGATGAATGACCACGGATTTTTTGAGAATTTCGGAAATAGTGATGCGGTCGTCATAAAATGCGGTCCAGGCATATCCGCCGTTGGACATCAGCGGAGGCATGTCTCCGGCATGGAACGGATGGCCGGCGCCGGAAGGATTGTAGTGATCCCCCGTATTCTGAAAGGAGTCGGAGCAATCGCCGTTTTCATGGATGTGGAATCCAAAGAAAGCGTCCCGCCCGCCGTTTCTGGCATCGGGCAGTCCGTAAACCTCCGCCTCCACCAGGATGCCTCCGTAGGGGACCGTGAAAAACCGGACGATGCCGCCAAGCTCCGGATATTCCCGGTTCCCGAAGATCTGGGCGAATGCCTGAGGCCTGTTTTGCTGCAAAATGTGGACCAGCGTATAGTGAATGACGGGATGAAACATAATGCAAACCTCTTTTTTGTTTATCAGTATGTCAAAAAAAGAGAAAGTGTGTCGAAACGGACGGACAGGACCGGCTCCCCAAGAGATATGCCGGGGAAAAAGAGAAGGAGAGAGGAGAAAGTTTGAAACAGAAAGGTAGCGGATAGAGAAAATTAGAATTGCATAACAAACAAGCCATCACTGGGGTGGCTAAA